>JBNJFV010000199.1:0-4351 GCA_051747145.1 Halobacteriota archaeon
GCTCTCGGCGGTGAAAAACGATCGGTCGGCGAAGCGGTTCGACCCCAGTTGGGTGCAGCCAAGTCGGTTGGTCCACGCGAACGCGGTGATCATGGTCCAAACCGCGACTGTCTGGGTAGTTAATCACGCGGGTGGATTACGACAACCGTTTAAACCGATCGCCTAGGGGGACAGACAGTCGACCAAAGGGCCACACGGTCGATCAAAGGGACAGACAGTCGACCAAAGGGCCACACGGTCGATCAAAGGGACCGACAGTCGACCGAAGGGACCGACAGTCGACCGAAGGGACCGACAGTCGACCGAAGGGACCGACAGTCGATCGAATGAGTGTCCGACTGCGGAGGCGTTCGTCGGTCGTCGTCACTCGGTTTGCTTCCGCTCGAGGGTCGGATGTTCGGCGATGTACACGTTGGTGTGCGGCGGGATGTCCTCGGTGATCCACGAGTTCGCACCGATGCTCACGTGATCGCCGACGTGGATCGGTCCCAACACTTTCGCGCCCGCACCGATCACGACGTGATCTCCGATGTCTGGATGTCGCTTGTACCCCTTTTTTAGCATGTGCGAATCGTCCTCGCGTTCTTCGAAGTGCAACGCTCCCAGGGTCACGTCCTGATAGATGCGCACCCAATCGCCGACGGTCGCGGTTTCGCCGATGACGACGCCGGTTCCGTGGTCGATGAAGAAGTACTCGCCGATCGTAGCCCCCGGGTGGATGTCGATACCGGTCACCGTCTTCGCGTATTCGGTGAGTTCGCGGGCGTAGCCGACCGCACCACCCTCGTAGAGCGCGTTGGCCACCCGTTGAATCAGTATCGCGTGAAACCCCGGATACGATCGGATGATCTCCAGATACGTGCGTGCGGCGGGATCACCCTTGTAGGCCGCTTCGACGTCCTTTTTTAACGTTTCCCGGAGCGAGGGGATCGAATCGAGGACTGACTCGGCGATTGTGGACGGGTCCGCTGGGGTCCCGTTGGGGGCCGTTTCCACGTACGGTCGTATCCCGGTGATAAAGAGTTCGGCGAGCTCTTCGAGTCCAACCCGGAGTGTCGATTCGTCTTCGAGCAGCGCTTCGGCGTTCCAGCAGTGTGGAAACAGGAGTCGCTGTAGGGCCGCCACCTCTGCACAGCGGTGTGTTCGTTGCGGAAACTCCATTGACGGACTGGTCGGAAACGGATCCTCGTCAGCGAGATAGGACTGAAAAAGCCGTTTGTGTGCGTCCCCTGAGTACGTGTATGGCATGAGCGGCGATTGGGGTCCTACGTATAAAACCACTGACCAGCGCCCGTCGAATTTATCGGTATCGTTCGGAGGTCCGCGTCCATGTTTGTTGTACGCCCGTAGTTACCCCGGTTGGTAAACATAAGATTATTGATGGGAATAGGTTGCCTGAATCAGAAGATAGATAATACTACGTATTGCGTTTTTCGCGTTGTCAATTACATCCCTAACTCCGTAATTGTAACTATATTTTGATAATGGACGATAACAAAACAAACACAACTTATAAATTATGATATATTTTGTGGGTCGGTGGACGACCTGCCCATCCATTGGGATTCGACCAGCTTTGTGAAATCGTTATCCCGTAATCGTGACCGGCCGGGTTGCCGACGTCATCACGTCCATCACCGTGCTTCCGATGAGCACCTTCGCGACACCGGACCGCTTTCGACCGCCCATGACGATGCCGTCGACATCGAGTTCGTCGGCGGCTTCTACAATCGTCCGAGCGACTTCTCCACCCGTCGCGACGCGATCGACAGCGATTCCACGCTCCTCGAGGTACTCCGCAGCGTGGACTGCGGCGTCGATCTCCTCGAACTCGTGCGATGGTGCCCCCGTGTAATCGAGATGGGGAAATACGTACAGTACTGTCGATTCGATAGCTGCCGATTCGTTCGAGAGGGAATTGACGTATTCTACTTGTCGGAGGGCACGATCGTCGCTGGTGTCGACCGGCACGAGCACTCGACGCTTTCCCTCTCCGAGCACGACGTTCGTGCCGGTGATGGTGACGGGACGATCGACGGACACTACCACGTCCCTGACTGTGCTTCCGAGAAGTACCGACGTAACACCGGTTCGCTTTCGACCCCCCATAACAATTTCATCGGCATCGAGTTCGTTCGCGGACCGAACGATCTGTTCGGAAACGTTTCCCTGCCTGATTGATCGTTCGATGGATAGCCCCCCGGTTTCGAGATGCGTCACGACCTCGCCGACGGTGTCGATCGCTGAAAACGATACGTCGTCGGGATCTGAGCCAGTATCGGGTGCCAAAACGTGAAGGAACGTTATCGTGACGCCGGGTACAGTCTCGGCCAGACGTGATGCGTATTTGGCTTGATTTTCCGCGCGATCGGCTGTTCGATCGACCGGCACGAGCACATCGTATGTCATAGTCTACAATTAATTTACATGATAGATAACGTTTAGGACGGTTCTCTTATCGTGAGCGTTCGGCGAAACCGCCGTCACGTCCGGGCTTTTGTACTCGCTTCGGTGACCGTTTTGTGTGCGGTTCTGCCGTCCGACTTAATGGGGTGGCGATGCTCACCCACAGGATAAAGAAACCCCGATGCGTACCATATATAACAGATGTCACTTGGAAAACGATCGACGCCAACGACGGAAGATCTCTCTGCGATACTGGCCGAGCCGCGTTTCGAATTGATGCCGTTTGAGAGTTTCGAGACCGAAATCGAGTTCTTACCGGATAACGCACAGATCGCGATAACCACGTCGCCACAGCTCGGGCTCGGAGCAACGCTCGATCGAACCGAGCAGGCTATCGAACAGGGATTCGAGGTCATCCCACACATTGCGGCCCGATACGTCCGTGACGACGCCCACCTCGAAACGATCGCACGTCGACTTACCGCCGCGGGCGTCACCGATATTTTCGTCCCTGGGGGCGATCGCGAGGAACCGGTCGGCGAGTTCGACTCGGCGTATTCGCTCCTCTCGACGCTCGAGGAGATGGAGTACTCCTTCGATGAGGTCGGTATCACGGGCTACCCCGAGGGGCACGCCTTCATCGACGACGAAACGCTCGCCGACGCGATGGAGCAGAAAGCACCGTACGCGACGTACATCGTCACGCAACTGTGCTACGATCCGGTCGTCGTCCTCGAATGGATCGAACGGATCCGCGACCGAGGCGTCGATCTGCCGATCGAGGTCGGTATCCCCGGCGTGATGAAATACCAGCGACTGTTGAAGATCTCTCAGAAGGTCGGCGTCGGCGACTCGGTCCGCTTTCTCAGGAAGACGACCGGTATCGTCGGATTCGTTCGCGAGTTGATCGGATCGAAAGGAACGTACACGCCGGACAATCTCATAGAAGGCCTGGCACCGCACGTGGGGGATAAACGCTACAACATTCGTGGGGTGCACATCTACACGTTCAACGAGACTGCCGATACCGAAACGTGGCGGCGCGAAACCCTCGATTCGTTGTAACCTCGCACCGTGACGACGCGTGAGGATCGATTCATCCGTCCCGCCTCGAACTGTCGTGCGCCGTCGCGATTTCTTGGGGGCTCCGTTACTTCTGTCCGATTGTACGTTCTGCAGTGGCTACGGCCGCTACGTTCTCGCTGACGTCGTGTACCCGAACGACGTCGACGCCACGTTCTGCCGCCAGTGCCGTCGCTGCGATGGTCGGTGCGAGCCGTTCATTGGGGCCACAGCCTACGTCTCCGAACATCGATTTGTGCGAGTGACCGACCATAATCGGCGTTCCGAGCGAGCGGAACTCCTCGATCCGATCGAGCAACTCGAAACTCTCAGCGGCCTGTTTGCCAAAGCCAAGACCCGGATCGACGAGTATCTTCGATCGATCGATTCCGGCGCGCTCTGCGAGCAGTATCCGTTCTCTGAGGGCGTCTAGCACGTCTGCGACTACGTCGTCGTACGCGTACTCTCGACTGGGATCGACCGGCGCGGAGAGGCTGTGCATGAGGACCACCGGAACGCTCCTCGAAGCGACCACGCGTCGCATTTCGGCGTCTGCCAGTCCCGACACGTCGTTTACCATGTCCGCCCCTGCGTCGATCGCAGCCGCAGCGACCGCAGCTTTTCGCGTGTCGATAGACACTAGTACGTCGAGGTCGTCCAGCCGCTCGATCACGGGGACGACGCGGTCGCGTTCGACGGTCGCGTCCACCGGCTCCGCACCGGGACGGGTCGACTCGCCACCGACGTCCACGATGTCAGCTCCCGCCTCGACCATCGCCGTCGCGCGATCGACCGCGGCGTCGATCGTGTCGTACGATCCGCCGTCGTGGAACGAATCGGGCGTTACGTTCAGGATGCCCATCACCGCAGTCCCGTTCTCCCA
>JBNJFV010000200.1:0-4321 GCA_051747145.1 Halobacteriota archaeon
GCAGTCTTCTTCCAATTTGTTGACTGTCAGTGCTGGCGATCCGACAACGACATTTTGTGCGACCGTAACAACCTTCTCGGTGAAACCGACGAGTTGCGTTTCACATCCAAACCAATGCGTTATTATAAGAAATATGTTATATTTGATGATGTTTACTGTATTTGAGATTTGTAGTGACCCGTTTTCGAGTGTCTATCACGCAGCTCGTAGACCGTCGAAGGGTACTCAATCGGTCAGTATGACCACGTTTTCGGGATCCCAACCGACGACGATGCGTCGACCGATCGAAAGGTATTGCCCCTGATCACGAATCAGCATATCGACCGTGATCTCTGCTCCGTTTTCGAGTTCAATCACGAACGTTCCAAAATTCCCCTTGTATATCTCGTCTGCGACCCGCCCCTCGAAGCAGTTCGAGAGCGCCGCTGCCTCCTCGCCGATGCGCACCGTCTCGGGGGCCACCGCGACGGCGACCGCCCCGGAGGTGCCGTCGATTTCCTCGACACGGACTGGACGGCCATCGATGTCGACGACAAACTCCGTCGCTGGTTGTTCGTAGATGTCGGTCGCTGTTCGGAGCTGTTCGAGCTGTCCGAAGTTCATGACCGCGATCTCGTCGCTCATGGTGAGTGTCTCTTCCTGATCGTGGATCACGTATACGAACGTGAATATCAAGCTTCTCTTGGAGGTTCTTCAGTTCGACTTGCACCGCCCTCCGAAGTTGAACCGAAGAGCGTTAAGAACGACCCCGACTTGACGTCGACGCTGACATCGTCGACCGCAGTGACCTCACCGAATTGTTTTCAATGTTTTTTACGGAAAGTCAAGGAGAACACCTCGCGCTTTAGCGCGGGAGGATGTCAATCGAATGTCGTGTGTCGTCATTCCATCTCAGGCACTCTTGATGTCGGTCCAGGCCTCGTCGTACATCTCGGTCGCATCTCCGATATTCTCGATGTGTTCGAGCCGGGCCATCGTCTCCTCGTCCGGATAAATGCTCTCGTTTTCCAGAATTTCCTCGTAGATGTGCTCTTCGGCCGCCTCGTTTGGGCTACCGTAGTATGTGTAGTTCGTTAGCTCTGCGCCCTTTTCGGCGTCGAGGAAATAGTCGATGAATGCGTGAGCGTTCTCCACGTTCGGTGCTCCGGCAGGGATAGAGGCACAATCGACCCAAACGACACTTCCCTCTTCGGGAATCACATAGTCGATCGGCGAGCCATCATCTTCGTCCCACGTCTCCCAGTACGCCTGAAACGCCGCGCTGGACCACGTGTGGACTGGACTTGCCTGCTGGTTTAGTAGATTCGAGGACATGTTCTCCGAATCGTACGTGAGGAGTAACTCCTTTTGTTCGATGAGGGCGTCCCTAGCTTCGGCGACTTCATCCTCGTCAGTTGTGTTCAGCGAGTACCCCAGGTACTTGAGTGCTGCACCGATGGTCTCGCGCATGTCGTCGAGCATTGTCATCTGACCGGCGAACGCTTCGTCCCACATCGTCTCCCAGGAAGAAACATCGATTTCACCCGTCATCTCGGTGTTGTACCCGATGCCAGTCGCCCCCCACTGGTACGGAGCCGAGTATCGGTCGTCGGTGGGGTCGTACGGCGCGTCTTGGAACTCCGAGGAGAGGTTACTCCAGTTGGACAGCTGAACCGCACGCCGTGACTGTCCACCTCCGTAGGAGGGTACACCTCGTTCTGGAACGATCACATCCTGAAGACGTACGTCGTGTCTGTGCGTTCGACGTAATTCGATCTACCGTTGAGGCTCCGCATCTCCACTCGTCATGCTCCCGTAGCTGGTTCCCACAGTGCAATTACACGGTGGGCGACAGGGAACTCCCCACAAGCGCGGTGGCTGCCTACGTGACTGTCGACCGGGTTGGGTCTGCTTCGATGAGAGCAGCCTCCAGCGACTGCAGGAGGTGATCCACGTGCTCCCGAGAGAATATCAAGGGTGGACGAATTTTGAGAACCGACTCGTCGGACCCCGTCCAGCCGAGAAGGACGTGCCGGTCACGGAGTCCGTTCACGACCGCCATTGTACGGTCTCTCGCGGGTCTACCCGTCTTTGGATTCACAAGTTCCACCCCCACCAACAACCCCTGTCTGCGGACCTCGCCGATGGTTTCGTGGGTCGTGGCGATCGTGCGGAGCCCAGATTCGAGCGCCTCACCGACAGTTCGAGTGTGCGAAAGCAGGTCACGGTCTGCGATCTCGTCGAGCACCGCTAGTGCTGCGGCGCACGACACAGGGTTCCCGCCGAACGTGCTGAAGAACCCGGTCCTGTCGTAGAGGCGATCGGCGATCTCCGATCGCGTGACGACCGCCGCGACGGGGTGGCCGTTCCCCATCGGTTTTCCCATCGTGACGACGTCCGGGACGATGCCGGCGGTCTGGAACCCCCAAAGGTGCTCGCCACTCCGAGCGTGGCCGGCCTGGACCTCGTCCGCAACCACGAGTCCCCCCGCCTCACGTATACGTTCGACCTGCGCTTGGAGGAGCGACGGGTCTGGTGGGTGGATGCCGTCACTCGTGAACAGTGAATCGAACACGAACGCCGCCGTGCCCACGCCCTGATCGGTCAGTGCACGAGTCGCACGTTCCATGGACGAAACCGGATCTGGACGCGCATCCTCGATCGCGATAGTCGATACGGGAGGTGTGACCGTCTGGACGTGCTCCGGCCGATCGTTCGGCGGCCAAATCTCTGGCGACAGGGCGGCGGTGCGGTCCGTGATGCCGTGGTATGCGTGCCGTGAGACGACACCGCCATCGTTCCCTGTGTACGCCGTCGCCAGCCGCCAGGCCACGTCGTTTGCTTCGCTCCCGGAGTTTACGAACATGACGTGATCCAAAGCGCCAGGGAGGGTCTCGAGGAGCCGTTCAGCGAGGGCCACGGGTGCCTCGTGGAGATACCGGGTATTGGTCGCGAGCGTGTGGACTTGCCCCCCGATAGCGTCGGCGACTGCGGTGTTGCCGTGGCCGACGACCTGGACGTTGTTGTAGGCATCGAGAAACCGGTTGCCGTCGGGGTCGATGAGCCAGACGCCGTCGCCGCGGTCGAACTGGACGGGAGTGTCGTAGCTGAGCGGTGAGCGACCCAGTACTTCGGTCCGGCGAGCGCGGAGGTCCGACCCCGAGATCGGTTGAGAGGGAACGTTCTGGGAGCAAGCAGCCGTTTCGAGCTGTCGTTTGACCCGGTCGAGGCCGAACGCTTCGAGTCGCCGCAGGAGCCGCCACCCATCGTCGACGCCTCCGACGGTGTGGTCGGTCTTCTCGGGGTGTTCGTCGAGCCGCCAAGCGACAATGACGCCCCACGTCAGGAGTCGGGTGGCGACGAGGTCGGCGAGCACCTGGCGCTCCGTGGTGTCCAGCGGGGTGACGCTGACGTATCCGCGTGTGACAGCTTGCGCGGCCGTGACTGGATCGTCGCGGCCGTGCATGACGCTTGCAAGCACCATTGCTAGATCACAGACGAGCGCGGTATGTGTGAGGTCGCCGAAGTCGATGATGCCGCTGATTCGGTCGTCCGTGCCGAACAGGACGTTCTCGAGGGTGAGGTCGTTGTGAATGACCTGTGCGCGGAGGCTCGCGAACACCGGAGCGACTCGGTCGTCGTACCGGTCGAGGATACGGTCGGCGAGGGCGCGCCGGTCCGGGTCGTCGACGCTGTCGAGCAGCGTTCTGAGGCTCCCGGCGTGGCGGAGATCCCAGAGGATGTCGTACCTGGCGTCCGGGTGGAAAAACCCCTGGAGCGCTTCGCCAAGACGGGCGGCGGTCGCACCGTAGTCGAAGAGGGCGGCGTCGTCGAGTTCGTCCCCCGACGCGATGCGGCCGGGTCGAAACGCGAACAGCCGCACGAGATGGGTCGTCCCAGCTCTCGTGACCGCCGACCACGGGTCGTCGTCGACGGTTGGAACGACCTCCATCACGGGTAGCTCGGGTGCGGTCGCGGCGACGTGCTGGATGGCCTGCGTCTGGAGGTCGAGGATTGACTCGTCGTCAGCCGGGCTCGAGATCTTCAGCACGAAAGCGTCACCGGCTTCGGTCTCGATCTTGAAGTTCTGGTCGCGTTCGCCGCCGAGTTCGGTGACTGAGCCGGACGTGCCGAACTCGTCTGCTGCGATTTTCGCTGCCGATGTCGCATCGAAGCCGGGGGGATGTGCCACAAGTGGTTCCGTGCCCGGAGGTTCCTTGATCATCTACAGCCTCCATTGCCGTCTGCGTCTGTAGCCATACTGTGAGGAAGGGCCCGCACTCGTCTTAATTATTTCCTCGGCGGTAGCAGATCTCAGAGCGTCTTCGGTGGCTATCTTCGG
>JBNJFV010000201.1:0-4277 GCA_051747145.1 Halobacteriota archaeon
TCTGCGTCTGTAGCCATACTGTGAGGAAGGGCCCGCACTCGTCTTAATTATTTCCTCGGCGGTAGCAGATCTCAGAGCGTCTTCGGTGGCTATCTTCGGGAGGCAGCGCGATCGAAACAACGGTGGATGCAGTTGGGTCCAGTTACTGGCTCCAAGCGTCTATGAGGTCGTCCTTCGACTCGAGGTCGCCGTCCGGGAGGGCGTGATTGATGAGGTAGGACCCCTCCTCGTGATCGTTGCTCCACATGTCCTCGTGGACGCGTGGGGTGGTGGCCCAATCTGCGAGATGCGTCTGGGGAACCTCGATCGTCCCCTGTTCGATTTCCTCGTGGAGCTTCATGACCTCGTAGGTGTTCTTCATGTGGGTGCCAAAAATCTCGGTCGTCGGCATGAAGATGCGGCGCTGACGCATCCAGACCTGAGGCGCGTAGAACGAGTAGCGGTGCCCGGACATGTCCTCGGCGTAGACGACCTCGCCCTTGTAGGGTGCACAGAGCATCGTGGAGACCCCGAGGGTGTTCTGGCCGGCGCGTTCGAAGATGACGTCGGGGTTGCCACGCGGGTTGTTCGGTGTGCGCAACAGTCCACCGATCGCCTTCCCGAGTGGCTTGAACATCTTGTTCGAGTACGCGCCGACCGTCGGCAGCAGATCGGGGGACTCAGGTGGTGGGAGTTCCGGGAGCGCCTCGACGAATTCGAACTCGTCGTCGGCTTTCGCCACGGTTTCGAGGCTCACCGTCCCTTCGACGTCGTACGTGTCCTCCACGAACGCGGCCTGTGCGTCCGTCTCGGTGACGACAGCGACTCGTGCGAGGTTGTCGAGCCCCTCCTGGATGGCGGTCTCACCGACCGCATCGTCAGTCCCCGAGATACCGTCCGGAGTGCCGTACCAGACCAGAACGCCCTGTCCGGGGCGGAGGTTCGTCCGATCGTACATCTCGGCCGGCCTCGCGTCGCCACCCTTTCCGAGGAACGCGAGTTCGTACCCGGTCGACGCCCCGAAGAACGTCAACCGGCCGCCCTCCTCGAGGAGCTGGTACGATCGCGAGAACGCGGCCTGGCCGGCGTGGGAAACCACGTAGTCCGCGAGATCGCCGTCGTTCTTCTCTCGGTACTCCTCGAGGAGCGATTCCCCGGCTGCGCGCCAGTCCGCCCAGTCGGCTGGATCGTGAGGCACCATCCTCATCGCATCGGCGTGCTGTTCGGCCTTCCGGTCGATGTAGGCGTCTGCGCCGGCCTCCATCGCGCGTTCGCCGCGCTCGTCGCTGGAGACGAGCCCCGTGATATCGAGATCGCGGGTGTTCGCGAGCACGACGGTGTCCCGCCCGGTCCCCGTCGAGGCCCCTTCGACGAAGAGATTCTTGCCGGACGTGACGTCGAGCGTGTTGAACAGCGCCCGGTAGATCGTCCCCATGGTAAGGAGGTAGCTTCCGGCCTCCTCGAGGCGTAACTGGGACGGCGGTTCGTAAAGCTGGGTGGCCTGTGCAACCATGAACTGCTGGTGACTGCCATTTGGGGTCTGGTAGCCCTGGATCCGGAAGTCTGCCGCCATCGGATCACGGCCGGCTTCCGGTGCGAACGCGTTGAACTGCCCGGAGTAGATGGTGACGAGGTCACCGACGTCGAACCGGCTGTCTGCGGCGGCACCTTCACCCACGTCCGCGACGATGCCGAGGCCACCCGAGCCCGTGACGTGCCAGTCGCGGTCGTGGTCCCTGAAGGTGGACACAGGGATGCCTGTGATCGCCCACACGTCGTTGTAGTTTACCTCAGAGGTGAGCATGTAGACGAGTGCCTCGTTCGGGCCCGGATCCGCGACGGGGATGAGAAGTTCCTTCTCCGCACCCTCGCTCGCCGGTAGCCCGTGGTTCGGGTCACCCGCGTCGTCGTTATTGATCCCCCATGCGAACTGGTAGTCCGGAATCGAAGTCTCCCCAGGCATGAACGGTGATCCAACCGCAAGGAGGTTGTCGGTCGCGAGCAACGCCGCTACCGTCTCGTCACTCGGTTCGACACCCACGGTCGGATCCTGCTGCTCGCCAGTCGCATCTGCTGGTTGGTCTCCGTCGGTCATATCGATGTGCTATGAATCGCCATTCAACGAGCATAAAGTTTCGTGTACTTCCGAGGTTGAGTCGACCACCGGTTCGTGCCACACGAGTCACCCCACCGTCATCTATAAGCACGCCGTTCGGGAATACGCATGCGTGTCAGCCTACGAATTCATCGAGACGGAGACCACAGACCGCACGTTGACCATCACGCTCGACAACGAATCCTCACTGAATGCGCTCAACAGCACGTTGCGTGCAGAACTGGAGGACGCGTTAGCGACCGCCGAGGCCGACGACGAGGTTCGGGCCGTCGTCCTCACCGGGAAGGGACGGGCCTTCTCGTCCGGTTACGACTTCGGCGAGGAAGGAATCGATACGATGGACGACCGCATGAAGGCGTCTTATACGCATCTGGATACCATCTGGAACCTCAACCTCCCAGTCATCGCGGCCGTGGACGGGTACGCTCTCGCCGGTGGGTGCAACCTCGCACTGGTGTGTGATCTCACAATCGCAACCGAGCGCTCGGAGTTCGGGTTCCCGGACGTCCACATGGGCGAGCTTCCGCCACGGCTCGTCCTCCCAACAGTCACAAACACGCTGAAGCACGCCCGCGAACTCCTCTACACCGGCAAACACATTGACGCCGCGAAAGCCGAGCAGATGGGCCTCATAAACCGCGTTGTCGCGGACCGCGATGCACTTTCGGAGGCGGTGGCGGCGGAGGTCGAACACATGAAGAAGACGCCAAGTTCGGTGGTGAAACTCCTCAAAGACTCCCTCAACGACATACAGGAAACCCAGGGCTATCGATCGAACGCTGCCGGCCAGATTGACGAGTATCTCTTCGCCGTCACATCCGAGACCGAGACTGCCCACCGGTTCCACGAGATAGTCGACGAGGAAGGCGTCAACGCGGCGATCAAGTGGATGAACACCGCGGAGAAAGACTGAGTGATGGACGCACTGTCGGTCGAAAAGCCCGTCACGGAGACTTGAGTTCGATTGTTGCGTCGACGACTGCGAGACCGTTCGTAGTTGCGACGACTGGGTTGACGTCAAGGTCGGATATTTGAGGGTTCTCAGTGACGATGTCGGAGACGACCGTGAGGAATTCGGCGAGTTCATCGCGATCGACGGGTGGGAGGTCCCGGGGGCCCTCGAACAGTGACTGTGCCTGGATTTCATCGAGCATCGTCCGGGCATCGTACTCGGTGACGGGGAGTGCCCGGAACGCGACGTCGTCGATAGCCTCCACCAGGGTCCCCCCCACGCCACAAGTGATGACGGGGCCAATTTCGGGGTCATCGACGACGCCGACGAGCAACTCGACCCCGTCGGGGACCATCGGCGAGAGGAGGACGCCGTCTAGTTGTGCGGCCGAGTCGTAGGCCGCCGCAGCATCCATGATGCGGCCGTAGGCGTCACGGACCGCATCAGGGCCCTCGACATCGAGTACGACACCCCCGGCTTCGGTCTTGTGAACGATATCCGGCGAGACGACCTTCATTGCGACCGGGCCGTCGAACGCTGCGGCCTGCTCGACGGCGTCTGTGGCCGTCTCCGCGAGCGTGAAGTCCGTCACGGGCGCTCCGTGGTCCGCGAGCAGGCGTTTGGATTCGTATTCGGAAAGCGACGTACGGCCGTTTTCTCGTGCCGCGGCAACCTGTGGGCTCGTGTTTCCCTCGGACAGAAGTTCGAAATCGGATTTCTTCTCGGCGTTCGCGAGGTGGTCGCCGTAATCCACGAGTCCCTTGAGCGCCGCGACAGACGTGTCGATGCGTTCGTAGACGGGGACGCCGTGTTCGGCGAGGTAGTCGAGCGACGTGGCACAATCGAGTTCCTCCCACATGCTGTTGAAGATGACGGGTTTTTCGATGTCGTCGACGAGGGTGGTGACCTTCTTCGCTATTTTGAGATCGCGATCGGGGTCGGACTCGTCCCAGCATTCCTCATAGCCTAATGCCGCGCCGGTAATGAGGAGGGCGTCGACGTTCGGGTCCTCCAGGATAATCTTCGCCGTATCGTACCACATCGTTTCGTGGTCCGACATTCCCATCACGTCGACGGGGTTCGTGAGGTTCGGGGAGAGTTCGTATAACTCGCCCAACGTAGCCTGCGTCCCGTCGCTTAGGTCGGGTACCGTGAGGCCAGCACGTTCGATCGCGTCCGCCGTCACGGTCGCGTGACCGCCGCCGTCGGTGAGAACAGCCACGTTCGGGC
>JBNJFV010000202.1:0-4200 GCA_051747145.1 Halobacteriota archaeon
CGGGCGAGCGATCGGATCCCCTGGGCGGTGTAGCGCGCCTCCTCGCCCGTCGGATCGTACGTCAGCGTCTCCCCGAGGCCGGTGATACCGGCGTCGGTGTGAACCGTGACGAGCACCGGGAGCACGGCGACCGACTGTTCGTTCACGCCCGCCTTCATCCGTACCGCTTCGACCGGACTCTCCAGCGGAATCGCCTCGATTTCGGTTACGTTCATCCCATACGCGGAGGTGTCGGCGGGGCTAAACGGTTGGTGTCGACGCCGAACTGGCCGCGAAACTGGTCCAAAACGGCGATGGGAGGATACGCGGACGACTGGGACGGTGGATCGACGGGTGCGATCGTCGGGTCAGACGTTCGGGATGACCTCGTCGCCGATCAGTTCCACGCTTTCTCGAGCCCGCTCGTAGGGAATGCCCGGCCAGTGCGTGCGGAAGATGACGTGACTGGCGTCGAGTTCCTCTCGATACCGATCGATCTCCGCACACACCTCCGCGGGCGTTCCGAGCAGGAATCGATCCGCAGCGAGTTCGTCGAACGGCTTGTGGAGGTCGTCTCGATCCTCCATCGCCTCGTCTTGCCCCCAGTCGATGTACCGCTGGTACTTCTCCCACAGGTAGTCGCGGGCGACGTCAACCGCCTCATCGTGCGTCTCGGCGACGAACGCCTCACGAAGGATGGGAACTTCGGTCGATCGACCGCGATCGGTCCTGATCGGGTCGTACTGGTCGCGTTTCTGCTCGCTGATTTCGCCCATGGTGGCGTGGGGATTGACGAACCACGCGTCAGCGAGCTTCCCAGCCCGCCTCACCGCGACGTTCGCGTTGGCTGCCATCCACGTTTGCACCCCGTCCATGCGAATCGGGATCGTCGCGTCCTCGACGGCGTAATAGTCGCCCTCGTAGGTGACGTTCCGTTCGGTGAGGAGGCGTTCTGTAAGCTGGAAACACTCGACGAGCCGCGGAACGCGCTCGGATTTGGGAACGCCGAACGCCTCGAACTCGACGTCACGGTACCCCGCGCCGACGCCGAGCACGGTCGGCCCCTCGTGTAGCGCATCGAGCGTCGAAAAGCGCTCTGCGAGATCGACCGGATGGTGAAACGGCGTCAGGAGGACGCCCGTGGCGATCTCCATCCCGCCGACCTCGGCGGCCAGATACGAGAGAAACGGGAATAGCTGAAACTGCGTGAACTCCGAGAGGTAATGCTGTCCCGCGCTGATGTGGTCGAATCCGACCTCGTTTGCCGTCCGGGCGAGATCGACGGTTCCGGTTTTCAGCTCCCGACTCGTCTCGTCGACGGCACCCTGCGGATTCAGATACAGACCGATTTTCATACGACACACGTGGGACCTTCGGAGGGGTATATCTTCCGGGCCGGTACGTTGACCGGGATTCGAGAGCATCAGGAGGCCAATTTTCCGAGTTGGAAAGTCATCGGCGGGAACCAACACGTCGGCAGTCATCTCCGAATGTGAGATGACGAACTCACCGGCAATCGAAATCACCGATCTAACGAAGCGGTTTGGCGACGGCCACTACGCCCTCTCGGATCTCGACCTCACGGTCGATCGAGGGGAGATATACGGATTTTTGGGGCCAAACGGGGCCGGGAAGTCGACGACGATCAACGTCCTGTTGGATTTCGTCCGGCCGACGAGCGGGACTGCGTCCGTATTCGGACGGGACGTGCAGACCGCGTCGCTGGACGTTCGCGATCGCGTCGGGGTCCTCCCGGACGGCTTTCGGTTCTACAGGCGACGGAGCGGGCGCGACCACGTGCAGTTTGCGATCGAATCGAAAGGCGCAAACGACGACCCGGACGAACTCCTCGAACGCGTCGGAATTTTGGAAGCCGCCGACAGGCGCGCGACCGGCTATTCGAAGGGGATGTCCCAACGGCTGGCGCTGGCGATCGCACTCGTCGGCGACCCCGAGCTGTTGATCCTCGACGAGCCCTCGACCGGCCTCGACCCGTCGGGCGCCCGCGAGATGCGCGAGATCATCCTCGAGGAGAATCGGCGCGGCGCGACCGTCTTCTTCTCCAGTCACATCCTCGAACAGGTCGAGGCGGTGTGCGATCGGGTCGGGATCCTCCACGAGGGAAAACTAGTCGCAGAAGACACCGTCGACGGCTTGCGAGGCGGGCTCGGTACTGGAACGGTACTCGAGGTCGTCGTTTCGGACGCGACGCCGACAGTGCTGGAGGCGGTTCGGTCGGTCGCTGGCGTGACAACCGTCGAGGCCGACGCAGAGACGATTTCGATCGGTCTCGAGGGGGCACAGAAGATGGACGTGCTCAAAGCGATCGAAACCAACGGATCGAACGTCCTCGACTTCGCGACGCGGGAGGCCTCCCTCGAGGAGGTCTTTACCTCTTACGTCGCCCAGGAGGTGGTCGCATGAGCTGGACGCTCATCGCGCGCGAGGACTTCTCGGATGCGGTAGGATCGCGGTCACTGTGGGCGCTCGTCGGTGTGTACGTCCTGCTCGCGGTGGGCAGCGCGGTGATCCTGTCGTCGATCCCCGAACTCGGAGACAGCGACGGATCAATCGTGGTCAGCGCGCTCGCATCACCCGCCTCCATCCTGATTCCCGTCACCGCGCTGTTTGTCGCCTACAAGGCCGTCGTCGGCGAGCGCGAGTCAGGGACCGGGCTGTTTCTCCTCTCGCTTCCACACACCCGGCTCGACGTGATCGTCGGGAAGATGGTCGGGCGGACCGCGGTCCTGTGTCTGTCCGCGCTGGTCGGATTTCTGGGCGGTGCAGCCGCGACGAGTCTGCTTTTCGGACGCGTGCAGGTCGTCGAGTTCCTCACGTTCGTCGTGGTTACGTTGTTCTTCGCGGTGGCGTACGTCGGGCTGATGGTCGGTATCTCGGCGATCGCCTCGACAGAACAGATCGCGACCGTGCTCGCCGTCGGGGTGATGATCGTCGTCGAGTTCCTGTGGGGGCTCGTCCTCGCGGGGGCGCACTTCCTCGTGGAGGGGACGTTCGCCCCACGGACGGAGATCGTCGAGGGGGCTCCGATCGAACTGGTTCCCGAATGGTACGCCTTCCTCGAACTCCTCTCACCGTCGGGCGCGTGGGGACGGATGCTCAGCGCGACGCTACCTGACATGCAGTACCAGTACGCGCTCGCATTCGGCGGCGACGTGCCGCTGTATCTCTCCGGATGGATGGGGTTCGTGATCCTTCTGGGATGGCTGTTCGTGCCGCTATCGATCGGGTACGTTCGATTCGCCCGGGCAGATCTGTGAACCCGCTACGCGGCCGATCAGCGTTCGATCGACCGAAACGCTACCGATCGACCGAAACGCTACCGATCGACGCGAACGTCCACGCGTCTGCAGGGACCACCTGCCGGTATGCTCTGGCGAGGACCGCAACCGTGAGCACGTTGACGATCCCCGAGAGCCCGACGGTGAGTACCCGCCCGAACAGCGGACCCGAGGCGAGTTCCCCGAGGGGGATCGACGCGAGCGGAACGAGCATCGAAATCGAAAGAATCGCGACCAATTTGAGGCGGTTCGATCTGGCGAGCCGCCAGCTTCCCGACAGCGACGCGATCGCGTTGCGGTCCCGAATCGCGATCTCACAGAAGGCGAACAGAAAGCTCGCGAGCATTATTCCCGCGGGGACGAGCGTGATGAGGAACACGACGACGACCAGCGGATCGACACCACCCCCCGCCCCGACCGCGGCGTCACTGCGGACTCCGAGCGCAGCGAGTGCGCGGAGACCGCCCATACTGGCGGCGACCGCGAGGAACCCGACGGTCGCAAACACCAATACACCCGCGAGGATCCCCTGAACCGTCGCCCACCCGAGCCGGTGGAAGACGAACTCGTCGGGGATCCGATCCAGGTGCTCGGAGACGAACACGCGGAACATGACGAGCTGGATCGGGATGGTAACGACCCCGCCGGTGGCCGCCGCAAGCAGGCTCGCCTCGACGGCGATCGTCTCCGGGAGCGGCCCGTACGTCGGCTCGCTGCCGGGAACGGACGGATACACCGGAAGGTAGGCCGTCGAAGCGGTCCACACCAGGCCCGACTGTGCCACGTCGACGAGCAGATAGAGCACGAGGAGCAAGAGACCGTTTCGCGAGGCCGCTCGTGCGACGCCTTCGCGAACCGCCCCCGACAGTGCGAACGAGGCCATTGTCGATCGATCGCCCGACGGTGACTTAACGAACAGGGT
>JBNJFV010000203.1:0-4199 GCA_051747145.1 Halobacteriota archaeon
CGATCGGCTTACAGATCGACCATCGCGGCAAGTTCGGCGGTCGCGGTGTCAAGCGGGAGGACGTACCAGTGGATGGCAGCGAACACGAGTACTTCACCGATCGTGATGAGGATCGTGACGAGGTCGGCTTTGCTGCTCGTGACCGGGACGCCGGTCGGGAGACGATACTCCTTTTCGAGTGGATAAAACAGCGCGATCCCGCGTTTGCTCCCGGCGAGATCGAGGACGTAGTGGGTGAGCACGCCGATCCACACGTAGTGGAGGTTGTCGAAGACGATCGGCCAGACGACGAAAATCGCGAGTACCGGAAGGTTGTGCAGCGTCTTTCTGTGCCGCCCGAAGTCGGTGTCGACGTCCGGAAACAGCGCTCCGAGGACGATCGGGACCGACAGTTGCCCGATCGTGACGAACGTCTCGACGTCACCCGCCGGTTCGAGAACGTAGCCCAGCCCGATCGCCAGCAACACGGCGTTGAGAACGTGCCCGCGTTTGTTCATCTACCGGTACCTTTGAGTCGACCAAGACAAAGGTTGCCGTTTGCGATCGCTAGCCGGCAGGCCATCGCGTGTCGATTCTCGACAGAAAAGTGACTCGACTGACGGCCCGCCGGACACCTACTCCGAAAGATCGAACGCCGACTCCGAAAGATCGAACACCAACTCCGAAAGATCGAACACCTCCCACGCCGCATTCGATGTATGAACTACGAGACGCCGCAGTTTTTCCACCTCATGCAGTACGCGGCCGAGGCCGATCGGGACGTGATCGACATGGTGAGCGGGAATCCCGACTGGGAGCCGCCCGCGGCGATCCGACGCGGGCTGCACACGTACGCGGACGCCGAGCCGGACGCGTTCCAGTATCCGCCAAGCGACGGGTTAGCCGACCTCAAAGCGGAGGTCGCCGATCGACGGGGCGTCGATCCCGCGCAGATCGTGATCACGAACGGGACGGGCGAGGCGAACTACCTCGCGATGGCCCGCGCGCTGGAGCGCGACGCCGGTGACGGCGTGATACTGACCGATCCCGTCTATCCGTACTACCCCGGGAAGGCGACGATGCTCGGCGGAGACGTCCAGCTGGTCGCGACGCGGGTCGACGGGTCGCTCGACGTGGAGGCGATGCTCGAGGCGATCGACGAGACCACCGCCTGCATCGTGCTCAACACGCCGAACAATCCAACGGGGGCGATCTACGACATCGACGCCGTCCGGGCGGTGATCGAGGCGGCCGAAACCCACGACGCGCTCGTCGTCGTCGACGAGGTGTACGACCACTTCGATCTGACCGGGGCTTTCGAAAGCGCGCTGTCGATCGACTCGCCGAACCGGATCGTCACCTCGGGGTTTTCGAAGTCGATGGCGATAACCGGCTTTCGCGTCGGCTATGCGGTGTTTCCAGAGGCGCTCGTCGACGCCGCGAAGACCCGACACATGCTGGTCAACGTCGCCGGGAGCCGTCCCGCACAGCAGGCGGTGTACGAGGCGCTCTGTGAGACGCCGCCGGCGTACTACGAGGAGGCGCGCGAGACGATCCGCGATCGGATCGACACGTTCACCGCGGCGCTCGATGCCGCAGGCGCTGATTACAGCAGACCGGCGGGCTCGTTTTACGTACTCGTCCAGTTCGACGGGTTCCCCGGAACGATGGCCAACACGAAGCGACTCATCGACGAGACCGGCGTCGCGGGAATGCCCGGCTCGACGTTCGGAACCGCCCGTGAGGAGTGGCTTCGCTTCGCGCTCGTGACCCCGCGCGTCGGGGAGGCGGCCGATCGGCTGGCGGCGTATTTCGAGTAGGAAGACCCGTCGGTCCGACCGCCGGTTCGGGGGACCATCGAGAGCGGACGTCGAACGTGGAGACCGACGGGTACACAAACCCCGACAGCCACCGCCTAGTATGGACGAGATCGACGTCGAGGCGGTCGACGAAGTCGAAATCGAATCTGACGCCGACGGCGATCGCTCGGGGTCGCAGTCGGATCGATCGGACGAATCGGAGGAGGCGACGTTCGCGGACGGACCGGCGGAAATCGAGGTCACCCCGACCGTCACCGACCTCCCGCAGGGCGTCGACGCCCCCCACTACGTGCTCTACGGCGGGAAAGGCGGCGTCGGGAAGACGACGATGGCCGCGGCGACGGCGCTATCGAGCGCGGCGGGCGGCGCGTCGACGCTCGTCGTCTCGACCGACCCGGCCCACTCGCTTTCGGACACGCTCGGCGTTGCGATCCCGCCGACTCCTCAGCGGGTTCACGAGGAACTTCCCCTGTGGGCCGCAGAAATCGATCCGGAGGCCGCGATGGATGAAGGACTGCTCGGCGCTGGCGGCGACCCACTCGGCGGAATGGGCGATTTCGGCGAAGAACTGGGACCGATGGGCGACCTCTTCGGCGGTGCCGACGAGTTCGAGGAGGGTGTCGATGATGTGGGCGCACTGTTGGGGGGGTCGATGCCCGGCGCGGACGAGGCGGCGGCGATGCGACAGCTGTTGGAGTATCTCGACGACCCGCGGTTCGATCGCGTCGTCGTCGACACCGCTCCGACGGGACACACGCTCCGGTTGTTACAGTTGCCCGAACTGATGGACTCGATGATCGGCCGGGTCGTCCGGCTCCGACAGCGATTTCAGGGGATGATGGACGGCCTCAAGGGGATGTTCGGCGGCGGGCAGACCGGCGACGGCGATCCGATGGCCGAGTTGGACGAGCTTCGCGATCGGATCGAACGGCTCCGGGCGGTGCTTTCGGACCCCGAGAAGACCGACTTCCGCGTGGTGATGATCCCCGAGGAGATGAGCGTGGTCGAGTCCGAACGGCTCGTCGCACGGCTCGCGGAGTTCGACATTCCGGTCCAGACACTCGTCGTCAACCGGGTGATGGAGGACCTCGCGAACGTGACCGACGCGGAGATCGACGCCGAGTGGGTCGTCACGCCGAACCTGGAGGCGTGCGAGTTCTGCCAGCGCCGCTGGCAGGTCCAACAGAACGCGTTACGCCGCGCGAGCGACCTCTACCGCGGACGCGAGGTGAAACGCGTCCCCTTGCTCGCCGAGGAAGTCCGCGGCGAGGAGGCGCTTCGGGTCGTCGCCGCCTGTCTGGACTGAGCAGAACACAGGAGCGACCGCGACGTGCTCGCTGTCACGGTCAGCCGAACCGGCGAACGAGCGAGAACAGTTTGTCCCGGGCGGCGTCCGGCAGGTGTCGTGCGTACGACCCCACCTCCGCGACCGGCCCGACCGGCACCCTGGCGGGCGGTATCGTCGCGCTGGCGGCGTTGACCACTGCCGCGGCGACGCGTTCGGCGCGCACCGAACCGGGACCGTCGCCGGCGATCAGCTGGGTGTCCTCGAAGATCGAGTAAAACGCCTCATACGCGCCCGATCGATCGGCCTCCGGAACCTCCGAATCGGCCCGATCGGCGAAGTTCGACTGCACCGGACCGGGTTCGACGACCACGACGTTGATACCGTACTCGGCCACTTCGTTTCGAAGGGCGTCCGACATGGCCTCCAGGGCGAACTTCGATCCGCAGTAGGGCCCGCCGCCGGGGAACGACACTCGCCCGGCGAGGCTCGATACGTTGACGATCGTTCCGTCCTCCTCGCGGCGCATGTGCGGTAAGACCGCCCGGATCAACCGGTGTGGCCCGTAGACGTTCACGTCGAACTGTGCGCGCAGTTTTTCGGTGGAGACGTCCTCGATCGGCCCGAACTGGCCGTAGCCCGCGTTGTTCACGAGACACTCCAACGTTCCCTGCTCGTCGAGGATTCGATCGACGACGCGATCGACGTCCGCCTGGTTCGTGACGTCCAGCGTCGCGAGCGTACATCCCGCGTCGCCGAGCGTCTGGATGTCGGCGGGGTTTCGCGCGGTCGCGTACACGGTCCAGCCCTCCTCGCGGAAGGCCAGCGCCGACGCACGGCCAATCCCTGACGAACAGCCGGTGATGAGGACCGTTTTCGGTTGCACACCGACGTATTACTCCGAGGGATGTTAATTACCAACGATCTACCGGCGATCGACACCAACAGTTTGAGCGCGGACAATCCCCACGCTCAGTTCGGATCGTTCAGTCGGTTCCTTGGAGTTCGCGTTTGACCGCTGCTGCGTGTTGATCGGCAAGCCGCGTCGGTTCCGGGAGTTTGTATTCCCCCGACAGACCCGCCACGAGGTCGACGGCCGTCGACGCGCTGACGCG
>JBNJFV010000204.1:0-1326 GCA_051747145.1 Halobacteriota archaeon
AGCGGATCGACGTCTGCGATCCGTTCGCCCGCCGGATCGCCGCCGTTTCGTTCGAGATACGCTTCGACACGGCGTGCGTGGTCGGCTCCGAACTCCGATCTCGCATACTCGATGAGGAACCCCGCGTCGGCGTAGTTGCCGACCAGGAGCGTTTCGATCTCCTCGCCGCGATCGTGGTACTCGACGGTGAGATCGAAGAGCCGACGGACGGCCCGACGTTTCGCTTCGGGAGACAGGTCCGCGTCGAGAATGTCCACCCCGCGACCGCCGTAATCGAGGTGATAAAAGCAGAATCGATCGAGACCGACGTCGCAGAGGAGTTCGACGACCCCCTCCAGATCGGCCACGTTGTACTCGGTGATGGTGTAGCGCAATCCGGTTTTGAGGCCGGCGTCGAGACAGGCTTCGATGCCGCGAATCGCCGCGTCGAACGCGCCGTCCTGCCCGCGGAACCGATCGTTTCGATCACGGAGCCCGTCCACGGAGATTCCAGCGTACTCGAGTCCCGCCTCGCGAAGCGCCGCCGCCTTCTGTGGCGTAATCAACGTCCCGTTCGTCGACAGGACCGGTCGCAGTCCCACGTCTGCGGCGTGGGAGACAAGTTCCAGTAGATCGTCCCTGACGAGCGGCTCGCCGCCCGAAAAGAGAACGACCGGAACGCCGAAGGCCGCAAGTTGGTCTAAGAGCGCTTTCCCCTCGGCGGTGGACAACTCGCCCTCGAGGCCGTCGGTGTCCGCACTCGCATAACAGTGTTCACAGTAGAGGTTACAGCGTTTGGTCGTGTTCCAGACGACGACTGGTCGGCGCTGTTTCGAGTCGGTTATCTGCGGTTTGTCGGATTCGTCCGCCGCGTCGTATCGGAGGCCGTCGCCCTCGGCGTCCAGATCACAGAGTAGCTTGCTTATCGAAATCATCTCACTGTGGCCCCTCCTTCGCCGTGTCTCCTGCGAGCGAGTACTCGGAGAACCGACGCGTCTCGTCGGCCGGACAAAGCCAGATGGCCGCTGCGTACCGATCGAACAGTCCCCGCGCCTCCTCGTGGGCGATCGTCTCGGTCGGGGCTGACACGCTCCCGACGTGACGGACGGGATCGGCGCTGGCCTCCCGAACAAACACCTCCCACTGTCGCGTGTGCGTGGCTCGCGGATCCGTCTGGGGTGTCATCCCGTGATCGTCTCCGGTCATATCCCCCCGTTAGTATCGAACAGATAAACCGCGTGCGAGGAATCTCACGCGCTGATAATGCGACGAAGCGATTCGGGTCGTCGTCCGATCGGGTCGGGTCGTCGTCCGATCGGGTCGGGTCGTCGTCCGATCGGGTCGGGT
>JBNJFV010000204.1:1426-4168 GCA_051747145.1 Halobacteriota archaeon
TCTCACGCGCTGATAATGCGACGAAGCGATTCGGGTCGTCGTCCGATCGGGTCGGGTCGTCGTCCGATCGGGTCGGGTCGTCGTCCGATCGGGTCGGGTTGACGGCTGTTCGGGCCGGCTCGTCTTACGATAGGGGCGGGTCGTGCGTCCACATATACGAGATGGTCTCTCCGACGCGAACTATCGAACGCGAACTATCGAACGCGAACTATCGAACGCGGCATATCCGACGGTCACTCCTGTCCGGAGACGATCTCAGCGAACCCGACAGTCGGCGTCACGGTATCGATTTCCACCGTCAACTCGTCACCGGGTTCGCCTTTCGGGACGACGAGGACGTAGCCTCGATCGACCTTGGCGATGCCGTCACCCTGTTCGCCCACCGATTCGATTTCGACTCGGTGAATCTCGCCCTCTGACACGGGGGGCTCCTCGGGAGTTGCCGATGGGGTGGGTTCGTCGTGCTTATGGCCGATCGCACCTTCCTCCCTGTCGATAACCGCAATCTGGACGACGTCACCCGCCTCGATCGTGTTGTGGTCGATCTCCGCGGCCGGAACGTCGAATACGACCTCGGTACCCTCCTCCCGAGCGATAGCTGTATACAAACAGAGAAGATTGTCTGAAACGTTCATTATACCTGCCGTTCTGCGTCATGTTCAATGAGTCTATCGCCATTTCGACGATCGATCGGCGGTCCTGGCTCTACTAATTACCCCCGATGTGTCGAATTCATTTCGGTTGCGGCAATACATCGTTGTATTCCGCCCGGCGCCGTAACGAATGATTCAAACAGGTCCCGACTGTAGGTTTAATATGACACAGACAGACCCATTCGGGGCGATTCGGGAGTTCGAGTACGATGGGACGACCTATCGGATGGCCGACCTGACGGTGTTAGAAGAACAGGGCTTGTGCGACCTCGAGTCGTTACCGGTCAGTATTCGCGTGTTGCTGGAGTCGGTACTTCGAAACGTCGACGGCGAGGAGATCACCGCCGAAGACGTACGCAACACCGCCAGCTGGAGCCCAGACGTGCCGGACGTCGAGGTTCCGTTTTCGCCCTCGCGCGTCGTCCTGCAGGATTTGACCGGCGTCCCTGCGGTCGTCGATCTGGCGGCGCTCAGATCGGCCGTCGATCGGAAAGGCATGGACCCGACGCTCGTCGAGCCCGAAGTCCCCTGCGACCTCGTCATCGATCACAGTGTACAGGTCGATTATTTCGGGTCCGAGGACGCCTACGAGAAGAACGTCGAACTGGAGTACGAACGAAACGCCGAGCGGTATCGCGCGATCAAGTGGGCACAGGACGCCTTCGAGAACTTCAACGTCGTCCCGCCGGGTACGGGCATCGTCCACCAGGTGAACCTCGAACACCTCGGACAAGTCGTCCACGCACGCGAGACCGACGGAGAGAACTGGCTCCTGCCAGATTCGCTCGTCGGGACGGACAGCCACACGCCGATGATCGGCGGGATCGGCGTCGTCGGCTGGGGTGTCGGCGGCATCGAGGCAGAAGCGGCGATGCTCGGCCAGCCGATCACCATGAAGCTCCCCGAAGTCGTCGGCGTCAGGCTGGACGGCGACCTCCCCGACGGCGCGACGGCGACGGACCTCGTATTGCACCTCACCGAACGCCTTCGGGAGGTCGGCGTCGTCGATCGGTTCGTCGAGTTCTTCGGCCCGGGCGTCGAGTCGCTTTCGGTCCCCGATCGGGCGACGATCTCGAACATGGCACCCGAACAGGGGTCGACGATCAGCACGTTCCCGATCGACGAGGCGACCCTCGAGTACCTGGAACTGACGGGGCGAGACCCCGATCACGTCCAACTCGTACGGGAGTATCTCGACGCACAGGGTCTGTTCGGCGCACAGGAACCCGACTACACAGAAGTCGTCGAATTCGACCTGTCGACGGTAGAACCGAGTCTGGCCGGCCACAAACGACCGCAGGATCGCATCCCGCTCGGTGGGATGAAAACGAGCGTGCGGGACCGTATTCACGAGGAAGTCGACGTCCAGCCGAACGCATTCGATCGCGACGCGCTCGATCGGTGGCTCGATGAAAGTTCGAGCGCGATGGAGACCGACGGCGGGGCACAGACGGCCGAAACGGCCGCCGAAACCGTCGAGGTGGGAGAGAGTTACCAGCCCGACGCCGCCCCGGATCTCGGAGCCCTCACGAAACGCGTCCCGATCGAACTGGACGGCGAGCGAGTCGACATCGGCCACGGAAGCGTCCTCGTCAGCGCCATCACGAGCTGTACGAACACGTCGAATCCCTCGGTGATGATCGCCGCTGGATTGCTCGCACGCAACGCGGTCGAGAAGGGATTGACCGTCCCGTCGTACGTCAAAACCAGCCTTGCGCCCGGTAGCCGCGTGGTGACCGAGTACCTCGAAGAGTCGGACCTCCTCCCGTACCTCGAAACGCTCGGCTACGACGTCGTCGGGTACGGGTGTACGACCTGCATCGGCAACGCCGGGCCGCTTGACCCGGCGATCGAGGCGGCGATCGACGAGCACGACCTGTGGACGACCAGCGTCCTGAGCGGTAATCGCAACTTCGAGGCGCGCATCCACCCGAAGATCCGCGGCAACTACCTCGCCAGCCCACCCCTCGTGGTCGCGTTCGGACTCGCCGGCCGTACCGATATCGATCTGGAAACCGAGCCACTCGGCACCGACGAGGACGGCGAACCGGTCTACCTCGAAGACATCTGGCCGGGAACCGACGAGATT
>JBNJFV010000205.1:0-4141 GCA_051747145.1 Halobacteriota archaeon
ATCACAACGTCCAATTATGGTGGAGGAGCGCTTCAATCCGGAATACAGGTTTTTCGAACGGCGGAGAGTCCCTCACGCAACCCAGCGGCGAATAATCGATCAAATGGAGAAGCAGCTGTTCGTGCGTATCGATTGGAACCTGGATTACTCCTTACAGCCATCCTCAACACCGACGCGTCGCTTCTGTCCAGAATAGGAAACAACGAGCAGTGGATCCTTGAACTCCGTGCAAGTGATCATGGGACGTTTGGATACCCCACGGTGATGGTGGGGATAGGGCTCGTCGGGGAACTCATGCTGGTTCGCTTTCGTCGCCAAGAGCGGATCTGACCTTCGGCAGCGAGCGTTCCACTGCGGCCGGTCACGGAAACCAGAGGACTCATCCCCGAAGGGCGTCGACGGGACGCTCGTTTGCCGCCTGCCAAGCCGGATAGAGCCCGCTGACGACGCTGATCAGGATTCCGAAGGCGAACGCGCCGAGCAGGTACAGCGCGTTCGTCGGATCGAGAACGATCCACAGTTCGACCGGCGTCGCCAGATACAGCCCCGCAACGAGTAGCGTGGTGACGAGAACGCCACCCGTCGCCCCGACGACACCCAAAAGCGCCGCCTCGAACAGCATCGTCCTGAGGATCGCACGCCGGCTCACGCCGACTGCACGGAGGACGCCGATCTCCTCGCGGCGCTCGACGGCGCTCATCAACATGACGTTCAGGATACTCACCCCGGCGACGAAAAGCGATATCCCGCCGAGACCGACGAGGAACGCAGACAGAAGCGAGAAGAACGCGTCTATCTCCTCGAGGATGGTGGAGAGTTCGAAGACGTCGACGACCGCCTCGCGGTCGTTGACGGTCGCCTCGATCGCGGCCGCACTCGACGTCGCGGCGGCCCCCGTTTCGGTCTGGATGACGACCTGCTGGTAGCCACCCCCACCGACCTCGTCTTCGGGGAGCATGACGGCGTCGTTCGGCGAGACGGGCGTAAACGCCTCGATCGGCTCCAAGACCGCGATCACGCGGTACGTATCGCCCGCGACGTCGACGTTGTCACCGACCCGAACGCCGAGCGTTTCGGCGAGATCGGCGCCGACGATCGCCCCTTGTCGGTGCCGGTTGGGGAGTCGTCCGTCGGCCGCGGTGTAGATGGAATTCGGGTTTTCGACGCCATAAATCGTCGCCGCCGCCGACTCGCCGCCGCGGCGAACGAGCCCGCCGTCGGTCCGAAGCGGGACGACGGTCCCCTCGGTCGTCACGCGCTCGATCTCCGTCACCGTGCGCTCGTCGATCGAGCCGATCCCGGCGTCGGCGTTCGGCGTGACGATCACCTGCGTACCGATATCCCCGAGAGCGTCGTTGGCCCCGACTGCGAGGACGTTGCCGAAGATGCCGAGTGAGGCGATGGCGACGACGCCGACCAGGATGCCGAGCGCGGCGAGGGCCGATCGCAGGCGGTTTCGCGAGAGGTTGCGGCGAGCCACAAAGAGTGCCGGAACCCGGGTCACGCTATCACCCCATCACGGAGTTCGATGGTCCGATCGGCGTAGGCAGCGACGTCCGGATCGTGCGTGACGGCGACGACGCTGACGCCGTCGGCCGTGACAGCCGTCAACTCCTTGAGGACCCGCTCACCGGTATCGCGGTCGAGATTACCGGTCGGTTCGTCGGCCAGTACGATCGTCGGACTGTTGATAAGCGCTCTGGCGATCGCGACGCGCTGTTTTTGCCCCCCACTGAGTTCGTCGGGGAGGTGTTCGACTCGATCGCCCAGCCCGACCCGCTCGAGCAGATCGGCGGCCCGCTCGCGCTTCGGCTCCGCGTCGAAGATCGTCGGCATGACGACATTTTCGAGCGCGGAAAGCGTCGGGATGAGATGAAAGTCCTGAAAGACGAAGCCGATCGTCTCCTTTCGGATTCGGGTTCGCTCGTCGATGGCGATGTCGGTCACGTCCTCGCCGTCGACGTAGACCCGACCCTCGTCGGGCGAATCCAAGAGACCGATAACGTTCAGAAGCGTCGATTTGCCGCTCCCGCTGGGTCCCATGATCGCGACGAACGAGCCGCGATCGACCGACATCGATACCGAATCGAGCGCGACAACGGTCTCGCCGCCCCTATCGTACCGACGGGTAACGTCGATCAGCTCAATCGCGGCCACGGAGTAGCCTCCAGCCGAGTACCATTCCACCGACGACCACCACCGAACCGACGGCAACCGCGACGACCGACAGCGAGACGCCGAAGCCGCCGTCCGATTCATTTGATTCGGTTCGGGCGTCGTACTCCAGCTCCGTGGTTCGCTCGTACGGATCGCCGTCGGCGAGATACGTGACGGTCACCGGCACCGTCGTCGCGTTCGCGTGATCGACGTCGGCCGTCAGATCGAAGCGCACGAACTCGCTTTCGGGGATCGTCCCGACGAAGTACTCGCGGGTCGGATAGGCCGGGTCGACGTACTCAGTTTCGCCGATCGAGACGATCGCACCGTTGACCGCACCCAGTCCGGGGTTTGCAGCGTTACCGGTCACGGTCACCGTCCCGTCCTCGAACGTCATGTCCACGTCGGTCAGGACGACTTCACCGCGATTCGGGCGGTACGCAAGCGTCGCATTGCTCGCGTTCCGATCGGTGCCGAGCGTGTAGGTCGCCTCGAACCCGAACGTCGTCGGGTCGTCGTAAGCGCCCGCCTCGAAAAAGACGCTCTCGGCCGCACCGGGGGCGATGTCGCCGACCGCGATACGGGCGAGCGATTCGTTTTCCGTCGAGGGTTCGACGACCACGTCTCGAGCGGTCGCCGTCCCGAAATTCGTCACCTCAACGCGGATGAACGGCGTCCGGAGTTCCTCGTCGTCGTCCTCACCGTCACCGCCCAATATCCCGCTGGCGTCGGAACCGAGGTCGACGGAGAGCTGTTCGTCCTCGTCGAGTTCCGAGGGGAGGACTGTTCGGGCATCGACCTGTACGTCGTCGGTGATGCCGGCCGCATCGACGCCCCCGACGAGGATCGTAACCGGGCGGGTAACCGTTACCGTCTCCTCATCTTCATCTTCAGTCTCGACGACGAGTTCGAGGTCCTTGACACCGGCCGTCTCGAAGGCGGTCGAGAGTTCGAGCGTTACATCGTCACCGACCGAAAGCGACCCGAGCCGCGACGCTTCGGCGTGAACCGTGCCGTCGGTTCGGTTCTGGATGGCCACGCGGTCTACGGCCACGCCGGTCGCGCTTCCGGCGGAGTTCGAGACGGTGAACTGGACGGTCGTCGTGTTGCCCGGCTCCGGGGCGGCTGGCGTCACCGTCACGTCAGAGACGACGAGTCGGGCATCGGGAACGTCCGCAGCCGCCGGAATGGCGACGAGGGCGGCGACGCCGGCGAGAAGTACACAGACGACGAGTAGGTGGCTGCGCTTCACTCCTCAAGGTACGGTTTCAGGCGTTTTATCGGTGTTGCTAACCGCGATCGACGGCCGAGGAATCGCTCAGATTCCGTGTTCGCTCACCGCTCACGCTGGACGGTGAACCCGTCGAGTTCGACGGGGGTCGGCTCCGGGATCGTCGGAAAGGCCTCGTAGCTCGATTACTCGTCCATCGGGCGGGGTGAATACCCTGCCAGATCGATCGCCCACAGAAGATGTTAGTTCGGTACGTTCATAGGGAGATGCTGAAAACACGGTACTCGTGAGCCGATCTCGAAATCTCGGACTGTTTCTCCTGCTTTGTTTCATCTGGGGAACGACGTTCGTCGCGATCAGCGCGGGGCTTCGACACGTTCCGCCGGTACTCCTCGCCGCGTTTCGGTACGATATCGCCGCGGTCTTGCTTCTCGCGTACGTCTATTACGCAGAAGGGAGGTGGATTCCGCGGCGGAAAAGCGAGTGGTCGGAAGTCGCCGTCGGAGCGATCTTCCTCATCGCAGCGTATCACGCGTTCCTCTTTACCGGCCAACAGCATACGACTGCGGCGACCGCGGCGATCATCGTGAGTCTCACACCGATCCTCACGACGGGAGTTTCGCGGGTGTTACTCCCCGAGGATGCGCTGACGCCGATCGGCGTTCTCGGCCTACTGCTCGGGGTATCGGGCGTCGTCGTCATCGCGCGTCCCGATCCGGGAAATGTGCTGTCGTCCGACGTGCTCGCGACGGG
>JBNJFV010000206.1:0-4136 GCA_051747145.1 Halobacteriota archaeon
ACCTGCGCTTGGCACGGGCGGCGGTCCCAGGCCACCGGATCGGTCGCCCCACCCTGGATGAGGTTGACGTAGAGGTTGTCGTAGAACACCAGCCACGACAGCCCGAAGATGGTGATCGTCACCATGATCGCCATCGGAACCCCGGTACTGATGAGCTGTTTCGTGTCGTCCCAGTTAGCCAACCAGACGGTTGCGGTCAACAGCGCGAGCGCGGCGAGCAGCTGGTTCGCACCGCCGAAAAGGGCCCACAGCGTCACCCATTGGCCGGAGCCGACCAGGAGGAACGCGAGTCCAATCTGGATGACCGGGTTGGTGTATCGTCCACGAGCGAGCGAGCCGATACCGCCTGAAAAGCCGGTGTCGGTCGCACCGGCGGGCGTACCGACGATCTCCTCCATCATGTAGCGTCCGAGTCGGACCGCGGTGTCAGTCGAGGTGAGCAGGAAGCTCACAAGGACCAGCGCCATGAACGGCGCACCGATCGCCTGGGGGATCCCGAAGCTCGTGAGAATCATCCCGCCACCGGCGGCGAAGTTCGGCAGCGCACCGCCGATCCCACCGGCCGCCGCATCCGCCGCGAAGCCGGCGACCGCGAGCGTCGACAGCGCGAGCGCGGCGAGAAGCCCCTCGCCGAGCATGCCGCCGTAGCCGATCAGTCGCGCGTCAGTCTCCTTGTTGAGCTGTTTCGAGGTCGTCCCCGAGGAGACAAGCGAGTGGAACCCGCTGATCGTCCCGCACGCGATCGTGATGAACAGGATCGGGAACAGCGGAACGAACGCCCCTTCGACGCCCCAGAAGCCGTGGAACGCCGGAATCGACGCGTCGATCGTCAGCGGCTCCGCGGAGGTCGCAAAGATCGTGCCGACGATAATTGCGAGAATGCCTCCACCGACCCCCGCGTACAGGAGGAACGACGAGAGGTAATCGCGCGGCTGTAAGAGCATCCAGACCGGAAGGGCGCTCGCGACGGCCCCGTAAATCAGAATGACCGGGACCCACGCCGCCGTGTTCGCGCCGAAGTCGCCCGCGATCGGCAGCCACTCGCCGCCGCTTGCGAACAACACGAACGTGCCGGCCGGGTAGTCACCCGGGAAGAGCGCGAACGGGTATTCGATACCCAGCCAGACGCCGACGAACACGCCAGCGACGAAGAGGATCGTCCCCGGAATGAACGGCCCATTGAGCTGGTACAGGTAGATCCCGAAGGCGAACGCCAACGCGATGTAGATGAAGCTCGTGGTCGTCACCTGTGGGAACGCGTTGAAGACGATCGCCACGACGAGGGCGAACACCGCCACGACGAGGATGATCGTCAAAAAGGCGAACCAAAGCAGCAGGTTCTTACCCCGTTCGCCGACGTACTCGCCGACGATGTATCCGATCGATTTCCCCTCGTGTCGGAGGCTGCCCGACAACGACACGAAGTCGTGAACCGCGCCCATGAGCGGATTGCCGATCGCGACCCAAAGCAGTGCGGGGAGCCATCCCCACAACGCCCCCGCGGTGATCGGGCCGACGATCGGCGCGCCGCCCGCAATGCTCGAATAGTGGTGCCCCAGTAAGACCGGCTTTTTCGCCGGTACGTACTCCTGTCCGTCTTCGTACTTGTGTGCCGGTGTTTCAGCGCTTTCGTCGAGTTCGACGAATTGCGATAGATATCGCGAGTATCCGAAGTATCCCGCGCTGAACGTTGCCAGCACCGCAATTACGATCCAAATTACCTGTGTCATGATCCGCTACCTCACTCTGATTCATGGGTATATGTATCACATAAAGGTTCGTGTTGATCATCGCAAAAATTGGTGGCGGGATACGGCTATTTTGAGAAGAATTTCACTATTTATGTCCACTATCTTCGGTTATTTATGTATATAGTTTTGAATATCGGCTACAATTCGAAACTCATTCAGATATTCGTTAGTTCACCGCCGTTTCGATCGACAGCTCTCGGGCGACCGATTCGAGCAGATCGCCTTTGATTTCGCTCGTTCGCGTCTCGATTTCGGCCACCAGTGGTTCGTCGAACCCCGTTTGGACCTGTTCGAGTCGGTCTCGCTCCGTTTCGACGCGCTCGCGGAGGAAGCGTCCCCCGCGGCCGGTCTCGTCCGCGTCGGGTTCCGGCGTCAGCTTGTTCGCCACGAGGCCGCGCACGTGGAGGTCTCGATCGGCCAGACCATCAACGGCCCGGCGCGTCTCGTTGACCGACAGCTGATCGGGGTTGAACACGAGGAAAAACGCCGCGTCGGATCGAAGCACCTCCCCGGCGAACTCGAAGAACTCCTTTCGCTGCTGGAGGCGCTCTAACACCGGATCGCCTTTCATCATCCGGCGCGGTTCGCGGTTTCCGATCGCCGCTTTCTCGAAGAGGTCGATGCTTTGTTTTCGCTTCGCCATGAGGCGGTTGATCCACCCTTCGAGGAATTCTGGCAGTCCCAGCAACCGGAGGGTTCCACCAGTCGGTGCCGTGTCGAAGACCACGCGGTCGAACTCGTCTTCGTTTTCCATCACGTCGACGAACCGATCGAACAGCGCAGATTCGTACGCCCCGGGCGTCTGGTGGGCCATCTCGATCTGTCGATCGATCTCGTTGACCATCGCCGCGCTCACCTGCGAGGAGAGGTCCCGTTTGATCTCCCCCAGGTGCGCTCGGACCTCCTCTTCGGGGTCGATCTCCATCGCCCAGAGGTGCGATTGGCCGTCGACCTGCCGTGGGGAGTCGTCGAACGGTTGATCGAACACGTCAGTGGTGCTGTGTGCGGGGTCCGTCGAAACGACGAGCGTGTCGTGGCCGTCCTGGGCGGATTTCAACGCGTACGCACACGACACGGTCGTTTTGCCGACGCCGCCTTTGCCGCCGAAGAAGACGAATGGCTCCATCGATCAGAAGTGGTACTGCTGGCCTTTTCGTTCGATCAGCGTGCCGCGATCCCACATTCGGCGCTCCCACGCCTCGAACTCGTCTTCGAGGAACGGGAGCAGCTCTGCGGTGTAGTACGACACCGGGGAGGGAATCCCGAACGCGTCGGGGAAACACGCCAGCATGAAGACGTCCTCTACGTCCTCGGCTTCGTTTTCGATCTTCTCGTAGGCGGGATGGGTGATCATCCCGTGGTAGAGGCCTCGTAGCCACTCCGTCACGACAGCTCGGAACCGCTCGATCCGCGTATCGAGTGCCATTATTTCACATGATGGAGTCGCTGACGGGAAAAGGGTATCGTCAGGGACGTCGATCGCGTGTCCTTGGTGTCGTCGATCGTCACGTTCACTGCCGTCGATCGCGTGTCGTCAGCGGCTTCGATCGTCGCTTACCGTCGATCGCCGTCTGCTCCCGCGACGTTTAGGTCGATGGCCCACTTTCGATGGTTCATGAAGCGCGAGACGATCCCAGTGACGATCCTCAGCGGGAGCCTCGGAGCGGGTAAAACGACGCTGCTCAACCATCTGCTCACCCACAGCGGCGATCGGGACATCGCGGTGCTCGTCAACGACATGGGATCTGTGAACATCGACGCGGAACTCATCGCCGAGGGGTCGGAACTGGAGCTGGACGACGGCGTCGCTGAACTGTCGAACGGCTGTATCTGCTGTGAGTTACAGGAGGACCTCAGCACGGCGGTCGTCCGCCTCGCCGGCGAACGGGATTTCGATCAGCTCGTCGTCGAATCGTCCGGGATCTCCGAACCCGAACCCGTCGCTCGGCTCTTCACGACGGGCTCTCGCGCCGCAGCCCTGTACGACGTCGACGCGCTCGTCACGGTTGTCGACACCCGGCTGTTCGTCGATACGTTCTCCGGACGGACGGTCCCCGAGCGACGCGGCACCGACGAGGAGGACACGCGTCCGTTGTCGGACCTGCTGATCGAACAGATCGAGTTTTCGAACGTCGTCCTGTTGAACAAAGCCGACCTCTGTACGGAGGCGGAGCTCACCGAGGCGGCCGCGCTCGTTGGCGAGTTACAACCCGACGCGCTGGTGTACCGAACCGTCCAAAGCGAGATCGACCCCGAGGAACTGTTCGACACGGGCCGTTTCGACCCCGACGAGATGGGGTCGCTCGCCGGCTGGAAGCGGGCGATCGACGAACCGGCGCACGAAGCCGACTCAGATATCGACCTCGATCGGGGCGACCACGCTCA
>JBNJFV010000207.1:0-4109 GCA_051747145.1 Halobacteriota archaeon
GCGGTGGCCAGGCCAGACGCGTTCGAACCCGCGATCGATCACGCGGCGGAGACTGTCGATATACTGTTCGAGCGGTCGATCGACCCTGAGGTCGGCTCCTCCGACGTTCGGCGTGTACTTCGGAAGGATTGCGTCGCCGACGAACGCCTCTCGGCCGTCCGGACCGTCGAAGGCGTACGCGAGTAGTCCGGCGGCGTGGCCGGGCAGGTGAATCGCTTCGATCGTCGCGCCGTTCACGTCGAAGGTGTCCCCGTCGACGACCGGGGTCACGTCGACGGGACGGCCCGTGTGCATCGCCGATTCGAGGTACGCCTCCAGCTCCTGTCGGGGTCTTTGTGGAATCGCCCACTCGTCGAACTTCCGTTCTCGTAGGGTTCGGGCGTCAAGCACCGACGCGTCGGATCCCGAAACGAGCGGTGCGTCCGCCTCGTGTGCGTACACCGTCGCGCCGCTTTCGGCCTGAATCTTCCCGGCAAGTCCGGCGTGGTCGTGGTGCCAGTGAGTCAGAAAGACGTCGTCGACGTCAGCAAACGAGACGCCGTGGGATTCGAGCGCGTCGCGGAGTTCGCGTTCGACTGCGGTGTCGGGAACGCCGGTGTCGACGAGCACCGTCCGCTCACCGTCGAGGAGATACACGTTGTTGCGGCCTTCGAAAACCGTGTTGCCCAGTGCGATCTGCACCGGGATCACCCCCTCGTCCTGGTTCATACGCACACCCCATCGTCTTTGCTCATACGCACACTCCATCGTCCTGGTTCATACCGATTTCGACGCCGTCCGGAGGGACAAATCTGTACGTCTCGCGTGAGGAAAACCGCCGCTGCAGGCTCGACGGACGTACTCGACAAAGGCCGGCCCAATGGGCCGAGCCGTGTGACTGACCAAGCCACTGTGGGAGCACTAGTCCACAGCGTGTCGGCGCTGCTGACTCGCGTGTCAGTGCGCCATTAACCGAATGAACAGATGTAGACTAAAAGCCTTTCGTTACGCCAAATATGGCCAACCCCTTGGACGTTTTTATCTGTTCTGTATATGAACCGGGGGAATTTGTGTATTTTGTCTCTTTCTCACTCGTTGAGTATCGATCGTTCGCCGAATCGTTTTGGAAAGTATACGTGTCGGCGAACTATTCGGCGTAAAGTGAACGATTTATAATCATGGTAATTCGTGACAGATGGGGCGTGGGCTGACACTTGGTGGTGCCGGCTACCGGACGAAATACGGCTCGGCTCCGGCGATGAATCGGCCCAGGTCGGATTCTCGGCGGTAATCGGTCGCCTGGAGCGTCCCGAGTGCGTCGACGAGTCGATCGGCGTCACCATCTACCCATTCGGCCGGATCTTTAATCGGCACGACGAGGAACCCGTTGCCTCGAATTTCGGTTCCGTGGAGTTCATTCATGTCGATCGTCGTCTTCCACGCCTGTGCGGTGTACTGTTCGAGCACGTGGCTCGTCGCCCGAGCGCCGACGGGCAACAGCACGTGTGCGGCGATCGCTCTGAGTTCGGCGTCGAAGAACCGTTCTAGGTCGTCGTACGCAGATTCGGTCGGTGCACCGTCGCTGACGCACATGTGCAAATACGAGAAAAAGGTCCGCTCGACGATCGGCTCGTCGCCGCACTGTGCGAGCAGTCCCGCCTCCGCGAGTGCGACCTGCAATCGTTCGCTCGCCGGCATCTGGGTGAAGGGCACGCCGGTTTCGACGCCACCGTGGATTTCGGGACGATCGCCGACGACGTGAAAGTCAGCGTTCGCGTCGCCGTACCCCGGTACGAACGCCCGGCAGGGAGGGTTCATCCCGAACGGGTTTCTCGTTCTGTCCGTGACGTTTCTCACGGAGTAGTATACGGGGTCGATCTGTAAAATGTCGTCCGGTTCGGTCTCTTCAGGTTTCGCATTCGGCGGGGAAACGACACGCTTCGATGTGTTTGCGATCGCGACGATTCGATGCGTTTGCGATCGCGACGATTCGACGTGGATGCGATCGCTACAGTTCGATCCCAGACGGGATCAAACTCTTCGATCGGAGGAGGTTTCCGTCGGTGTCGTAGACCAAAAGCGTCGACTTCTCGTAGCGGACGAGTGTCTCGTCGTTCACCGTGATGTCGACGCGGTACTTCCCGTCGTCGTCGGTCGTGGCACCGTATTCGCGGGCCGCCCGGATGAAACGGAGGACGTCCGTCGCCTCCTCGTTGAGTTCGAGGATGAACTCCCCCGTAATCCGGTTTGTCACCCCCACGACGCCGGACGCATCAGCGTTGCGTTCGAGCGGTTCTTGGAGTCGAAACGCCACGTCGGTCTCTTCGGCGGAGAGCAACGACCCGTCCGAATCGGTGAGTCGTGTTGTCAGCTGTTCGGCGGTGCCGGATACACTGATCAGTACGTGGGGTTGGCTGGGGGAGCCGTCCCCATCAACCCAATCGATATTTGACACGTCGAGTGTGAAATCCTCTCGCCGCATTCGATACTACAACGTTGGGGGCCGTGCTGTATGAACGTAACGCCTGCCGTCGGTCAACCGTCCGACAATTATGATCGACTGTCTGCATGTGGTGTGTCGCCACGATTTATCCTGTTGGCGCTCGGCAAGCAGGTATGGTCTGGATTCGATCCGAATATGCGGGGGAACTTGCGGTCGTCTTCGCGTGGCTTTCGGTACTGGTACCGTGGGACGTTCGGTACGTCGGCGACGTGTTCGGCGGATCGGTTCTTTTCGTACGGTTTCCCCTCCTCCAGTTGCAGTACGTCTGGGGAAGCGAGGTCGCTGTCATCGAAGGAAGTACGTTCTCGCATCTCGGCACCGTGATCGCTGCACATGCCGGACAGCCCGTCTTTCCGGGGTACGTCGCCTGGGGAGTGGCCGCGGCGCTCGTTGTGATCACCGCGGTGTACGGTGCGGGGTACTACCTGCGGGAGGACCGGCTCGAGACGTGGCCGATCGATCCCGTCCGAACGATCGGTGCGTTACTGTGTCTCTCTGCGATCGCCTTCTCCGTCGCGATCGCAGTATTGCTCACACGTGGGATCGGCGGCGTTCCGGTCCCGATCGGCGTCCTCTTGCTTTTCGTATTCGGGGGAACGCTTCTACGTGCGGACCGTCGGTAAAATCGTCTGACGCACGTCAGATGTTGCGGCGTGACCGAGGACGGTATTTATATATCGTCGCTCACTACTCCGAGTACACCGACACGCAGGCGGCCGAATCGATCGACCGGCCCGCGCGTCCACTCGGGGCAATCCAGGGGGTACCACATATGTCACGGAACGTGACGGAACTACAGGAGGCGCTTTCTTCACAGCTAGCGGATGTACAGCGCCAACTCGGCCGCCTCGGTGACGTACTCAGGGGATCGAGTATCGACGTCAGGCCGCTTCGTCCGGGGGTCGACGGGCCGCTCGCGACGTTCGAGGTCCCCGACGGCGAATCCGAGGCCGATCGCTACTGGGTGAACGCGCCGTACGCGTACGTCGTCATCACGCACGATCCTGACGCGAACGAACATTACTACTACGCGGTCGAGCCGGACCTCGATTCGTTCGAAGCGGAGCTGCTCGATCGCGTCATGGAGGACATCCGCGACCCGCTTTTGTACCGAGCGGTCGATCCCGACTCGATCGAGGAAACGCTCACAGACGAGTTACAACAGATTCTTGAAGGATACGGCATCGATATCCCAATGGGGACGTTCTATCGCCTGTTGTACTATCTGCTACGCGATTTCCGCGGGTTCGGTAAGGTCGACCCACTTTTACACGACGGCCACATCGAGGACATATCCTGTGACGGCTACCGGCTCCCGATATTCGTCTATCACGACGAGCAAACCGACATCGAGACGGACATCGCCTTCGACAAGGAGGAACTCGACAACTACGTCATCCGACTCGCCCAGCAGTCGGGTCGACACATCAGCGTCGGCGATCCGATCCTCGAAACCACGCTTCCAGATGGGTCGCGTGCGGAGCTGGCACTGGGCGAGGAGGTGACCCCCCGCGGCTCTGCGTTCACCATCCGTCAGTACGCCGACGAGCCGTTCACGCCGATCGACCTCATAAACTACGGGACGTTCAGCGTCGAGCAGATGGCGTACTTTTGGCTCTGCATCGAA
>JBNJFV010000208.1:0-4107 GCA_051747145.1 Halobacteriota archaeon
GACGTGCGGTGTTCGGTGTTGCTCGCGGAGAAACGTCACGAACGGAGTTTGCGCGAACGGCTCTTCGGCGGAAGCCGACGGCGTCGAGATCCCGACAGCGTGGGGGTGCGGCCCGACGGGGCGTCAGTAAACGCCGAATCCGATCGGTGAGTCGAATGCCCATATAAATCTATTCAGCGCTGAACGGACAGCCGAATACGGGTCCGGGAGCTACAGGTGACCGACGGCGGGGCCGGGAGCTTCGATTGAGACCGATCGGAGGATCGTCCAGCACCGATCGCAGACGCGATCGGATCGAGCTGTGAGACGACACCCGTCGTAGAAGCCACAGAGGCACCCACATAGCGGACCGTTACGTATTCTCCGTCGATTTCGCGTCCGTGAGCCCAGTGTGTTCCAACAACGCCGCCTGCCCGCGTCGAAGCCGACCCGCGACCGCCCGCGGGGAGATGTCAAGTTCCGCCGCGACCGCCTCGAGCGTCGCCTCCCGCGGTTCGTTGAAGTACCCGAGCCGATATGCCACCGCGAGTGCTTCCGATTGGGCGTCAGTGAGTCCGAATCCGGTTCCGTGGTCCCGCCCGGTCGTCGGGGTCACGCGTACGATCTCGATTTTGTCACTGTTTTCGGCGCAGTACTCGTTGAACAGGCTCGTGTGGTCGGTGCTCGGAAATCGGACCTCGAATCGCCAGCCGACGTGATCGGCCCGCGCGCCCAGCAATACGCCATCTGCGTTCTCGATCGCTTTGAGCGTGCTCGCCACGTCGGTGTTCCACGTGGCACGGAACAGCGCGCCGTTTTCCACCGTGTCGACGACAGAAATATCGTCGATGCCCGGTTCGGTCTTCGCGACCCGTTCGAAGTCGTCACAGTCGCCGCCCCACAGCCAGAAAAACGGCATGATCGTCTCGCCGGTCGGGACGATCCGATCGATTTCGATCCGCACGTCGGGATCGCCCCCGAGTGACCGACCGAGTGCACACTTGGCCGCTGGAACGGTGAACTCGACTTCGATACTCATGACCGTTCCAGGCGGCCGAAAGGGAAAAACGTAGCTACCACCGGGTAGTACCCGGAGGACAGGGCGTTTCATGCCCATTCCAGATCGACCAGACGGTTCACCCTTCCTACCGGCGCGATCGCAGTGGACCGACACCGACATCGACACCGACACCGACACTGACCGATCGAGTCAGTCCCGCTGTAACCCCGGATTGGAGATCGAACCGTCGGCCGCCGACCCGAAGTCGCGGCCGTACTTCGCGAGCACGCCGCCAGAATACGGCGGATCGGGACGCTCCCAGGCCTCCCGCCGGGCGTCGAACGCTTCCTCGGAGAGATCGACCGACATGTCCCGGTTCGGGATGTCGATCGTCACCCGGTCGCCGTCCTCTAGCAGGCCGATCGGACCGCCGACCGCCGCCTCGGGGGCGACGTGGCCGATCATCGGCCCCCGGGTCGCCCCGGAGAACCGCCCGTCGGTCAGCAACGCGACGTCGTCCTCGTGGCCCGCACCCACGACAGCGGCGGTGACCCCGAGCATCTCGCGCATCCCTGGACCGCCCTTCGGCCCCTCGTTGCGGATGACGAGGACGTCTCCCGCCTCGATTTTGCCAGTCTGGACGTACTCCATGGCGTCCTCTTCGTTCTCGAAGACGCGCGCGGGACCCTCGTGGTGGAACGCGTCCTCGCCGGTCACCTTCAGGACGGCACCGTCTGGCGCGAGGTTGCCCGTCAGGATCTTGATCGCCCCCTCCGGCTGTTTGGGCTCCTCGACGGTGTACAGAAAGTCCGCCTCGATCGACTCGTCGTCGGGCAGCTCGAGCGTCTCCAGCTCCTCGGCGATCGTCCGGCCGGTCACGGTCATCGCGTCGCCGTGGAACAACCCCGCCTCGAGCAGGCGGCGGATCACGATCGGAACGCCGCCCAGTTCGTGCAGGTCGTTCATGACGCGCGTGCCGCCCGGCTGCAAGTCGGCGATTTTGGGCGTCCGGCGGGAGATCTCGTCGAAGTCTGCGATTTCGAGGTCGACCCCCGCTTCCGCGGCCAGCGCGAGCAGGTGGAGGACGCCGTTCGTCGAGCCGCCGATCGCCGTCTGCAACGCGATCGCGTTCTCGAAGGACTTCCGCGAGAGGACGTCGGAGGGACGCCGATCGTTCTCGATGCACTCCAGCGCGAGTTCGCCGGCCCGCGCTGCGACCTCGTAGCGTTCGTCGTCTTCTGCGGGCGGGGAGGCGCTTCCGAGCGGTGCGAGACCGATCGCTTCGGAGATCGATGCCATGGTATTGGCGGTGAACATCCCGCCACACGAGCCCGCACCGGGGCAGGCGTGTCGTTCCAGCTCGTCGAGTTCGCCGGCGCTCATGTCGCCCTCCGCGTAGGTGCCGACGCCCTCGAAGACGTTCTGGATGGTGACTTCCCGTCCCTCGTGTTCGCCGGGCATGATCGATCCGCCGTACAGGAAGACCGAGGGGAGGTCGGTTCGGATCGCCGCCATCATCATCCCCGGAAGGTTCTTGTCGCAGCCGGCGACGGTGACGAGCCCGTCCAGTCGTTCGCCGAAGGCGACGAGTTCGACGGAATCGGCGATCAGCTCCCGGGAGATGAGCGACGCCTTCATGCCTTCGGTCCCCATGGAGATCGCATCCGAGATCGTGATCGTCCCGAACTCGATCGGCATCCCGCCGGCGTCGTCGATGCCGTCTAGGGCGGCCGTCGCGACGTCGTCCAGGTGGACGTTACACGGGGTAATGTCGGCGGCGGGGTTCGCCACGCCGATCATCGGCGATCCCAGGTCCTCGTCGTCGAATCCCATCGCACGGAACATCGATCGGTGGGGCGCTCGCTCGGGACCTTCGGTGACGTCCCTGCTCGGGAGATCGGCGTCTTTGCGTCCCGCAAAGCGCTCGTCCTCGCTCCGTTGCTGTTGGTTACGCATACGGAGGGGTTCGTCGCTAACGACTTAAAGGACTGCGAACCGACAACGGTTGCTGGACGATCGGCCCACAGGTGCGTTTCGCAATCGCCTCACTCGTCGTCGGACGACCTCGCGTCCCGACCGCGCCCGGCCAATCCGGCGAGGTGGCCGACCTCCGGTTCGATGATCGATTCGACGCCGAGCCGTGCCGCGTTCTCGCTTCCCGGCAGCGAGAACACGACGACGCCGGCGTTCGTCACGCCGGCCGTCGCTCTGGTTCCCACCGTCCGCGTGCCGATCTCCTCGATCGAGAGCGATCGGAACAGCTCGCCGAAACCGGGCAGCGTCTTCGTGAACAGCGATTCGACCGCCTCGATCGTCACGTCGTCCGGAGTGACCCCGGTGCCGCCGGTCGTGACGATCGCGTCGACGTCCCCCCGATTCGATAGGTTGCTCACCGCGCGTTGGATCCCGTCGAAGTCGTCCGACAGCAGTTCCCGGGTGACGATCTCGTGTCCCGAATCGCGGAGGGTTTCGGCGATCACGTCGCCTGCGGGATCATCGTCGAGCGTCCTCGAGGTGGACACCGTGACGATCGCGACACCGACCGAATCGAGATCGTGGTGGTGGTGACCGTGGCCGTCGCCGTGGCCGTGGTTGTCGTCGCCGTGGTCGTGGTCGCCGTGGTCGTGGTCACCGCCGTCGTGATCGTGGTTGTCGTCGCCGTGGCCGTGGTTGTCGTCGCCGTGGCCGTGATCGTCGTCGTCCTGATCGTCGTGAGTCATATGAGATCCGTCTTGTTCCGGGTACAAAACTCCGCCCGAACGGAGCCGCGACGGGCCGATCGATCGACGTTCGAAGCGATCGAACTCGCGTCCGACCGGTTGGCATACTGTTTTGTGGACGGCGTGGGCACCCACGTGTATGAAAGCAGTGCAGTTCTCAGGCCACGGCGATCGCGACGTGATCGAGTACGGCGACTATCCGGACCTCCACCCCGACCGGGGAGAGGTCCTCGTCGACGTCAAGGCGGCGGCGCTCAACCACCTCGACATCTGGTCGCGCCGGGGGCTGCCGGGGCTCGACCTGCAGATGCCACACATCCCCGGCAGCGACGGCGCGGGCGTCGTCCGGGCGGTCGGCGAGGGCGTCGATCGGTTCGACGTGGGCGATCGGGTGGCCGTCAGCGCCGG
>JBNJFV010000209.1:0-4106 GCA_051747145.1 Halobacteriota archaeon
CTTCGTCGAATTCCCCGAGTATCTCGGGATGTACGGCCACCGAAAATCCGTCGATCGGACGTTCAAACGCATCATGAAGGAAGGAAAGGAGAACTTCCTCCCCGTCGTGACTGGCCATCAGGGCGAGCCGCGTGCGATGCTCACCCGGATGGGCCGCGGCGAGACGCCGTTCGAACTCGACGATGGCGACAAGGTACTGTTTTCCGCGCGGGTTATTCCGGAACCCACCAACGAAGGACAGCGGTATCAGTCCGAAAAACTGCTCTCGATGCAGGGGGCTCGAATCTACGACGACATCCACGTGTCGGGGCACCTCCGCGAGGAGGGACATTACGAGATGCTTCAGGCGTTGCAGCCACAACACGTCATTCCAGCACACCAGAGTCTCGACGGATTCGCACCGTACGTAACCCTCTGTGAGAGTCAGGGGTACGAACTCGGCCGTGACCTGCACGTGACCCGAAACGGAAACATGGTGCAACTGGTGGAGTGATGACGCAGAATGCGACCGAAAAGCGCGTCCTGAATGCGGTCGGTGAGCGACGCGAACTGGTCAACGCGGCGATCGACGAGGAGCTTCCGCTTCAGGAACCGACCCGCCTTTATGAGGCGTCCAGATACATCCTCGAAGCGGGGGGTAAACGGCTGCGACCGACTGTCGCGCTCCTTGTAGCCGAATCGCTTCTCGACGTGTCGACTCCCGTGTCCTACCGGGACTTTCCGACGCTGGATGGTGGATCGATCGACATGCTTCGGGCCGCGGTGTCGATCGAGGTCATTCAATCGTTCACGCTCATCCACGACGACATAATGGACGACGACGACCTCCGACGGGGGGTCCCGTCGGTACATCGCCAATACGACACCTCAACGGCGATTCTCGCAGGGGACACCCTCTATTCGAAAGCCTTCGAGATCATGACCGAAACGGGCGCGGACCCAGCCGACGCCATCAGGGCGATGCGGCTTCTCGCGTCGACCTGTACGGAGATCTGCGAGGGACAAGCCCTGGACGTCGCCTTCGAAGGCCGAGCGCAGGTGCTGCCAGCGGAATACCTACAGATGATCGAACTGAAAACGGCGGTTCTCTACGGGGCCGCCGCCGGCATTCCCGCGGTTCTTTTGGGCGCTGACGACGACGTCGTCGAGTCGTTGTACCAATACGGGATCGATTCCGGGAAGGCGTTTCAGATACAGGACGACGTCCTCGATCTGACGGTCCCGAGCGAACAGCTCGGAAAACAACGCGGATCCGACCTGGTCGAGAACAAAGAGACGCTGATCACGCTTCACGCCAGACAGCAGGGCGTGGACGTGGACGGATTGATCGACACGACCGATCCGGATGCGGTGTCGGAGGCCGACATCGACGCAGCTGTCGCGACGCTGCGTGAGGCGGGGAGTATCGACTACGCGCGAACCATGGCCGAAGACCTCACCGAACAGAGCAAAGCCCGACTCGACGTACTCCCCCAAAACGCGGCACGCGATCTGCTCGCGGATATCGCCGATTACCTCATTACGCGAGGATACTGACCGATCGAAGACGTGCTGTCTCCGATCGAAGACGGCCCGTGACCGATCGAGGATATACTGTCACCGATCGAAGATCGACCGCCATCGATCGATAAGGCGACGAACGTAACAACCAATAAAGACATTTATCGTTTCTTTCACCGGAAACGAGGTGTCCCCGTCACCATTTCACATGCGGATCGTCGATCAGTGCGTGAAACGACTGGCAAATCTGTGAGTGAAATAGCTGGCGCGTGAGTCGATCGAGCCGCCCAACATATCAGCTATCTATGTATGATGGACAAAGATCATGTAACATCGAATTAATCCGATTGAACCCACAAATTTAGACTTACTTCATATATTAGGATGTTGTGTATTGAAATATATAGATAATCAGTACAATAACTCACATATATTTTCTAAAAACAAACATAGTGAACGCTACAAGCTTACATAACTCTGAAAGTATGTTTGTACATACAACAATCCATCATATTAGAATGCGTGGGAAGTTCGAGATACACCGTCGATCGTGGTCACGAACTGTCCGACGTCGTCGATCGAACGCCGCGGCGGTTACTTGAGTCGTTCCCGGAGGATCCTGTTGATCTCGGGGACGACCTCGTGTAGATCCGCTACGACGGCGTAATCTGCCTTTTGAATGATCGCCGCTTCCGGATCCGTATTTATCGCGAGGACCTTCTCGCTGCCTTTACATCCGACCCAGTGCTGCACCGCACCACTGATTCCCGCAGGGATGTACAGTTCTGGGGCGATCTTATTGCCCGTCTGGCCGATCTGGTCGTCGTGCGGACGCCACCCCTCGTTGACTGCCGCCCGCGAAGAGCCGACTGCGCCGTTGAGGAGGTCTGCGAGTTCTTCGAGTTGCTCGAAGTCGTCCGCACCGCCGACGCCGCGACCGCCGCCGACGACGACGCGAGCCTGATCGATCGGCACGCCCTCGACGTCGGATTCCTTCCGCCGTTCGACCTGTACGACGAGGTCGGACTCGTCGATCGACGGGGTGAACGGTTCGACGGCTGCAGCCCCCGGTTCGGACGCTGGCTCTGCGGACACTTCGTGTGGGACGACGGTGATGAGGTTCGTTTCTGCGTCCATCCGCGCGTGCTCTTTGAGGCTGCCGCCCCAGCGTTGTCGCGTGAGTTCGTACGTCGTCCCGGGGTTGACTTCGACGACGTTTGCGGCCAGCGGGAGGTCCAGTAGTGCGGCAACGTGTGCGAACACTTCGCCCCCGCGATCGGTCCCCGACGTGACGGCCGCGCTCGCTTCCGTCTCCTCCAACAGTTGCATGACGCTTTTCGCCCACGCGACCGGTGCGTAGTCCGTAAGCTCCTCGTGTTCGACGGTGTACACCGTGTCAACGCCGTAGGATTCGAGATCGGGTGCGACGCCGTCTGCTTGCGGTCCGAACGCGATCGCGTCGAACGATTCGTCCTCCGACGTTGCGATCCCCCGGGCGAGCGAAATCGCTTCGAGCGACGTGTCCGAAACCGCTCCGTCGTCGTGTTCGAGTAAGGCGAGCACCATCTCAGATCACCTCCAGCTCCTCGAGCACGTCGACGACGGCGGCCGCCGCATCGGCGCTTTCACCGAGAATCTCCGCTGGGCTGTCGTCCACCTCGGGCGTCTCCAACTCGATCATCTCGACGTCGGGGGCGTCCACAGGCTGGGGGTCGAGCTTGGGGATCTCCGCTCTTTGTGCTTGCATCCGACTTCGCATCGACGGGTACCGCGGCGAGTTCAATCCTTCCTTTACGGTGACGACGGCGGGGGTCGGCAGTTCGAAGATTTCCGAACCGCCGGACACCTCCCGTTCGGCCACGACCGTGTCGGCTTCGACGCTGATCTCTTTGATCCCTGTGACGACTGGTAGTCCGAGCTTGTGGGCAACCCGTACGCCGACCTGATAGTTCTCCGCGTCGGCGGATTCGTTGCCGAATATGAGCAGATCGAAATCGAGATCACCGTCCGACGCCGACTCGATCCCGTCGGCTAACGCGTCGGCGGTCGCCCTCGGCCCCCACTCCTCGCCGTCGGTCTCGAGGTGGATCGCCTCGTCGGCACCCATCGCGATCGCGGTTCGAAGCTGTTCGTCTGCTTCGGGCGAGCCGAGAGTCATCACCGTCGACGTGCCGCCGCTTTCCTCTGCGAGCTGAATAGCCTCCTCGACGCCACACTCCTCGTGTGGGCTGATAGTGAACCCGAGGTTCGTGGTGTCGATCCGCTGGTTGTCTTCAGTCAGTACGATCTTGGCACCGGTTTCCGGTACGCGCTTGATACAGGCTAATGCGTTCATTTCGATAGGACCTCCGTGTCGTGTCTGTAAATTGGCATGGGGTGGGCCGGAACGTCCGGCGGGTAGTTGGGTACGGTGCGGTGGGTTTTACTGGAAGATCCGCTCGTTCTCTGGATCGAACAACGGTTTACTTCCAACTCGTTCGACCGTTACCGGGTAGGTGTCTCCCATGTAGGAGACCTGCAGATCCTGGCCTTCTTCGGCGTACTCTGGGGGCAGGTACGCCATCAGGAGGTGTTTGCCCAACGACGGAGCGCTTCCGGCGCTCGTC
>JBNJFV010000210.1:0-4083 GCA_051747145.1 Halobacteriota archaeon
GTGGTGGTCACCAGGTCCGATCGTGTGGTGTTCGGCCCGGATCGGAGTACGTTGCGGTTCGACCTCTACCTCTTTCAAAGCGAACTACGGGTCGACCCGAATCGGATCGACCTGTTCGCGCACCCCGTCCAACACGTCGAATCGATCGTCTCGACGGCCTTCCACCCAGTGGAGGAGTCGTTTCGCCCACTCGAGCTTCCGGGCTTTCATCTCGTCTACGGTGGGATCGTCGAACTCCCACCCGACGAAGGTGAGTTCGGCGGCTCCGAAGGCGTCCGCGAGAAACGCCGCGCGATCGCCATCGGTGAAACCGCCGAAGTTGTACACGGCCGACACGGGAGCAGCCTGCGTCGTCGCGAGCACGTTCGATCGGTCCGCGCGTGGAAACCAGGACCGGACGGTCGGAATGTTGTCCCCGTGTGCGTGTGCGGCGACCGGGACGCCATTCCGTGTGAGGTCGATCGCGGTATCGGCGTTTTTGTCCAGGTCGGTGACCATGAGATCCACCTCGTACCCCGAATCGAGGACGACGTCGGCGGCGATCGAGGCGGCGATCGTCGCGTCGACGGTATCGAGCCGATCGACCTCCGATTCGAGCCCGGGAGCACCCCCGGCGATTCCGACCGTCGCACCGTCGAGCCAGGAGAGTCGATCGTGGTCGAACGGCTCGGCCATCGACGCGGCGACGTCTCTGGCCGCCTCGTCGGCCGCCCGACAGAAACCGAAATCTGCGAGGATCGACTCGTACACTGGTTCCCACGTTTCGAATTTCATACCGTTTGTTCGTGATATCCGCACTCACCGTATCGCTTCTGCGATACGGTCCAGCACGCGATCGGCCACGCTATCGGCGTCGGCAGATCGCTTCGCTCCGTCCCTGAAGCCGGCCGCCGAGCCGACGAGTAACGCAACGTCCGGCCGATCGCCTTCGATGACCCGCACGTCTGTGGGTTCGACTCGCTCGCGAATAGCCTGTCGATCCGTCGGCATCAGTCCCGTCGCTTCGAACACTCCCAGCACGGTCCCGTCTGCAACCGCCGGATCTGCGCCGATCCGATCGAGATGCCGTCTGCTCTCTGAAACGGTCGTCACGTCGAGTTCTTCGACGTGGACGCCGCGGGCCATTCTACGACCCGCGTTGTGTTCCGTCGATCGCGTGTCGATCGGTTCGCCGTCACTTCGCGTGTCGATCGGTTCGCCGTCACTTCGCGTGTCGATCGGTTCGCCGTCACTTCGCGTGTCGATCGGTTCGCTAATTCGATCGCAGGCGAACGCCGCACCGACGAGCGCGGCGTCCCGCGTCTCCCGTACGTCGTGCGTTCGAATCACGTGTGCGCCACGTTCGACCGCCATCGACGTCGCCGCCAGCGAGACGGCCAACGCCTCCTCGGTCGATCGACCGGCGATTTCTCTAAGGAAGTTCTTCCTGTTTATCGACACGAGGATCGGTTGGCCGTACCCGCGAAACTCCCGCAGTCGGCGAAACGTGTCGCGATCGTCTTCGAGCGTTTTCGCCTCGCTCCAGCCGCCGAAGGCGGGATCGACGATCGTCTTGTCGGTCAGTCCGTTCAGTTCGAGCGCCTCGTAGATATCGTCGACCGTTTCGACGGCCCCGGGGCGTTCGAGATTCGGCGGCGAGGCCATCTTCGCGACGGCGACGTCGTACTCCGCACAGATCTGTGGCATCTTGGGGTCGGCGAACCCGCAGATGTCGTTCACCATGTCGAATCCTTTGGCGATCGCGGCGTCTGCGACCTCGTGATACCTGGTTTCGATCGAAAACACCGCGTTCCCGGAGACGCTCTCGATCGTCTCGATCGCCGTTTCGAGGCGATCGAGTTCCTCTGCGGCCGACAACACGTCGTACCGTTTGTTGGCCGATTCGAGTCCGATGTCAACGATGTCTGCCCCCTCGTCGATGAGTTCCCGATCGACGTACGCTGCGGCCGCGCCCGGGTCGCTGAAGACGCTCGGTTCGTAGGGTGACTCGCTCGAAACGTTCAACACGCCCATGATCCGCGGCGGGTAGTCGTCGCCGATCTGCAACCCTGCGGCGTCCACGGTTCGCATGCTCCTCAGAACGGGTGGGACGCACATAGTCCGTCCGGTGTCGGCAGCCGCGCTGGGCAGGTCGAAACGCGCCACAGCACAGTCGGCTCGAGCCACGCGGTTTTTATCGGCTCGGGCACTACCGCAGACATGGCCAAAGTGAGCGTCGGACTCCGCGGGTGGCGCTTCGAGGAGTCTGAAATCTTCACCGATGAGGGGGAGTTCAAGCCGCTCGAGGAGATCCCGAAAGATCCCAGACAGCGGCTCATCCGGCTTGCGACCCTGATCGAGAAACCGTGCGACGCGTGTTACCTGACGTACGGCGACGAACAGATACAGCGGTGTCGACCGGCAGCGATCGTCTACGGCGAACCGATGAGCGAGGTCCTACTCTGTGCGGAACACGAACCCGACTTCCACTACTGGTATCAAGAGGCCGGCGGCAGTCAGCATCGCGGCGAGGAGACGTTCGCCGACGAGTTCCACGAGTGGTTTGCGGCCGGTAACCGCGCGCCGGAGTCGTACGGTGCGGTCGATCACGTCGACACCGACCCGGAGAGCCTCCCCGAACCGCCCGGTCCCGACGAGATCCAGGCGCGACTCGAGGCGGAGTACGAGCCAACCCGGATCGATCTGCGATCGTACGGTAGCGACGCGAAGGGCGCAGACGAAGCGGGTGAGCGCCTGTCCGAAGACGACCTCGAGGGACTCGACCTCGGTACAGAGTACCCGAAGCAGGATGAGTGAGGACGACACCGTCGATCGGCACGACCCCGTTGTCGTGGTTGTCGACGCGCAGACACCCGGTAACGTCGGGACGATCGCCAGGGCGATGAAGAACTTCGGGTTGTCGGAACTCCTGCTCGTCGACCCGCCGGAGCTGGATCCGGAGGGGGAGGCGTACGGATTCGCCGGGCACGCCCGCGAGGACGTCCTCCCCAACGCCCGCGAGGTCACCTTCGAGGAGGTCGTCGAGACGTACCACACGATCGGCTGTACGGCGATCACCGGCGAGGACAGCCGCCGACACGTTCGGTTTCCGTTCAAGACCCCGGTGGAGGTAAAAGCGTGCCTCAAATCGACGAAAACCCGTAGCGCGCTCGTGTTCGGACGCGAGGGAATCGGCCTCACGAACGACGAACTCTCGCAGATCGACGAGATCTGTTCGATCCCCGCAAGCGAGACGTATCCGGTGTTGAACCTCGGCCAGGCGGCGACCGTGTTGCTGTACGAACTTCGCGAGCTCACCGTCGAGGAGACGCAGCTACCGGACGTCGAGCACGTGCGCGCGACAGAGGCGGACATCGAGCGGTTCTACGGGTATCTGTCGGCGTTCCTCGACGCGCAGGGGTACAACGAGCGAAAGCGCCGGAAGACGACGCGACTCTTCCGGCGACTGATCGCCCGCTCACACCCGACCGACCGGGAGGTCCACACCCTGATGGGCGTCTTCCGGCGGGCCAACGCTCAGCTCGAACATCGACGGGAGCTTTTGGATCGGTACGACGAGCCGGACACGCTGAGTAGCCAGACCGGTCCCTAACCCACCTTACCCCTCCCCTGCCCTCCCCTATCCTGTCCTATCTTCCCCTATCCTATCTTTCCCTCTCCTTCCTCTCCCCTATCCTGTCCTAGCCATCCCGATCGATTCGGACGAGGCGACACACCGGTGCGGAGAGGAAGGCCCTTGTATCTGTGTGGTCGATCGATCCACATGTCGTTTCGGAGCCTCGTCTCCTCGCTGCTCGCGGAGGCGCGCCGGACGAACGAACGGCGGTTGCTCGTACTCCACGGGAGCCGAGACGCGGGCATCGACGCGGCGTACACGGCGATCGACGCGGCGGGCGTATCCACCGACAGTGTCACGCTCGTCACGACGCGGGAGGGGTTTACGTTCGATCGCCTCCATCCCGCTCGGGCCGACCAGTTGCTCGGACAAACGCGCGACGTCGTGGTGCTCGACTGCCACGATCGGTGGTCGCCGAACGTTCTCGGGCAGACGAGCGGTGCCGTCGACGGCGGCGGGTTGTTCGT
>JBNJFV010000211.1:0-4080 GCA_051747145.1 Halobacteriota archaeon
GGTTACGGTCACCATCGTAATTCTCCAGTAGAACTGTGGTCCCCAATCGCATGAATCTTACTGACAACCGTCACAGTATTGGACCGACGAGACGCCGACGCACGCTCGTCCGGCAACGGGGACACGTTCGTCAGTGGGGGACCGAAGACGGGGAAACGTTCGTCAGTGGGAGACCGACGACGGGGAAACGTTCACCTGTCGGAGCGTCGTATCGACGGCCGATGGAACTCTCTCGGTCGATCGTCGAAACCAAAGCCAGCGAGTACGCGGAAGTCGAACCGTTGTACACCGTCGAAGCAGAACAGATCGAGTTGTTTGCCGATACCGTTTCGGGTGGGCAGTTCGGCTGGCGAGACGTCGAATGGATCGTTCAGTGGTACTTCAGACGCTATCTCGGCGCGTACCCCGACGCCGAGCGTCGATCGACTGAGGCGGCGTTCAGGGAGAACGACTTCGACGCGGTCGTCGAGACGCTGACTGCAGTCGTCGAGACGGCCGCCCCGACGGCGCAGGTCGACACCGACACCGAAGCGATGCTCGACCGGCTCACGTCGCTTTCGGGCGTGGACGTGCCGATCGCCTCAGCGTTTCTACAATTTTTGTTTCCCGACCGATACGTCGTGGTTGACGAACGGCTCTGGGGAGAACTCGAATCGATCGGCGCGATCGACCGGTCGTATCCCGACCCGCCGTCGGTCGAGGCGTACCGCCTGTTTCAGTCGGCCTGTGCGGAACTCGCCGATCGATTCGGCGTCGATGGATGGACGGTGTACCGTGCGCTTTGGCGGCTGTCGACGGAACGATCGATCGACGCGAGCACCTAACTAGATCGATCGCCAGTCGGTTCGAACGAGTGTCGGATCGCAGAAGAGAGCAGTTCGAGGCGGAGGGTGCCGTCTAGAACAGTCCCGAAACGTTCCCGTCGGCGTCAACGTCCATGTTCGCTGCGGCCGGTTCCGCCGGGAGGCCAGGAAGCGTAAGCACATCGCCCGTCAGCACGACGAGGAAGCCCGCGCCTGCGGATGGGTACACTTCTCTGATGTCGAGCGTCCATCCCTCGGGGACGCCTTTCAGGCTCGCGTCGTCGCTGAGCGAGTGGAACGTCTTCGACATACAGATCGGCACGTCGTCGATGCCGAGGCTCTCGAGGCGTTCGATGTCGTCTTTCGCGCCGGCGGAGTAGTTGACCCCGTCGGCGCCGTAGATCTCGGTTGCGACGGTTTCGATCTTCGCTTCGATCGAGTCGTCGGTGTCGTACAGCGGCGCGAAATCCGACTCCGTCTCGGCGGCGGCGATAAGCTCTTCTGCGAGTTCGACGCCGCCCGCTCCGCCGTCGCTGAAGACGTTCGACTCGGCGGCACCGATGCCGAGATCGTCTTTGCAGTGGTCGACGACTGCGTCGACCTCCGCGTCGGTATCGCCGGGGAAGCGGTTGACGGCGACGACGACGGGGACGCCGAACTTCTGGAGGTTCTCGACGTGCCGATCGAGGTTCGCAAACCCACGCTCCAATGCCTCGAGGTCCTCGTCCTCGAGTGCCTCGAGATCCGGTGGCCACATGTCCTGTCCGTGGTATTTGAGCGCCCGTACCGAGGCGACGATCGTGACGGCGTCGGGTTCCATATCCCCGAACCGACAGACGATGTTCATGAACTTCTCTGCACCCAGATCCGAGCCGAAGCCCGCCTCCGTGATGAGATACTCCGACAGGCTAGAGGCGACGTCGTCGGCGATGAGCGAGTTCGTTCCGTGGGCGATGTTGGCGAAGGGACCGCCGTGGACGAACGCCGGCGTCCCCTCGATCGTCTGCACCACGTTGGGCTTGAGCGCGTCTTTCAGCAGGATCGCGACCGATCCCGTCGCGTCGATGTCGTCGACGGTCACGGGGTTACCGTCCTCGTCGTAGGCGACGATGATTCGCGCGACGCGCTCTTTGAGGTTCTGTAGGCCGTCGGCGAGACACAGCACCGCCATCAACTCGGAGGCGGCGGTCAGCAGAAATCCGTCCTCGCGGGCTGCCCCGCCGGAGTTCCCGAGGCCGACGATCGTCTCTCTGAGCGCGCGGTCGTTCATGTCGATCGCCCGGTTCCACTCGACGGCTTTCCGGTCGATTCGCGGCGCTTTGTTCTGCCGGATGTGGTTGTCCAGCATCGTCGATATCAGGTTGTGCGCGGAGGTCAACGCGTGAAGATCGCCCGTAAAGTGGAGATTGATGTCCTCCATCGGCAGGACCTGTGAGTAGCCCCCTCCGGCAGCGCCGCCTTTCACGCCGAACACCGGTCCGAGTGACGGTTCGCGGATCGCGATCAGCGCGTCCTCGCCGACCTGATTGAACGCCTGTCCGAGACCGACCGTCGTCACCGTTTTGCCTTCGCCAAGGGGCGTCGGCGTCATTCCCGTCACGAGGATGAGTTTGCCGTCCTCGTCGTTTTGACTCCGGATCCGATCGATCGCCTCCGTGGTGAGCTTCGCTTTGTGCTCGCCGTACAATTCGAGATCCTCCCGCTGGAGACCGAACGGTTCGACCACGTCCGCGATGTGTTCTTTCTCGATCGACTGTGCGATCTCGTAGTCGGTCCGTACCGAACCGTCACCATCGTCTGTTGGTGGCATGTTAAACCGTATATTTCCGTGACGTGATTATGAATGTTAGGACAAACATAACATTTCATACACGACGTGGTTTCGGTCGTCACCTCGGTGTCTGTGCGCATTCGTTCGCTAATTACATCATATTCCTGTCAATCGATCGCGAGAGACGCGAATGCGATGGTGCGGCGATCCGTCTCGCGGTAGTGCAACGTTCTGTCTCGCGGTGGTACGGCGATTCGTCTTTCGGTAGTGCAGCGATCCATCCTCCGTTGGTACCGTATTCGGACGCGCGAATCTGCATCCGTCGGTTTTGTACGCCCACGCGTCCGTGGCGTCACCGCGGTCACCGCCGAATGGTTCGACCACTGTCGATTCGAGAGCCCGCCAGAGGGCGACTACTGGTGGATCGATCGTCGGACAGGACAACGTTTTTGTTTCGGAACCGCCTTCTTCACATGGATGGTACAGGGAGTCCCCGACCGATTGCTTCGCGTTGATTTGACCGCCGAGCGCGTCGATTCGGTGCGCATACCGGACGCGTGGCGACGACAGTATCTCGGCGGGAAGGGTCTGGGGGCGCGGTTGCTGTACGAGGAACTCGATGCGGGGATCGATCCGCTCGGTCCGGACAACGCATTGTTGTTCATGCTCGGCCCACTCAGTGGGTATCTTCCGGGCGAACAACGGTACGCGGCGATCACGAAGTCGCCACTCACCGGTGCGTTTCTCGATTCGTACGCAGGCGGACAGTTCCCCGCCACGCTCGCAGGAGTACTCCGAAAGCACATCGGCGTGCTCGTCACTGGTCGAGCGGAGACGCCCGTCCGCCTCGTCCTCGCCGACGACGGGGCTCGAATCGAGCCCGCAGCGACGTGGGGGCTTGACGCGGTCGAAACCGCTCGCCGGTTTCCGGACGAAACCGTCGCCTGTATCGGTCCCGCTGGTGAAAACGGTGTCGCATTCGCGACCATCGCGTCCGACGAAGCCGAACACCACGCCGGACGGGGTGGTGCGGGCGCCGTCATGGGCGCAAAGCGATTGAAAGCCATCGTTGCGCGGGGCGATCCGCCATCGGCGAGCAGTGCGATCGACGCCCTCCACGATCGCGATCTGCGGCGGTATACCGAAAGCGACACCGGTCGGTGGCTGTCTACGTCAGGGACGCTCGAAACCGTCGATTTTGCAGACTCTGCGGGCGTTCTCTCCGCACGTGGGTGGACACAACAGGGGTTCGACGGTGCCGGAGACATCGGTATCGAAGCCGCTCGCGAAACCGCGACGGAGCGTGAACGCGCAGACCCCGATCCGGGTGGGTTCCGCGTCGAAACAGACGTCGGTGAGACGATCCCCCGCGGTGCAACCAGCATGTCTCTGGGGGCCGGTCTGGGCATTTCCGACTTCGACGTCGTCGCCGAACTCGGCGAACGGTGTAATCGCTTTGGACTCGATCTCATAAGCGCCGGAAACGCTGTCGCGTGGGCGATTCGT
>JBNJFV010000212.1:0-4062 GCA_051747145.1 Halobacteriota archaeon
CACGTCAGCGGTCGTCGAAGATATCGTCTCCCACGCGGGCGATTGCGGTGCCTACTGGGTGGAAGAGCCCGTCGCGCCCGACGACTACGACGGCTACGTCGACCTGAGCCGTCTGGGCGTCTCCCTCGCTGGCGGCGAGAGCGAACCGTCACCAGCGGGGTTGATCGATCTCGCACGCACCGGTGCGGTCGACTTCCTGCAGGGGGATGTCAGACATCATCGTGGCTTCACCGGATGTGCGGAAGCGATCGAGTTCTGCAGGGGGACTGACGTCGAGTTCGTCCCGCACAACTTCGGCACGTGGCTCGGACTCGTCGCGAACGCACACCTCGTCGCGGCGGCCCCGGAGGTCCGGTTGCTGGAGTATCCCGTCTTCGAGAACGATCCCGCCCTGGACGCCGATGCCGATCCGGGCATGTATCCGTTCGAGTTGGCCTTCGACGTCCTCGAGGAACCCGTCGACGTCCAGTCCGGGACGTTGGCCGTCCCGGACGGTCCCGGTCTCGGTGTGACGGTCGATCTGGACGTCCTCGATCGGTACCCCGCGACTGACGGGCCGTGGACCGAGTTCATTTACGAATGAGTGCGTGATTGAGTGCGTGATTGAGTGAGTGATTGAGTGCGTGATTGAGTGACGGCGAGGCGAGTGACGGCGAGGCGAGTGACGCACTACGTGACGCGTCCGCGCTCAGTGACGGGCTAGCGTTCCCACCGCTCCGGTGCGATGCCGAGCGCTTCGAGAAACCGCGGATACGTAATCCCGATACCGATCGCGATCAACAGCCCCGCCCAGAACGGCAGGTCGATCCCGCTTCCTTCGACGACGTCGATCGCCAGCAAGATCAACGCGACGAGCAACAGGTAGTGAAGCAGTAGATACGGTTTGGTAGATCGGTCCATACCGAAGGACCGACCCCCTGCCAAAAAACAGTATCGTACGCCGATCCGAATCGTCGACGGCGCTTGTGGTCACTCTGCGGTCGTTGCGGTCACCAGCCCACGGAGATAGCCGGCCGTAAACCCTCTCGCTCTGTGTCCCCAGTCGGTGTCATTTTCCACCTGTGGGACGTGGTCGGGGATGACGATCCCGTCGAATCCGGTCTCCACGAGTGCACGCATGACCGCCACCTCGTCGTAGTTCCCACAGTCGACGAACGTCTCGTTGAACGACTCGGCCGTCCCCTCGACGTCCCTGAAGTGCACGAACGTGATATCCCCCCGTTCGCCGAACTCCCTGACGACGTCGACGACGTCGACACCCATCTCCGACACGCAGCCGAGACACAGCTTCAATCCGTGATTGTCGCTCGGGACGGCATCCATCGCGCGACGGAAGCTTTCGACGGTTCCGAACAGCCGCGGAATGCCGCCGATCGACTCGATCGACGGCGGATCGATCGGGTGTAACGCCAATGTTACGCCCGCGTCTTCGGCGACCGGAAGGATCGCCTCCAAAAACGACTCGTAGTTTTCCCACAGTTCCGACGCCGTGTATTCGCGGTCCATGACGGGGCCGTCGCCGACGTCGAGCGCCGATCGATCGAAGCTCGTTCCGCGAGCCCCGCCGCGGAGCCGCACGGTGCCGGTTCGCATCGGAACCACGCCACGAGGGTTCCATTGGTAGCCGAGGATCGACAGCCCGGCTTCCCCCATGTTCCCAACGAGCTTTGCGATCGCCGAGAGTTGGTCTGTCCGCCCCTCGCGACCGAATTTGATGTCGCCGTAGCTGTTGAATCCGAGCGTGTGGATGCCAGCGAGCGTGACACCGTGGGATTCACAGGCGTCTGCGAGGGATCGAAGGTACGACACGGAGGGGACGTGGTCCGGGCCGAGCGGTAGTCGTCGATCGGTGTCGGTTCGATCGCTCTCATCTTCGAAGATGTCCCCGCCGGTCCCGCCACCCGGTTCGACGGGATTGACGAAGACGTCGCGAACGCCGAGTTGTCGGATGTATCGGAGCCGCTCGTCCGAGAGCGTGTTCGATCGAAAGCCTACACGTAGCTGGTGTGATGGTTCGTCCATGATCGTCCGTGTTGAAGGGACACGTATAGACCTACCGATCAGGGCGAAACTGCACGCGATCGATTGGAGGCTTCCATGCCCACGATCCCCGTCTCTATTCGATCGGCTTCGCTGAGACGAAACGTCCTGACGGAGGCGATGTACCTCGGTGGAGCCGATGCGCTTTGGGATAGGCGATGGATTTATGGCTCGCGTTGACACACCTCCGGACGAATCACTCGACTATGTACGAAGACTTTGCCACGAAGCTTGCGACAACGATGTGGGGCGATTACGACGAGACCCCCGATCGCGACACGGCGACGCCCGAAATAACCGACGTAGAGACGATCGTCGTCGACGGGAACTTTCCGTGGACGATCGTCACGATCGAAACTGACGTCGGCGTCACAGGAATCGGCGAGTCGTACCCCTCCCCCGGCGTTCACGAGGTAATCACAGACTACCTCCGCCCCGTGCTCGTCGGCGAGAACCCCCTCGACGTCGAACGCTTGTATCACCTGATGCGCGAGAGCCTCTCGGGGCGGGGCTCCCAGCAGGGAATCGGCACGATCGCCATCAGCGGCGTCGAACTCGCGCTGTGGGACACGGCCGGAAAGGTCCTCGACCAGCCGGTCTATCAGTTGCTCGGCGGGAAAATGCGCGAGGAGGTCCGCGTGTACGCTGACTGTCACGCGGGCGAGTCGATGATCGACGCCGCGATCGAGGGACAACAAACCGAGACGTACCGCCCGGAAGCGTACGCCGAGGAGGCCCGCGAAACGGTCGAGGAAGGGTACGACCTCATCAAGTTCGATCTCGACGTCCCCTCGGGGCTTGAAATCCAGACGAAGTCCAGACACCTCACTGGCCCCGAAGTCGAACACAAACGCGACCTCGTCGAAGCGGTCGCCGAGGAGGTCGGCGACGAAGCCGAGTACGCGTTCGACCTTCACTGGAACTTCAGCGTCGAATCGGCGAGACGGGTCTGCGAAGCGATCGCCGAGTACGAGCCGATATGGATCGAAGATCCGCTCCCGCCCGAAAACACCGAGGCGATGGCGAGGCTGGCCGCGTCGATCGACGTGCCGGTGCTCACCGGCGAGAACAGGTACGGCCGACACGGCTTTCGGGATCTCCTCGAACGGGGAGCGGTCGACTTCGTGGCCCCCGACGTCCCGAAAACCGGCGGCATCGCGGAGACGAAAAAGATCGGCGATCTGGCAGACACGTACTACTGTGCGCTCACGCCCCACAACATCGGCAGCCCCGTGGCGACGATGGCGGGGGTCCACGTCGGCGCGTCAGTGCCGAACTTCCTCGCGCTCGAATTCCACGCCCGCGACGTGCCCTGGTGGGAGGACATGGTTGCACAGTCGGAGCCGCTGATCCAGGACGGTCGCATCAGCGTCCCCGACGCCCCGGGCCTCGGTATCGAACTCGACTGGGACGTCGTCGAGGAACACCGGAAACACTGACCTCGTCTACGGCGATCGTCGCGGGCACACCGATCGTCGCGGGCACACCGATCGTCGCGATCACGGAGATCGCCTCGATCGTCCTCACTCCTCGAAGGAGTCGAAGCACCGATCGAGCGCCGCCAGCCGTTCGTCGCGACGGCTGACGATCGCGTCTGCAGAATCGTCGTACGAAAGAAAGCCCGCGCCCGCGTCGATTCCGGTCCGGCCCTCCTCTAGGAGGTCCGCGAACGTATCCTGGGCTCGATCCTCGTTGGAAAGGTGTGGGTAGAGGTGGTCTGCGACCGTTTTGAACAGATCGACGCCGGCGATATCCATGGTCTCGAAGGGCCCGATCACCGACGTCCGCCGGGCGTACCCGTCTCGAACCGCCGCGTTGATGTCTTCGATCGAGGCCACGTCGTTTTCGAGCAGGTGCAGACACTCCCTGATAACCGCGTTCTGGATTCGATTCCACACGAAGCCGGGGATGTCCTTTTCGACCGTGATGGGGCGACGATCCACGCCTTCGACGAACGCCCGTATTCGATCCATCGTTCGATCGGACGTGTGCTCGCCGCGAACGATCTCGACCGGTTCGAGG
>JBNJFV010000213.1:0-4061 GCA_051747145.1 Halobacteriota archaeon
GACTGTGGCTGCGCAAGTTGGGACTGTGGCTGCGCAAGTTGGGACTGTGGCTGCGCCTGCTGAGACTGTGGCTGCGCAAGTTGGGACTGTGGCTGCGCCTGCTGAGACTGTGCGATCGCTGGCTGTGACTGTTGATTCGGTGTGTATTGCATCTGGGATGGCTGTTGGAACTGCGTCGCCTGCGGGACCGTGGCGAGCTGTCGCTGCTGTTCGATCGACTGCGTCGGGTGTCCGTGCTGTACTGTCGTCTGTGGTTGCTGTAACTCGTACATAGGTACTCTACCCGGTCAGGGGGGTGCCGCCGACCCGGGTGCCTGGGGTGGGCGACGGCAACACTGACTTCCGGCGAGAGGCGAATAAAACGGGGATACCGTCGCATGCAACGGTTCGAGATTTCGACACGTAATCGTATCATACCGCCTCGAACGGGCCGTCTATCCGCGTTCTGACTGATTCGTCGACCGAATCCCGGGCTGTTTATCCACCGTCGCCGCATAGGTCGATCCATGACGCAGTCACGCGAATTCTGTCCCCGATGTGGCGATCGGGTCCCCCAACGGGACGATCCGCTCCCCGGCGAGCCGCGAGCCCGTGAGGCGGCACTCTGTGACGCGTGTTATTTCGACGAATTCGACCTCGTGGACGCTCCCGAGCGGCTCCAGGTCACTGTCTGTTCGACCTGCGGTGCGATCAACCGCGGCAACCGATGGGTGGACGTGGACGCACAGGATTACACGGACGTGGCGGTCGCGGAGGTGAGCGAAGCGCTCGGCGTGCACGTCGACGCCGACGACGTGGAGTGGCTCGTCGAACCAGAACAGGTCGACGAAACGACGATCCGGATGCACTGTCTGTTCACAGGCGTCGTTCGGGATACGACGATCGAACAGGCGGTGACTGTCCCGGTCAAACTCTCCTATGGCTCCTGCGATCGATGCGGGCGCATTGCCGGGGGGTACTACGCGAGCCTGATTCAACTGCGTGCTGACGGCCGCACACCGGGCGCAGACGAGATCGATCGGGCGGTCGAAATCGCCGAATCGTACGTCGCCGCCCGCGAGGCGACTGGCGATCGGGACGCGTTCATCACCGAGGTCGATCGAACCGACGACGGGGCCGACATTAAGATCTCGACGAACCAGCTGGGTCAGGGGGCCGCGACTCGAATCACCGACGAACTCGGCGGATCGGTCGACAACCATCCAACGTTGGTCACCGAGGACGGCGACGGAAACGAGGTCTATCGTGTCACGTTCGTCGTCAGGCTGCCGCGTTATCGGCCCGGCGACGTGATCGATCCCGCCGACGACGAGGGGCCCGTGCTCGTCACGAGCGCTCGCGGCAACCTAAAGGGCGAGCGGCTTCCCAACGGCGATCGGTACGAGGCGAGCCGCGAGGCGGGGACCGCACCGGAGGCGACGAAACTCGGAACGGTCGACGACGCCGTCGAAACGACCGTCGTCACGGTCGAGGACGACCACGCCGTGCAACTACTCGATCCGGAGACGTACGAGGCGACGACGGTGGCCCGCCCGAATGCGTTCGATCCGGACGCGGACACTGTCAGCGTGTTGAAACACGGGTCGGAGATCTACATCGTTCCGGACCCCAGTGCGGAGTAATCGTCCATTTCTCTCCCAACAGTCAGTAAGTGTCTCGTACGTCTCGGTACGACGTGTCTACCTTTGTAGACGTCCAGATTCGCTCTCGTATCGAAATCGAAACAGGATCCGATTCGGCGCACGGACACCGGCTTTCGCTCATCGAAGCACGTTTAGGTACTCGTTCCAGCGGTCGCCACGTCGGTGTCGTCGAGGCAGAAACCCTCACCGGATCGCGGCGGATTCTTCGGCCGTTCAATCCGCCCGAAGCGATCGATCCGTCGGTTGTGTCTCGGTCTCGCCCATCCCGATCGCGCCGTGATCGATCCCGTATCGATCGAGTACGCGGCGGAACGACTCCTCGCTTCGACCTGCTCGGGTGGCCGCCTGCGCGAGTGTAAGTGTCCCGCTGCGATACAGCGTCAGTGCGGTGTGGAGACCGTGTGTCGCCATAGGCTACCTTTGAATTATCCGTATGTAAAGTTAACGTGGGAAACTATAGCAAGATATTGTCATACCTACGGTGGTTGTGTACGATCACCGTGATTTCTTTTTGTACTACGTACCTTCTTAAACCAAAATTAAAATTCGTTATGGTTTGGCCCAACAGATCGGCCCGATCGGTGGTCGATCGTGAGACTCGGAAAAAATAAAGGGGATCGGCGCACAGCAAGGCGTATGGACAGAAATCAGTTGGTCGCGCTCTTTTTCGCGCTGCTGATGATGAGTTCGATGATCGCGTGGGGCGCGACGTTCCTCTAACCGGACGGTTCGTAACTGTTACTCGTCGCCCCACACGTCCGAGAGGGGATGTCGGCGATCGGTCGTAGCGCCGTCGTTTTCTGCCCGTTTCGCTGTCGATCGACGAGCGGGAGTGGTACTCGTTCGAGAGCGCGTCGCCCCGCGTCCCATCGGGCCCGGATCCGAATCGTACGCCTCGATCGCCGCCTCGGGGTCGAACGTCGGAAGGGTCGGTGTCGACATTCGATCGAGCCCCGCGGCGAACCACGGTGGGACGTCCGACCGGGCGCGATCGAATAGGTCCAGAAGGCTCGAATCCGCTAGATAGGTCGCCCCGTAGTCGTCGGGGGCACGAACCACGCGGCCACACGCCTGGATCACGGTTCGGAGTGCCGCGCGATGGTACCACGCCCACTGACCCTCTTCGAGCCTGCGGGCGACCCGCGAGTCGTTCGTGTTGAGGTACGGGGCTTTACACAGCACCTGCCAGCGGGCCAGTTCGCCACGGAGGTCCAGCGCCTCTTCCATCTTCACCGAGACGAAGACGTCCGGGCGGTCCGTGGCCTTCCACGCTTCGAGCGCGGCGTCCCGATCGGCCGACTCGTGGCCCCGAACGCGCGTTCCGACGCCGAACCGATCGAGCTGTTCGACCAACTCGTCGGCGATCCCGTACGAGTGCGCGTGAACGAGGCCCTTTTCCTCGGGATGGTCGGCCATGAGCCGGACGAGCAATCGGGCGATCTTCGGAATCGTCTCCTCTCGGTGTTCGAACGTCATCTTCCCTTGTGTCACGTCGTAGATCGGCCGATTTTCGACCGGGAAGGTGTGTTCGACGTCGACGAGGGCGACGGTGGACGGATCGAGCCCGACGCCACGACAGAACGCCTCCTTGTTCAGGATGGTCGCCGAAAGCAACGCGAACCTGTTTCCCCGATCCCAGACGGTGTGATGGAGGTACCGTGCGGGGTCGAGCGGTTTGATCGTGATCGGCGATCCAGCGCCGGCGGGCTGGTCGACGACCCACGTCGTCGGGCTGTCGGGATCCCGATAATCCTCGACGAACCAGCCGAGTTCCGAGAGCAGTTCGGCGAGCCGATCGCGACGGGCGGCTTCCTCGGGCGTCAGCTCAGACCGGCCGGTGAGTTTGTCCTTTTCGCTCGAGCAGACGCCGGCGAGGGTTTCGGCGAACCGCACCGTCCGTTCGAGCGGGTCGTCAGCTTCGGTCACGGACGGGACGCCGATCGAGTCCCAGACGGGAACGCTATCGGGGGCGAGTTCGATCGTCGCGTACATCTCGGCCCACTCGGCCAGCCCGTGTGCCTCGTCGATCACGACCACGTCTCGTCTGCGGAAGATCTCCGAGCCGGCCGTCTGCATGAAGTACGCAAGCGTCATCGCGGCGATCTCGCGGCTGGATGCGATCGCCCGATCGGAGTAGTACGGACACCGGTGTTTGACCGTACAGTCGTACCCCCGTTGACGAACGCACGGCGCTCGATTGACCGGCGTTCCGTGTTCGCCCGGGAGGATGCAGTTGTAGTTGCCCTTTCCCCGGATGACGTTGAGATCGTCCAGCAGTTCGTCTTCGGCGACATCGTCGAGTTGCGATACCTGCGGCGTCGTGTAGTACGCCCCGGTGGCCTGCGCTGGTGTTGCTTCCTGTAGCGATCGGGCACAACCCATGATCGCTCGCGCGAGAAGCGACTTGCCGCTGCCGGT
>JBNJFV010000214.1:0-4044 GCA_051747145.1 Halobacteriota archaeon
AGCGGCACTCGTCAAGCTGTTTCCAGCGGCGATCGGGCTGTGGCTGGTTCGGATTCGGGCGTGGCGTGCGCTCGTCGTCTCGATCGGTACCGGACTGGGTGGGCTTTTGCTGGGTGCGTTCGCGTTCGGTCCCGATCTGACGGCGACGTACCTCACGGAGGTCCTCATAGAGCGGTTCCACGGCCAGTCGTTCGACGGTCCGGCCGACCCAGGTCGGAACGTCGGCGGTATTCGACGGCAGCTTGCGGCCGTTCGCGCGATCGATCCCTCGCTACACACGCCGCTGGCAGCGGTGCTTCTCGCCCCCTTGGTGGCCTGGTTGTACCGTCGCGTCGATACTGACGACCGACGGCAGGCGGGGATCCTCGGGACGATCCTCGTCACGCTGCTTTTCTTCCCGTTGCAGCCGCTGTACTTCCTGTTGTTCGTCTACCCACTCGTCGTACTTCTGTACACCGTTCCTGCCGGCCGGGCGCGGACAGCGCTGGTCGCTGGAACGGTTTTGACGTTCGTCATGGGCGGGTACGAGACGGTGGTGCTCGGGCTCACTGTCGGCCGGGTCCCGACGTCTATCGCCTCGCCGATCGAATCGATCGCAGCGTCCGCGTTCACGGTGTTGTTGCCGCCGACCCTCGGGATGTGGCTGTTGCTCCTCGGTTGTCTACTTGTTCAGACCGACGCGGGGAACGGTTGAAATCCAGACGGAGACCATTGGGCGTTCGTGCTCGGGTGTACCACCCGAAGCTATTGTCTTTCGGATACGAACCGTTTACTATGGGGAGCGAGCAACCGAGCGAGGAGACCGACGGACTGCTGTCGCCTTTCGGATCGACGCGACGGGGCGAGTACTGGGAGTGGTTCGCGGTCGCGTTGTTTCTGTTGCTCACAGTCGACCTTTTGACCTCCATGTCCGCGGCGGTCGTCGTCGGGACGACCGCCGAAGCGAATCCGCTGATGGCGTGGGTGCTCTCACAGTCGTTGTGGCTGATCGTTTCGATCCACCTGCTCGCGGCCGTCGGCGCGGCGTTCGCGTTCGAGACGATCGTTCGACTCGCCGATCGGAAGGCCGACGACAGCCCGTTCGCGATCGGCGTCGAGATCTGGCTCGGGTCGCTCGTGGCGATCGGGCTGTTTTTGCTTGCGAACAACCTCTCGGTGATCGTTCACGGTTCGAGCCTGCTTTGATGGCGCGGCTTGTCGATCGCGTGTCTGTGGGTTTTTCACCGATGACGCAGTGAGTACCATACATCGTGATGGGTGTGACTCGATGAGCGATCCCTCGTGGACGGAGATCTTCGGCCACGCCGAACCGTATTCGGAGCAGGCAGACGGGATCGACGCGGCGATCGACACGGCCGCCGAGGGCGGCTACACCGTAATCGAGGGTGCCTGCGGGACTGGCAAGACGATGCTCGCGCTCACTGCGGGTATCGATCGCGTCCGCGATCCCGACTCCCCGTTCGAACGGGTCGTCGTGCTCACATCCGTCAAACAACAGCTCAGGCAGTTCGAGACGGATCTGGAAACGATCAACGGAAACCTCCCCGCCGAGTACGAACCGATTTCTGGCCTGACGATCGTCGGCAAGGCGGACGTCTGCCCGTACAGCCGCGAACACGCGGGCGGGATCGACGAGACCACCGTCTACGAACGGTGCGAAGGGCTCCGCGAACGAACGCGCAACCTCGTCGGCGAGGACGGCCCCACCACGCCCGGTGCGCTCACGGACGCGGCGAGGCGCGCACAGACGGGACTGGCCGATTCGGGATCGGGCGGTCCAACGTATCTAGAAACCGCCGGCGAGCCGACGCCGTACCTCCCGGAGACTGCAGAACACGGCGACGGCACCGGCTCGACCGAGTACTGTCCGTTCTACGCGACGTTCCTCGACGACCTTCCAGCCGACGGCGAGCCGATCGAAGCCGTTCCGTTCGACGTGACGAACCGTGGGCTCATCGACACCGCGGAACTCGTCGCGCTCGCGGCCGGTCACGGAAGCTGTCCGCACTCTGTCATGGGTGCGGTGTTGCCGCACGTCGAGGTGGTGATCGGAAACTACTACCACGCGTTCGATCCGGTCACGTCGAAGACGTTCACCGGGCCGCTCGTCGACGACTCGACGTTCCTCGTTTGCGACGAGGCGCACATGCTCGAACCACGAGTCCGAGACCTGGTGAGCCGTCGGATCGGCGATCGGAGCCTCCGAACAGCCGAATCGGAGCTCACTCGGCTCATCCAGGCGCTCACCTTCGACGGGCAACCGACCGACGACCCCGACGTCGAGTTGATTCGCGGGGAGCTACGGGCAAGCGACGTGTCGCTCGAGGAAATAACGCGATACCGGGACTTCGTCGGCGACCTCCGCGAGGAGGTCGATCGCCGAGTTCGCGCCTACCTCGATCGCGAGCGCCCCGACTGGCGAGCGGATCTCGATCGGCTCGAGGACGCGGAGATCCCGCTCAGAGATCCAGACGCACCCGCGCCAGACGAGATTTCCGAATGGGCGGCCCAGGCGGGGTATACCGACGCCGTCTGGTCGAGAGCGGAGATCGTTGGCACCGTCGTCGGACGGATCCTCAACGAGGTGGACGACGAGGACGTCACCCGATCGGCTCCAGCGGTCGGCCGAACGCTGGGGGCGTGGTATCGCGCAGATCACGAATCGTACTTTCGCGAGATCGAACTCGATCGGACGTTCGATCGGACCGAACCGACCGACTCGTGGCGGCGCGCTTACACCGCCGGCCTCCTCCTGTACAACTGCGTGCCCGGCGACGCGATCGGCGAACGGCTCGCGGAGTTCGGTGGCGGCGTCCTCATGAGTGCCACCCTCGCGCCGATCGACGTCTTCGAGCAGGTCACCGGGCTGGAGCACCTCCGATCGGCGGGGCGACCGATCGAACGCCGGACGTACGGTATGACCTTCCCCGAATCGAATCGGGCGAGCTTCGCCGTCGACGCGCCAGCGTTCACCTACGAGAACCGTGGCGATTCGACCGAGACGACTCCGACGCGACAGGCACACGCAGACGCCGTCGTCGCCGTCGCCGAGTCGCCCGGCAACGTCCTCGTAGGGATGCCCAGTTACGCGGAGGCCGAGTGGATGTCGGACGTCCTGAATCGACGGGTGGACAAACCGGTACTGCTCGACACCGCAAGCGGCGATCGGCAGACGGATTCGTTAAAACGCGACTTTTTCGCCGGAGAATCGAAGGTTCTCGTGACGAGCCTCCGCGGGACGTTGACGGAGGGCGTCGACTACAGCGGCGATCGACTCACCGCTGCGGTCGTCTGTGGCGTCCCGATCGTCAACACCGCCAGCCCGCGGACGACGGCCGTTCGAACCGCCTACGATCGACGCTTCGGAAACGGGTTCGAAACCGCGTTGATCGTGCCTGCGGTTCGAAAGGCCAGACAGGCGATCGGCCGCGTCATTCGTGGCCGCGAGGAACGCGGTGTGCGAGTGCTCGTTGACTCCCGATACGCCCGCGAGTCGTGGGACAGTGTTCGCCAGTACCTCCCTCGCCACGAACGCGAGGAGTTCCAACCGGTGAGTCCCGACATGCTCGAGTTCGGATTAAACCGATTCTGGACCGCCGAGGAACTGGTAGACGAGTCCTAACGATCAGCGTCGATCGCACAACGGTAGGCAGCGAGCGCTCATCGAGCGGCGGCGATCGCTCATCGACCGTTGGTGATCGCTCATCGACCGTTGGTGATCGCTCATCGACCGGCGGCGATCGCTCATCGACCGTTGGTGATCGCTCATCGACCGGCGGCGATCGGTCTCGCAGACTCCGGCGATCGGTACCCTCGATTTCGGACTCGAGCAGCAATCGAACAGCCGTAGTCGGCCCGTAACTAACCAGACTCGTCGTAACGCTCGATTACGATGCCCACTGCGCAATATCACGTCGTCTGTCGCAACTGTCGGTTCGAAACGCTGGCGGATTCGGAGCTGCAAGCCGATCGGCTCGTCACGAAACACCGACGGACGACCGGCCACGCCACCGTCTTCGATCGAGTGACCTGACGAACGACCGG
>JBNJFV010000215.1:0-2286 GCA_051747145.1 Halobacteriota archaeon
TTTGCGTGTTCGGCCGCTCGACCGAGGTAGTACTTGGCGTCGCTGAAGTGTTTGTTCATATTCGTCCTTACGCAGACGACAGATATAACAGTTGTGTCGGTTCGGACCGACGAAGCCGGTCACGGCGATCAGTACGTCGGGTGTTCCTCGTCGACGCCGTCGCGATCGTTGACCAGCCGGGCGAACGTAAACAGCGCGTCCGAGAGCCGATTGAGATACACCACCGCGTCCTCGTTGATCGGGTCTGCGTCCGCAAGCGCCACCGCTCGCCGCTCCGATCGCCTGACGACGGCGCGGGCGTGGTGTAGTTTCGCGCCGGTGGCGCTTCCTCCCGGGAGGATGAACGATTGAAGCGGCGGTAGCTGGGTGTCTGCCTCGTCGATCATCGATTCGAGTTCGTCGACGTGCGCTGACTCGAGCTGCGGATCGTCCGAGTCGGGATCGGGATTCGAAAAATCCGCCTGAATGACGTGTAGGTGATTTTGGATCCGTCGAAGCCACTCGTCGACGTCGTCGTAGCCGCTCGGACGGACCGTCCCGAGCACCGCGTTCGCCTCGTCGACCGTGCCGTACGCTTCGATGCGCGGACTCGTCTTCGAAACGCGGGACATGTCCCGAAGATCGGTCAGCCCCTCGTCGCCCCGGCCAGTGTATATTTTCATGCTGTGTCCCTCACGCGAGCGTTCGGTCGACGTATTCGACGATCGCCTCGCTTTCGGCCATCGTTACGCCCCGATCGTCGTCGACGAGGACCGGCACGTGACGCTGCCCGCTGACTCGTTTTACCGCTTCACGATCGGAGTGCAACGGCTCGACCCAGCGGGTATCGTACTCGATCTCGTTGGCTTCGAGGACGTCGTGAACCGTCTCGCAGTACGGACACCCATCCAGCGCGTACAGTGTGATCGCCATGGAGTACCTTCGTGTTTCGAGCGCAAGTAGCTTCCTCCGAGGATCGGCCCGGTCGAATTGAAGATCATAATCGGCCAGTTCGGATCGACGATCCACGATCGGCCCGGTCGAATTGAATATCATGATCGGCCAGCTCGGATCGACGATCCACGATCGACCATCTCGTTCGGATCGACGACCCCTCGATCGATTAGGATACCTGATAGGATTCGAAGGTCTCCCGCCAATCGTCGGGAATCGGACGCGATGATTCGGTCTCCCGATCGATAAGTACCTGCACCGTCTCCGCTGTCGCGGCAAGTTGCCCGTCAGCGTAGATTTCGTAGGTCATCGGAACGCTCGATCGACCCAGTTCGCCGATCGCCATCCCGACCCGCACGTCAGCGCCGAGCTGTATCGGGGCGCGATAGTCGATCGACAACGACGCGATCACCGTGTCGACCTCGTGTAAACCGACCTCGAGCGCCTCGACGAAAAACGCGGTGCGGGCCTGTTCGAGGAAGGTCACGTACACCGCGTTGTTCACGTGACCCATCGTATCGAGATCCCGAAATCGCACCTGAACGTCAGTTCCAAACGGCAGCTTCATGCGTTCGTCCACGAGACAGGTCCAAATGTAAGCTCCGATCGGTGTCGAAGCCGGTCGCTAGAGACGATCGCTCGAGTCGATCACTCGGGACGATCGCTCGAGTCAATCGCTCGAGTCGATCGGTTGCCGTCGCACGTCCGCCTAGTGGCGGCGTGTGTTCACCGGCGATCGGTCCTGACCCACTCTTGCAGGAGGAACCCCTCGAAAGGCGTTTCCGAGTCGAGTTCCCAGATCCCGTTGTCCCACGCCGGGTAGTACGCGTCCCCCTCGTACGTTCCGGGGACGCGGCTCAACACCATCCGATCGAGGTGCGGCTGAAAGAGCCGATAAATGCCCGCACCGCCGATCACGTACGCCGTGTCGGCCCTCATCGACTCGGCGATATCGACCGCTTCCTCGACCGATCGGGCGTGGGAGGCGGTCTCGATTTCGAAAGATTGGTCGCTCCGACTGAGGACGATCTGAGCGCGTCCGGGCAGGTCATCCAGCATCGATTCGAACGTGACCCGACCGAGAATGACCGGATCGTCGGCGATTCGCTTTCGATACTGCGTCTTGTCGGCGGGGATACGCTCCCACGGGAGTTCGCCGTCGGCACCGATGAGTCTGTTGTCGGCGATCGCGGCCACGGACACGAGTTCCATCGAGCGTACGTACGGGCAGATTACTGAAAACGGTTCTCGTAGCGAGGACGCACACCGTCAACGGCTGCTTCGATCGACGCGACCATTCTCAGTGACGATCGATTTCAGTGACGATCGGTTTGGGCTGACAGAGACCCGAAT
>JBNJFV010000215.1:2386-4041 GCA_051747145.1 Halobacteriota archaeon
TCGACGAACACGACGGTCACCCGAGCGTTCGATCGCTCGTCGAAGCGGGCTACGAGGTCATCACGTTCTGACGCCGATCGCGTCGCCGTCCAAACTGCAGTTATTCTCCCAATCGAGGGGTCGATCGGCCACTCCCGGCTCTGGGCCGAACTGAAATCGGATCCGAGTGGCGTACGGCAGCTGCCCCGTTCGTACCCCGTTATGTACGAGATACATACCTGTTTATTATTATGATTGGGCGGGTATACCCCGATATGACGAACGACCGATCACGATCGATTGCAATCGTTCTCGTTGCCGTAGTGCTTTTAGTCACGCTGTTCGGTGCGAACCTCGCGATTGGTGCCGATCGGACGATCCTCGAAGCGGAGTACGTCAAAGAGAGTCTGGAGGACGAAAACGCGTACGCGGTGCTCGGCGAGGAACTCACCGACCAGATCGCCGCGGACGTTCCCGAAGCCGGTGCGGAGGAGCCCTCCGGTGTGACCGACGAAGCGCCGATCGACGAACTCCTCGCGGAAGTGATCACCGACGAATACCTGCAAACCCAAACGGAGGAAAACGTCGATCGCCTCTATGCGTATCTCCACGGCGACAGCGACGATCTCGTCCTTGCAGTTGATCTACAACCCCTCAAGGAACCGCTCGCAGCGCAGATCGTCGCGGAGATGCAGATCGAATCGCAACTGGCCGCCATCGATCCCGAACTGGCGGCGATGACCGAAAGTGAGGCGGAGTTCGAGGCCGCGCGGGAAACGTTCGAAGCCGAACAGCACCAGCGGATCCAAGCGGAGACCGACGAGGAACTCGACGAGGAGGAACTCGAAGCGATATACGACGACGCCAGAGAAGAAATCCGCGCTGAACTGCACGCAGAGGTAACCCAGCAGGTCGAAAGCGAAGACGCACCCGAGCCGGTTCAAGAGGCGATGATCGAACTCGGTACGATCCGGATCGACGCACTGGTCGCAGAAGACGCCTCATACGACGAGTTCAGTACCGACGTCGCCGAGGCGGAAGCCGATCTGGAGGCGGCGATGGAAGCCGCCGTGCGTGCGGAGATCGACGCGGAACTACCGGACACGGTGGACATGTCCGAAGCGATGGACGACGAGACCGTCGAACAGTTCGAAACGCTCCGAACGATCGTTTCGGTGGTCGGGATACTCGCGTACGCGTTACCGATCGTGGCTATCGGCCTCGCGGCGGGAATCGTTCGACTCTCGAGAACCCGATCGACGGGGATGATCGCCGTCGGCACCACGATCGGGATCGCCGGAGTACTCGGGGTCGCAGCGACGACCGTGCTCGATCGACTACTCGTCTCCGAACTCGACGCTGCGGTCACAACCGGCGACGTACCGCCGGAACTGGCCGGCGTCGTGTCCGGGATCGTCTCACAGATGCTGACGACGTTCGCAACGCAATTTTGGCTCCAGGTAGGGCTCTTTGCGATCGTCGCGGGATCGGGGGTGGCGATCCGACGCGAACTGCTGCCGATCGACGATTCGCGAGGACCGCAGACGGACGATTCGAACGCGGGATCGGACGGCCTCGACGACGACGTACAGCCGACGGACGAAAATTCCGACACCTGATCGGGAGCGAACGCGGTGCGACGGTGGCGCGGATTAGCCGCCGATCTCGTCGAGGGT
>JBNJFV010000216.1:0-4037 GCA_051747145.1 Halobacteriota archaeon
GCTGTCGGCGCGCGAATACGGGATGGCGAGCATCGAACCGAACCCGAGTGCGAACCCGATCGTCCCGAAGACGATCCCCGTCACGGCTATCGTCGCCGGGACGACGAGCGATCGCAGGAACGTCTGGGCCGCCTCCGAAGAGACCGGAATCCCCAGGCTCAACGACTCTGGCGAGAGAAGTCCCGCCCAGAACAGCCCGTATCCGACAGCGGTCCCTGCTATCCAAAGCACCACGCCGAGCAGCACTCCGACGGCGAGCGACCGTGAGATGTACAACTCGGTGGGGGCTGCCATCCTGGCTTCGGTGAGCTTCCGATCGACGTCGCCGACGAAATCGCCCTCCTCGTCGAACACGGCCGCAAAGAGCGGATAAAACAGGTCCGAAAGGAGGTCCGATTCGGGATCCGATCGATCGAAGTCGACGCCGGTTCCCACGATTACTCCTCCGTTGAATCCACGTCGTCGACAGCCTGCCCGCTGGCATCCGACGACGTCGGTTCGGGGATCGATCCATCCGTCGGCGCGGTGGTCTCGTCGGCTTCGACGTCGTCGCTGTCGATCGAATCGGATCGACCTGCCGTGCCGCCGTCTGCCGCCGATTCAGCGTTGGCCGATTCGATGTAGTCGTCGAAGGGGTTTGACTCCTCAGAGTCATCAACCGACGCCTCGTCGGTGTCCGCCTCGTCAACCGACGCCTCGTCGGTGTCCGTATGATCGAACGACGTCTCGTCGGTGTCCGACTCGTCGATCGACATCGCGTCGATGTCCGGTGCCGCAGCGAGGCCGGTGAGGGCGTCTGCGACCGAATCGGTGACGGTTCCCCGATAGCTGTCGAACAGTTCCTCGTCGGCCCGAGAGAGGATCTGCGCTGCCGTCTCGGCCTGTTTCGATCCGGGTTCGGGCCGCGGGACGAGCGCTTCGGTTTCCGGATCGATGTCGATAAGCACCGACTCCATCTCGCGGAGGTCCTCCAGGCTCGCCTCGAGTTCGTCGTTCGCCATGAGCGCGAGGATCGTCTCGGGGTCGTTGATGTACGCTTGAATGGTCGCCGCAACCTGCGTGTAGGTGTTGAGCCCCCGATCGATCAGGTACGCCAACACGACTTCGCGTTCGAACTGTTCGTGTTGCAGCTCCTCGTTGGTCCACCCCCGATCGAACGTGATCGATTCGAGCGTGTTGGACGTCCCCAACCGGAGGAACTCATCGGATTCTGCCTCCCACTGGAAGACGTCCTGTACGTTTATCTCGTCGTTCTCCGCGTCGTAGTGGTTGATCTCCGTGATCGACTTGTTCCGCCGGACCTTCTTACCGTTCACGCGGGTCGACGTCTGAATGGACACCAGATCCAGCGCGGTGAACATCGTCTTCGAGACGTTGATCGGTTCGGTCGTAAAGCGTTTGAGCACCTCTCCGACGGTGTCGGCGTGGAAGGTGGTGTAGGTGGTGTGACCCGTCGACATGACCTGAAAGAGCGTTCGGCCCTCCTCGCCGCGGATCTCGCCCATCACGATGTAATCGGGGCGCTGTCTGAGCGCGGCCTCCAGCAGATCGAACTCGTCGACGTCGCCTTTGTCGTCCTCGGAAAACGACGGCCTGGTGACCGATGCGATCCAGTTGCGTTGTGGCAGTTCGACCTCCCGCGTGTCCTCGATCGAAACGATCTTCGAGTTCGAGGGGATAAACAGCGAGACGGCGTTCAGACTCGTCGTCTTCCCGGAGGCCGTCCCACCGGCGAAAATGAGCGATTTGTTGTTCTCGATGCACAGCCACAGATACGCCATCTCCGCTAAGGAGAACGTGTGCCAGTTTATGAGGTCGATCGGGGTGAACGGCACCTCTTTGAACTGCCTGATGGTGTAGTTGGTCCCGTGATCGGAGACTTCACGACCCAGCGTCAGCTGCGCGCGCGAGCCGTCCGGTAGCGTCGCGTCCACCTGCGGTCGGCGCTTCGAGATGCCCTTGCCCGATCGCTGTGCGAGCTTCACGACGAAGTCGTCAAGCTCGGTCTTGCCGTGGGTGACGTTCGTGATCAGCTGTTCGTACTCGGAGTGGTAGACGAACACCGGCGAGTTGTACCCGTCACAGGAGATGTCCTCGACGTTGATGTCGTGTTTGATCGGATCAATCCGTTCGTAGCCGATGAAATCCCGCGTGAGGTAATACAGGAGCTTTTCGACCTGATACTCGGTGAGTGTGCCCGGATCTTCCGCCAAAACGGCCGGTTCCGGCCGCGCGGCGATGCCGTCGAGTCCAGGGTCTGTCGCCGCCGGATCCTCGTACCCGAGTTTGTCGAGGATTCGCCGAGAGAGCGTCTCCGGCGTGCGATCGATCGACAGTCGCTCGCGCATCGACACGGCATCGAGATCCCGGTCGAATCGATCGGCGATCGTCGCCGCGACCGAATCTAACTGGTCCAGCAGGGTTTGCCAGCCGGCGACGAGCTGATTGCCGATCGGTTTCTCGCCGCGGCCCTCGTAGAGATCGTATCGCTCCAACAGTCGGTACGCCTCGTCGGTGATGACCGACCGTCGGTGGTCGTCGTCGGACGCCGCGGTTCCCTGGTCGCCGTATTTGATCGCGGTCCGAAGCTTTTCGATCAAGTACTGTGCGACGTCGACCTCGATTTGGTTCTGATACGGTTCGACGACGTAGTACTTCGTTTCGTTCTCCTTTCTGGAGTGAAACACGATGACGAACGCGTACGGTTCGTTCACCCAGTAGCGTTCGATCTCCTCGAAGTGGCGCTTTTTTTCGATCGGAACCGCCTTCTCGAGGTCGTAACGGTTCGCGACCGTCGTGAGCCCGTCGGCGTCCGAGAAGAACGCGTCCTCGTCGATGTCGGGTTGTACGTCTACGGTTCGTTCAGATTCAACTGCCAGCAGGTTCCTCGCACGGTCCGCCCCGGCTGCCAGCATGGATTCGAGGTCGTCGGGGTCGAATCCCAGCGCCTCAGTCCTATCGAACGGAACGATCTCGTCGTCCTCGTCCCGTGGCCGGCTTCCGTCGGGCTCGTAATAGTATTCGCGTTTGTAATGTTCCCACAACCAGACGTCCTTTACGACCGGCGTTGTTTCGGGATCACAGAACGACTCGAAGTAGGCCGAATATCCGAGCACGGTCCCGGCTGCGTCCTCGAGAACGTCGTCGACGGCTGTCGGGTGAAATCCGAGGACGGCAGCTGGATCCTCGATCGGATCGGCCGCCTCCCAGTCGGCCCTGGTTGGCGTTCGATCGATCGACCGGTCGTCGATCGGTCGATCGGCGTCGGTCGGTCGGTCATTCACGTCAGGTTGATCCGTCGACCGATCCAATCGTCGCCGAAGCGTCGCCGCCGCGTCCGGATCGCCCGCCCACTCCAGATACGCACACCACGTGTAGGACCCGACCGTCACGTCCTCCTCGGCAGTGGACGTGATCGGCTCCTCGGACGACACCGACCCGGAACCGTCAGCACCGCCGTTCGATCCGTCGGTGTCGTCAGTCGCCATAGGTGTACCTTGCTCCGTTCAGGTTAAAGGATTCCGGGAAAGTTATCAAAAATGATAGATACCCTGACGGCGCGTGGCTGTCGGTGGTATCGTGCGGGTATTTCGATCCACGTACCGGGAGTAAATGTTCACGTTCCATTGACAGTACAATTGACATTGTTGGTTCACACCAATCGGCGAATGGCTTGGTTACTCACTTGCTACTCGGTGGTAAACGATTCATACCACGCCGGATAGCCGACCGATTCGAAGGGGTGACGATCGGGTACGCGCCAGGGGAGATCGACGATCTCAGTTCGAGTACACGTTCGTACCGTGGCGTGCAGTTTGAAACGAATCTGTCATACGATCGGCGTCGATCGAATGTGAGGGGACAGGCGAGACGGGAGTCCCGCGAGCGAAGCGAGGGGGACTCCGGAGCGACCGGCGTCGATCGAATGTGAGACGACGGGCGCGACGGGCGCTGGTTCGACTGTCGAACGACTAGACCTTTTAGGCGTGAGGCGGTCGAAATCGGCGTCCTGAGAACGGTGGTTTCTGACACCGTTC
>JBNJFV010000217.1:0-4030 GCA_051747145.1 Halobacteriota archaeon
GGTCTCAGTAGGGCGATCGCCTCGTCGCAGGAGGTACAGCCCGATCGCCGAGGCGACGAACGCGAAGATAGCGAGGACGCCGAACAGCGCCGGTGCACCGGAGACGTCCAGGACGAACCCCGCGACAGCCGCACCGAGCGAGCCGACGCCGAAGACGCCGAGGTACGTAAACCCGTAGGAGAGCCCACGGGTTCCCGCAGGCGTGTATTCGGCGACAGTCGCCTGGTAGAACGGCTGGACGAAAAACAGGAAGAATCCAAGGAGCACACAGCCGAAGAGCAACGTCGGAATACCGAGGTTCGCGAGCGGCAAAAAGACTAACGCGATCACCGCGAGGCTGGTAAATCCGAGCAACAGCCCTCGTTCGACGGGGATGCGATCGGTCAGCTTTCCACCGGCGTACTGACCGAACACGCCCACGGTGAGCAATCCGGCGTAGACGAGCCGTTCGACTTCGATCACGAGTTCGGAGGCGGCCTCGTCCGCGGAGTCGTTCGGGAGGAGATCGCTCACCGGCACCGATTCGATCCCCAGCGCGTTCTGTAAGAGGTCAGGGAGGAACGTGAGCGTCCCGCGGTAGTACAACCCCGAGAACATCACGAGGACGAACACGAGCACGAAGCCGCTCGCGAAGAGGAACTTCGACTCGGTGACGAATTCGTCGAGGGACGAAACGCCGGTCGACGCTTTCGAATCGCCGCCAGCCTCGACTGCGGCGCTTTCGTCCACGTCGATCCGGATCGAAATCAGCGCCGCGATCAGCGCCGGGATCGCAAGCGCGATCGCCACCGTCTGCCAATCGAGGACGATCAACAAGATTGCGGTGATAAACGGTCCGAGACCCGTGCCGAGATTGCCGGCGATCCCGTGGTAGGCGAACGCGGAGCCGCGCTGTTCGACGCCTTTGCTGATGAGCGAAAGCCCCGCGGGGTGATAGACGCTCGCTGCGACCCCCCAGAGGACGAGTGCGAGCGTGATCACGACGAGGTTCGGCGCGAACCCAAGCAAGAAGAACGATCCGGACATCCCGAACAGACAGATCGAGATCAGCCGCTGGGAGCCGAGTTTGTCAGTGAGGATACCACCCGGCAGCGCCCCCACGCCGAACAGTCCGTAGCTCACCATGACAATGAGTCCGAGCGTGGCGTACGACACGCTAAACTCCAGCAACCATATCGTGACGAAGATCGGAATGGCCAGCTCGTAGGTGTGGACCATCCCGTGTGCGAGCATTACGAGCCCGGTGATCGCGCGATCGTTTCGGTTCACTGTCTACCCGTCTGTAGAGCGGTCAATTTAATTCAGCGATGTCGGCGCGATCGGCCTCAAAACGTGCGTGATACTCTCTTACTATACGTTCGACTGTCCGATCGTGGTCCCCGATCGGTCGGTCAGTCGATCGAGTGACACTCGTTCTTTCGTACCCTGTCGGTACTGGTACGGTTTGTGGAGTGTGGTATCTGATAGCATCACTGTCGATGAGACCACCGACTAATCAGGACTTCGATCGACATCTCGAATCCTGGTAGCGAGCTCAAGAACATATTATCCATACATAAGTTATGATAAAGTTCTACGTTCCCACTGGAATAACCATCAGTTGGCTATGGGAAATAATTATATACCACGTGTGCATAGTATAGTACGTATTATGACCGGATACTACGACTACGTGCTCGGGCTCATCCCCGTATCGCTGCTCGGAATAACCGCTATTCTCAGCGTGATCGGGTTGCCTTTGACGGCAGCCGTGCCCGTGGGCGCCGCGGTGGCCATTCTCATAATCGGCCACGCGGTGTTCGTCAACGTTCCGGTCGCCACGGACTCTCCCGAGCCGCTTTCGAACCGACCACACGTCGATCAGCAAGCGACGCAGACGAGACAGGTCAACGCAGACTGACTTCGGTCCTCCCTCCTTCACACTTTTAGCGGTCTCGCTCGTTTCGCAATGCGAGATAATGACCGAAACGCTGTTTCTCCGAAGCGACGAGATCGACGGCCTGGCGACGCCCACCGAGTACGTCGAAGCCGTTCGCGGGGGGTACCGCGAATACGGGACGTACGGGCTGGCCGAACCACGAACCAAATTCGTCAATCGCGACCCGCCGGGGTTCTTCACGGCGTACGCGGCAATTCTTCCCGAGACGGGCGCGATGGGCGGGTACATGTACAGCGCGGGGTTCGACGCCCGGGACGCGTGGTTCATGACACCGCTTTTCGACGCGACCACGGGCGAACCGCTCGCGTTGCTCGACGGCGCGAGCATGAACCCCTACAAGACGGGCGCGGCTGGTGCCGTCGGCGTCGACGCGCTCGCACGCGAAGACGCGTCAGTCCTCGGCGTGATCGGCAGCGGTCCGCAGGCGAGGGGCCAGCTACGAGCGATTGCAACCGTCCGCGATCTCGATCGAGTCCGCGTCTACTCGCGGACGCCAGCGCATCGTCGTGCCTTCGCACAGGACATGCGGGAAACACTGGGCATCGACGTGACGGCGGTCGAATCCAGTTCCGAAGCCGTAACCGGCGCAGACATCGTCGTCACGGCGACGAACGCCTCCGAGCCGGTGTTCGACAGTGCGGATCTCAGCGCGGGTACGCACGTGACCGCTATGGGCCAGTACAACCCGAACAAGTACGAACTCGACGCGGAGACGATCGCTCGATCGACCTACGTTCCGGACCTCCGGGCGCGAATTCATCGGGACGCGGGATCGTTTCTCAACGCGAAAGCCACGGGCGCGATCGACGACGAGCACGTCCACGGCGATCTCGGAGCCGTCCTCGCCGGTGACGTGTCGGGTCGGCGCTCCGACGAGGAGATCACCGTCTTCGACAGCGGCGGCAGCGGCGTCGAAACTGCAGCCGCCGCGTACATGCTCTACGAGAAGGCGATCGACGCGGACCTCGGTGTTTCGATCGACTTCGCGCCCGCGAGTGAGGCGTTGACCGGCGAGTGATCGTCGTCTCCGGAATCGCCGATCCCTGATCGGTCCGCGATCCGAGCGCCGCCCTAAATTGTAAGAAGCTATCACAGTTGCGTCCCAACGACGCGTACATGTCAGTCATCGACATCGTGATGTGGTCGCTCCACGCGGCGTTTGCGGGGCTGTGGACCGGAAGTGTGCTGTTTTTCACAGGTGCCGTGTTGCCAGCGGCGACCGTTGGAACGATCGACGGGGACGCGTTGCTCGCCATCTCGGGCAGGTTGCGGTCGCTCACGCGGCTCGGTGCGGTCGCGTTCGTCGTGACCGGTGGGCACATGGCCGGGACTCGCTACACCGTCGAGACGCTCACGGGCAGCGGACGGGGGCATCTGGTGGTAACGATGCTCGCGCTCTGGCTCGTTCTCACCGTACTCGTCGAGATCGGCGGCTCCAGACTCGAATCTGCGGCGACAGCCGACGGCGTCGAGGCAGCTGTCGATCGGTCCCGACCGGTGTTTCTCGTCGGTGCCGTGGTTGCGGTGTTGTTGCTCGTGGATGCGGGCGTCCTCGCGTCCGGACTGGTGCGGTGATCGCCGGCGTCGAACCTACGTGAGGAACGATCGAACCGTTCGATCGAACGCGTCCTTGTGCTCGTCGAACGCACCGTGACCGCTTTCTTCGAAGAGGTACACCGTCGCGTTCGAAATCGCCTCGCCGGTGTCGATGATTGTCCACTCGTCGAAGAACACGTCGTCGTCTCCGGCTACGAGAAGTGTCGGTGCGGAGATGGATCCGAGCCGATCGCAGGCGTCGAACGACGCGAGCGATTCCATGGAGATCCGAACGTCGCGTGGAACCGGTGGCGGTCCAATCAGGCGCTCGCCGAGCGTCCCGACGAGGGTTCGATACGCCGTACGTCGCCAGCCGTCGTAGGTAGCGTCGATAAGCTCCGTGTAGACGGCCGACCAGTCGTGATCGTGATCGTGGTCGTGGCCGTTTTCGGTCCATTCGGCGGCGTCTGCTGCCCATCGTTCGACTAGCGATCGTCCTCGATCGCTCAGTCGACAGGCCGACGCGACGAGGACGAGCCGATCGACGAGTTCCGG
>JBNJFV010000218.1:0-4003 GCA_051747145.1 Halobacteriota archaeon
ACGCCGTCTCAGACGTGTGCGTGCCCGAAGACGGGGATACGATCGAGGTGTGAATTGACCGGCGCGGGAGTTCCGAACGAAGCCGCTGAGCGTAGCGTGACGTGACGTGGCGTGCCCGAGGCGCGGGACGTACCCAGCGCAACGTGGCGTGCCCGAGGCGCGGGACGTACCCAGCGCAACGTGGCGTGCCCGAGGCGCGGGACGTACCCAGCTCAACGTGGCGTGCCCGGGGGACGGGTTATGCTGACCCCGGTGTGCATTGTTCTGCACCGGGGTTCGTGTGTTCTGTACCAGGGTATATACCAACCATCCGAACATGTTCAACGCCTTTCTCAGGCGTCGAAACGCCGCATACTGGTATTTGACGGTTGGTTAGCAACGATCGAGTGAGGATCCGGTGACCGACTACCGGGCGAATCACACCATGGCAACTACCGAACCTGACTCGACGCCGACGGCTGACGAACCGGACGACAAACTACTACTGCCCGGTCTCTCGATCGGTCGACGCGGGTTCATGAAAGCCGGCGCGGTCGCCGGTGCGATGGGATCGGTCGCCGGCTGTACGAGCGTTCTCGATACGGAGGGCGGTAACGGAAACGGCAACGGGGGGAGCGCCGATGTCAGCCACAGTGTGCCACCTGGCGAACTCGACGACTATTACGGGTTCCTCAGCGGCGGTCACTCCGGAAACATCCGCGTCTACGGACTCCCGTCGATGCGCGAGATCATGCGAATCCCGGTGTTTAACCGCGAGAGTGCCCGCGGATACGGATTCGACGACGAAACGCGCGAGATGCTTCGGGACGCGGGCGGGTACACGTGGGGGGACACACACCACCCGCGGCTGAGCCAGACGGACAACGACTACGACGGCCGCTGGGCGTTCGTCAACGACAAGGCCAACGGTCGCATGGCGAGGATCGACCTGAAATACTTCGAGACGGACGCGATCGTCGACATTCCGAACCAACAGGGGACCCACGGGGCCTGCTGTGTCCTCCCGGACACGAAGTACGTGATCGGCGTCGGGGAGTTCCGGGTGCCGATCCCGAACGACGGTCGCGACCTCGATTCGCCAGCCGACTACGGGTCGGTGTTCGCCGCGATCGACCCCGAGACGATGAACGTCGAGTGGGAGGTTCTGGTCGACGGCAACATGGACAACGGCGACGGCGGCAAGGAGGGGCGGTGGTTCTTCGCGACGGGATACAACAGCGAAGGCGGAGTCAACGAGGAGGAGAGGACCCGCGCGGACAGGGACATGGTCAACGCGTTCGACATCCCCGCGATAGAGGCGGCCGTCGACGCCGGCGAGTACGAGGAAATAAACGACGTGCCGGTCGTCGACGGGCGACAGGACAGCCCGTTGAACCAGGGGGACGACAAGATCGTCTACTACATTCCGACCCCCAAGAGCCCACACGGCGTCAGCGTCACCCCGGACAACCAGTATGCGATCGCGAGCGGGAAACTCGACCCGACCGCGTCGGTGATCGACATCTCGATGATCGACGAGGTCGACGACCCCGCCGATGCGATCGTCGGCCGGCCGCATCTCGGATTGGGGCCGCTGCACACCGCTTACGACGGACGCGGACACGCATACACCACGCTGTTCATCGACTCGCAGGTCGTTAAGTGGGACATCGAGGCGGCCGTCGACGCCGACCCCGAATCGGAAAGCGCCGTCATCGAGAAGATCGACGTCCACTACAACCCCGGTCACCTCATCGCCTCCGAATCGTACACCGCCGATCCGGCCGGCGACTGGTTGATCTCGTTGAACAAACTGTCGAAGGATCGGTTCCTCCCGGTCGGACCGGTCCACCCGGAGAACGACCAGCTGATCTACATCGGCGACGACGACGCCGGAATGCAGCTCGTGAAGGATTCGCCGGCGTACGCCGAGCCGCACGACGCCTCGATCTGTCATCGATCGAAGCTCGAGCCGGAAGCGGTGTACGACCCAGACGACCTCGACCTCTCCTACACCGCACAGGGCGAAGAGACCGTCGAGCGGGTCGGCGACGATCGCGTCGAAATCGAGATGTACTCGACGCGGAACCACTACGGCTTCGAGGAGATCACCGTACAGGAGGGCGACACGGTCGAAATGCAGGTGACGAACATCGAGACGACCAGCGACATTCTCCACTCGGTCGCGATACCGGAGTACGACGTCAACATCAAACTCGCCCCGCAGGAAACCCGCAAAGTGACGTTCACCGCCGACAAGCCGGGCGTCTACTGGATGTACTGTGCGTTCTTCTGTAGCGCACTCCATCTGGAGATGCGTTCTCGACTGCTCGTCCAACCAGGGGACTGATCGCATGCACCCGTCGCTTGCGCGGTTCGGCGAACTCCGTCGGGGGCTGCCGTTGGTAGCGGCTGGGCTGTTGCTCCTCGCGTTGGCGCTCCCGATGTGGCGGATTACGCTGACTGCACCGCAGTACCCGGGGCAGACCCTGTTGATCGAGCTGTACGCGTATCCACGGATCGGCGGTGACTTCATCGAAGTGCAGGGGCTGAACAAATACGTCGGGTTCTACTACCCCGATCCGGTGTACGTCGATCCGAACTACGCCGTCCACGAGAAGGCGATCGGCGCGCCGGAGTGGCTGCTCGGACCGATCGTGTTCGTCACGCTCGCGCTCACGGGCGTCTTCGTCGCCCTCGCGCCGACGGTTCGAAAGCTCAAACTGGGACTGACCGCACAGCTGGTCGGGACGATCGTCGTCTTCACCGGGATGTTCGCGATCATCCAGTACCGACTCCACCAGGCGGGACACGCCCTCGATCCGGACGCCCCGTTGCGCGGGGTCGAGGGGTTCACGCCCCCGATCCTCGGCGGGTACGAGGTGGCCAACATCAGCGGCTTCGCCTGGTTCGGTCCCGGCGGGTACCTGACGGTACTGGCTGTCGTGTTGCTGATCGGTGCGTACCTCGCCCGGGATACCGATTCGCGATTCGGCGACGTTCCCGACATCGTTCGTCGGAAAGCAACTGCGACGCGCAATCGGCCCGGAGCGGTCCGCGGACGAACCGATCGAGATCGATCGACGACCCGTCGTGGCGGAGCCTGTACCGATCGAGATCGATCGACGATCGAGGACGACCGATCACGCAAAGATCGAAATGAGTCATCGACAAAACAGGACCGAGCCACAGACGCCCACCCCCGATCGACTGAACGGAGCCATCCATGAGCGTACTATCCGCCGAAACGACGTTTCTGTACGTCGTCTGCGCGATGGTCGTGTTCGCGATCGCCGTCCCGTTCGTCGCGGCCGCGCCCCCGCCGGAACCGGTCGATCCGACGATGACCGCGGGGTTCGATCCGGGCACCGCGGCCGCGGGGGTGACCGCTCCCGACGAGGAGGGGACCGCGACGATCGGCGACCGGTCGTTCGACACCGCCCAGGCGGCGATCGACGCTGCCGAGCCGGGTGAGACGATCGTTCTGGACGGTCGATTCGACGAACGCGTGACCGTCGAGGCCGACGCCGTGAAGATAATCGCCGGCGAGAACGGGGCCGTCATCGACGGGGGTGAACAGGGTCGCGTGCTCACGGTGACTGGCGATCGCGTCGCCGTCGAAGGAGTGTGGATCACCGGGTCCGGCTACGACGTCACGACGGAGGATTCGGGCGTCTACGTCGACGGGAACGGGACGACGCTCCGGTCGTTGCGGATCACCGACTCGGCGTTCGGGATTTGGATCGACGGCGTCGACGACGTGACGATCGCGGACGTGCGGATCGAAGGGCGCGCGGACGTCCATCCGGTAACCGATCGAGGGAACGGAATCCACCTGTTCGGGACGAACGGGACGACCGTCGAGGACAGCGAAATAACGGACGTCCGCGACGGGATCTACTACTCGTGGGCGAGCAACGTACGTGCGTCGAACAACGCGATGTGGAACAACCGGTACGGCGTTCACTACATGTATTCGGACGACAACCAGCTCGTCGACAACGTCGCCGTCGACAACGGCGTC
>JBNJFV010000219.1:0-3995 GCA_051747145.1 Halobacteriota archaeon
ACTTCGGGGTGTTCGCAGACGACGTGAGCGTAAAACTCCCGCCACGCCAGCTGTGAGTGAAACTCCTCGATCGACTCGCGCTCGGCTGCGCCAGCGCCGCCGGCGGCCCGTCGGGTCGCGGCGTACACTTCCCTGATGCCGATCGTGCCGAACTTCAGATCCGTCGACAGCCGCGAGGTGGCGCTTCGCGTCGGGTAGTCGCGATCCTCGGCGTACCGACCGATCGCCTCCCCGCAGAACGTCGCGAGCCGATCGCGGGCAGCGTCGGTCCCGGCAGTCTGAACTGTCGCTTCCGGCTCGTCGAAGCCGAGATCCGAACGCGTCGGCAGCGATTCGCCGGTAAGCTCCGCAAGCGCCGCCGCGGTCGGTTCGGGGTACGGGTCGGCCTTCGGGCGATCGCGCCACTTCTTCCAGAAGTACGTGTACACCGAGTAGGGCTCGCCCGCGTTCGTGGTGATCGATCCCGGCTCGTGGTGAATCGCGTCGTGGAAGGCGTCGTGATCAATCCCGACTGTATCGAGCGCTGTGCGTACCCGATCGTCACGCTCGCGCGCGAGACCGGTGTAATCGTGGTTCCAGACGACGCGATCGGCGTTCATCCGGTCTGCGAAGTCGACGAGCACCTCGGCCGGGTCGCCTTCCAGTACGACCAGGTCGCTCCCCCGATCGCGATACCACGATCGAAGGTCGGCGAGTGCTTCCAGCATGAACGCGACTCGGGGTGGAGCTGCGTGGTCGAGGACGTCGCGATCGAAGACGAAGACGGGGACGGTTTCACCGGCCGCTATTGCCTCCGAGAGCCCGACGTTGTCCGCCGCTCGGAGATCGCGCCGGTGCCAGAACAGCTGCATACGTTCCCTTGGGGTTGCAGCGTAAGGTGATTTGTGGCTTTCAGGACTCGGTCGATGATTCGAAGCGTTGCGTAGTCGATACTGGTGTCGAAGCAATGAGTAGCCGACACTGGAGTCGAAGCGATCGTTTACCGATCGAGGACACGGATCAGCGGGTCGCCGGCCGCGTATTCGGCGATCGACGCCCCATTGACAACTGCTGGCTGTAGGGGGCGTCTTACGCGACCTCGGACGATACATCGCGAAAATAATCGATACTCAGCAATCGACCGGTGCCAGGGGCTCGTTGCTGTCGTCCGAACAGTTTCCGGATGTCAGTCTATAGAAATATACCCTTCCGAAGATGGTTTTACCAGCCCAGTCGGTCGGTGCGATCGGCTGGGGGTGACAATCGATGACAGAGAAACCAACGACCCCGTCACGACGAAAAGTTCTCGCCGGACTTGGAACGATCGGTGTCGCGTCAGCGGGCGCGGGACTCGGAACGACTGCGTTTTTCAGCGACAACGCTACTTTTGAGCGCAACAGCCTCGAGGCTGGTGAACTCGATCTGCTATTGGATTACCAACACCACTACGACGGCGGCCCGGGTCGCCTCGAAGATATCAAAAACATGGGTTACCCGGATGCGGAACAACTGGATGACGGTACCTATCTGTTAGAGGAGGTTCCATCCAGCAGCGATACACAGGACTGGAAGGACTACGTCTTGTCGGAAGGATTCTGTGGCGAGGATGCCAGAGAGGCGATGGTCAACGGCGACGAAGTTACGCCGATTCATCTAAAGGACGTAAAGCCGGGAGATTCTGGCTGCCTCACGACCAGTCTGCACCTCTGTGACAATCCCGCGTACATATGGATGAACGGTGCGCTGGTCGCAAACGACGATAACGGTCTCACCGAACCGGAGGAGGCTGCAGGAGATGATACCGGTGGCGAAGGAGAAGGCGAACTCGCCGAGAATATCGATACACGTCTGTGGTACGACGAGAACTGCGACTGTGAATTCGACCAGGAGGGAGCGGACGGTGGCGACGTAGACGTCCTGCTCGTCCTCGATCGATCCGGTTCGATGAGCGGTTCGATGACCGGGATGAAAGACGCCGCGAAGGGACTCGTCGACGAACTCGACAGCTCAGTCGCCAACGTCGGCCTCGTCAGTTACGCTTCAAGTGCAAGCCTCGATCAGGAACTCACTGACGCACACGGCGATGTCAACTCGGCGATCGACGGACTATCCGCAGGTGGTGGAACAAACATCGAAGACGGCGTCGTGACCGCACAGGACGAGTTGAACAACGGCACGAACGCCCGATCGGGTGCCAGAAAGATCATGGTCGTTATGTCCGACGGCGAGGCCACCCGGGGTGGTGACCCTGTCGTCGCCGCGGACGACGCGAAGGATGACGGGATCGAACTGTTCACCGTCGCGTTCGGCTCCGCCGACGAGACCACGTTGCAGAACATGGCGAGCGATCCGTGGGACGCGCACTTCTTCCAGGCCGACGACGAGGAGGACCTGATCGACGTGTTCAGTCAGATCGGTCAGACGATCTCCGGTGAGCGGCTCATCTTCGAAGGAACGCTCGAGGAACTACTGGACATTCTCGACACTGCCGACGGAATTCCACTCGACGGCGATCGCGAGACGGATTACGAGGAAATCGACGACAACGGTGACCCCGATCCCGGCGATGGCGACGGTCGAGAGCCGTTCGCACCCGAGGAGACGAACTGCATCGGATTCGAGTGGGAACTCCCCGCTGACGCCGGTAACGAAGTGCAGACCGACTCGGTCGTCTTCGACATCGGATTCTACGCCCAGCAGGCCAGACACAACGACGGTACCGGACCAGCAGCAGCCGACTAACCGACCAGCTACGGGATTTCGTCGGCCCCCTTTTCAGCGTTCTACAGCGAAGACAGATCGAGTGCCCCGCGAGTTGACCGGAGACGGTTGCGGGAACCGTCCTCGACGCGTCGAATCTGGCGGTGTAGAGTACTCGATTGGCATTTCGTTCCGATGTCATTTCAATGCCCTCCGTTGGGGGTATGTTCGTCTTCTCGACTGTCGCCCATCGACGGATTCGAGAAATCCGACACGACGATCGACAGTGCGGGATAGTGTCCGTGAATAACTGTACTCACATAAGGGATACGCTCACCAGCTCGGTCTGCCGTATCGATCGGCTACGGCATCTCTAACCGATCGTCAGCGATCGCTGTCGATTCGTTTGCAGACGCTTTCGATTCGTTTGCGGTCGCTATCTATCCGTCAGCCGGGACTGTCGTCGTGTTGTCACTCGAAGTGCAGTGTATATAAAAGACCCCCAACGTGGGAGAGCGATTCGACGATCGATCGCCCACGCGGGTGCAACGCAGCGGTTCGACTCCGCTGGTGGGTCTCCTGCGCAAGCAGGTGAACGACAAATGACAGACGACAACTCGAACTCGAGACTCTCCCGCCGGAAGATCCTCGGCGGAGTCGGAATGATCGGCGTTGCATCAGCTGGTGCAGGGCTCGGAACAACAGCGTACTTCAGCGATCGGGCGAAGTTCAAAGACAACACGCTCGAAGCGGGCCAGCTCGAACTGTTCGTGAATTTCAACGCGTACGAGTACCAAGGTATGAAGGGCACCTACGGACCAAAATCGCAAACCGTGTCCGGTAAAAGCCCGATCTCGATCGACGTCGACGATGTCAAACCCGGCGACTGGGGCAAATACCAGCTCTGTTTCGACATCGTCGACAATCCGGCCTACCTGTGGCTGTGTGGGGAACTGACGAAAAACACACTCGGGGAACTCAATCGGCCGAAAAAGAAGGCGCTCCGTAAAAAGTACGATACCGACGACGACAACGGGGAGTTCTCGTTCGACGATCTCGAGGGCCAACTCGCGGACGCGTTGGACGTGGTGATGTACTACTGCACGCCCGAAGAGGACATGGAAGATCGGGCCGATCCGGCCGAGGGGGACGTGATCGCAGAGGGGAGCCTCAAAGAGGTGCTAATGAAACTTCGGAACGGAATTCCGTTGGATGCAGAGGGCGACACCGGCGATAACGGTCTGCCGGTCGAAGACCGCAACTGCTTCCCGGCCACCGAGGAGAACGGCGAGAATTCGGAGAACGACGTTCCCGAC
>JBNJFV010000220.1:0-3988 GCA_051747145.1 Halobacteriota archaeon
CAAACCCCTCATCGCCGAGGAGAAAACCGACGACGAGGCTGTCAAAGCGCGGTATCGGACGGCGACGCGGTGGGTGATCGGCTTTACCCTTCCGCTGATGGTCGTCTTGACGGTGGGTGCGAGCACGTACCTCTCCGTGGTGTTCACCCCGCAGTACGTCGTCGCCGCGCCAGTCGTGGCCGTGCTAGCGATCGGCTATCTGGTCAGCATCCTCGGCGGTGGGCCGGGCGGATCACTTCTGCAGGGGCTTGGCTACTCCAGACTCGTCTTCGTCAACACTGCGTTGCTCTTTATCACGAATGTTACGGTAAGCGTTCTGCTCGTCCCACGGATCGGCATCCTCGGCGCGGGCGTCGGCACCGCGAGCGCGCTCTCGGTGGCCGGTATCGCCGCGCTCGTCGAACTATATCACTTCAGACAGATTCATCCGTTTACGGCCGCACTCGGTCGGATCGGGCTCGCTGCCGTCCCCGCGGGGATCGCGGCAGTCGGGGTAGTGGTGGTTTTCGACTCATTGCTGGTGATCGGCATCCTGCTTCCGATCGTCGTCATCGCGCTGTACGTGCCGGCGTTAGGTTTCGCGCGAGCGATCACCTCGAACGACGTCGCCGTCGCCGGGGAGATCAATCCGCGGTTCCGAGGGGTGCTCGAACGGATTCGATCGATTCACCTCCCGCGATAGTTCAATCCGACGGTACACGGGTACCGAACGCAGACGGCACCCGACCCCAGTCACGGCCGGCGGACGGGTAACCGAACACAGCCGATCGCCAGCCACAGCCGTCAGCCGATCGCCAGCCACAGCCGTCAGTCGATCGCCAGCCACAGCCGTCAGACGGTCACCAGGCCGACGAGTGCGATCGCAACCAGACCGGTCCCGAGGATGATGCGGTTCGCCGTCGGGTTCTTTGCCGGTGTGAGGTCGAAGGTGTAGTGCCATTCGGAAACCGGACTCAACGGTTTGACGCCCATCGGCGTGATGACGTCCCCGGCGAGGTGGCCGAAAATCCCCAGCGTTGCCAGCAGTCCGAACTGGATCGCCGTCGTTGTCGGATCGCTCGCACTGGTCGTCGTCACCGCGATCGCGCCGGCCACTGCGGCCACGAAGAGGCCGACGCCGAAGGCGAACCAGACGGTGTGGGTCGGACCGCGATGATCGATCCGATCGGTGTGTTCGTCGAGGTCCGGCAGCGTCGAAAGCACAACCATGAGCACTCCGCCGGCGATCGCAGTGCCTGTCGCGCCTCCGCTGAGAAACCACGCGGCGATCGGCGCGTAGAGGAGCAACGAGATCCCCACGTGGCCGAGCGTATACATACGGTTCGTACTCGCTCAAACGGTATGAGCACATCGGAGGCTGCCCGGATCGATCGTAGTGCTGGTCGATCGTAGTGCTGGTCGATCGTAGTGCTGGTCGATCGTAGTGCTGGTCGATCGCTGTTCGAATCGATCGTAATGCTGGTCGATCGTAGGGCTTGTCGATCGCTGTTCGAATCGGCAGCGAGTCCCGCGCCGATGTCGATTCGATCGAGACGGGTACCCGCGGCGACGCAGCGATCGACGTCTACCCTCTCGGAGGGGATACCCATAGTGAAAACACCAATTTATTGAAGAGAACACATCGTTATCAGGAATCGCCGTGATACTCACACTATGAGCTACGTCGTCAAGATCCCGAAACTCGGCCTGGAGATGGACGCGGGAACCGTCGTCGAGTGGTTCGTCGACGAGGGTGGGGACGTGACCGAGGGCGAACCGATCGCAGAGATCGAATCGGAGAAGACGGCCGCCGAAGTCGACGCCCGTGAAGACGGCGTACTCCGGCGACGGCTGCTCGAGGTTGGCGAGAGCGCACCCCCCGGCGCGGCGATGGCGATCGTCGCCGGTGCCGACGAAGACGTCAGCGATCTGGCGGCCTCGATCGACGACGAACCCGCAGGCGAACCCACGACGCGAGACGAACCCGACGACCGCGACGCGAAACCGGTCGAATCGGCTACGAGCGCTACTGCGGTGGAGGCCTCGGCAGTGAAGGCCTCCCCCCGGGCGAAACGCCGCGCCGACGAACTCGGTGTGGACCTCACCACGATCGACGGGACCGGCCCAGGCGGTGCGATCACCGAGGCGGACATCGAAGCCGCCGCCGAGGACGCGCAAGCCGCCGAGGACGCACAAGCCGCCGCCGAGGACCAAGCGACTCCGTCACCAACTACGACCGACGACGCCGGTCGGCGTGTGCTCGAGGAGCGTCCCCTCGACGGGATGCGCCGAACGATCAGCACCCGACTCGGCGAGAGCTACCGCGAGGCCGTCCACGTCACCGAACACCGAACCGTCGACGCGGGCGAGCTCGCATCGGCCGCCGCCGCCGCGAGCGACGTGCACGACGCTGACGTGTCGATCACCGACGTGCTCCTTGTGTGTATCTCCGCTGGGCTTTCGGAGCATCCCGAACTCAACGCCACGTTCGAGGACGAAACGCATCGCCTGTTCGCAGACCACAACATCTGTCTGGCGGTCGACGTCGAGGCTGGACTCATCGCGCCGGTCATAGAACGCGTCGAAGCGCGATCGATCGACGACCTCGCACGGGAGCGAAAACGGATGACAGAACGCGCGCTCACCGGGGAGTTCACGATGGACGACCTCACGGGCGGGACGTTCACGGTGTCGAATCTGGGGATGCTCGGCGTCGAGTCGTTCGATCCGATCATCAACCCCCCGCAGATCGCGATCCTCGGCGTGAACGCGATCGAAGAGCGGCCGGTCGCCCGCGACGGGGACGTCGTGATCCGCCGCGTTCTCCCGCTCGATCTGTCGTTCGATCACCGGATCGTCGACGGCGCGGACGCCGCCCGGTTTCTGGAGACGCTCGTCGACCACCTCGAAGACCCCTGGCCGCTCATGGCGGGCGTCTCGCGCGACGACGCGCCGGCTGATACTCGTCGGTCCGCTGGTGGGTCGCACGCTCGGTCACTCCCCGAGCGATCGGTCACCGCGGACGTCGACGCCGGACTGTCCGGGACGATCACCGCGGGGGACTACGAGTGGCCTCACGACGTGACGCCGACGTTCGGCGGCGGCGACGCCCCGACGCCCGTGGATTACTTTCTGGGGTCGCTTGCGGCCTGTCTGTCCGCGAGCATCGGCGTTCAGGCCGACATGCGGGACATCACCGTTTCGGACGTCACCGTTCGTGCGGACGGCTCGCCTGCGGAGGGGTCGGTCGAATCGATCGCGCTGTCGGTGACGCTATCGGGAGTCGAGGACGTCGACGACGGGACGCTCGAGCGGATCGTCGACGGCGGTGAACGAAGCTGTCACGTTGCCGAACTGCTTCGAGAGGATCTGCCGATCGACCTCGACTGGCAGCGGGAGAACTAATCTGTCGTATTCTACCGATCGGCCGTGTGCTGCGTACCACCGGGCCCCGATGCGGGCTCCTCGAACGCCCCCGCCTCGGCCGCCGCCAAAAACGTCGCGTCGACGTCCACAATTCGCGGGCCACCGTCGTGGATTGTGAACGTGACTTCCGCGTCGGTGACCTCCCGTTCGCGTTCGCCGTCGGCCGTGACGACGCCGCGATCGATCTGCGCAGTCGCCGTTTCGCCGTCGGCCAGTCGCTCGATCGAATCGATCCCGACGGATTCGACGATTCCCGGGACCGTGATAGCCCGCACCGATCGCGCCCCCTCGCCGTCCCCAAAGTGAACAGCGATCCCGCCGGGGGCCTCCGGTGCGATCGGTTCGATGCCGCCGACGATCCCAGAAAGGCCGATCTCCGCTGGGGAGGCCCGCGAGACCACGCCGGCGACGAACTCGGAGACGTCGAGTATCGCGCGGGTGCCGACGAACGACCGATCGAGCAACCCGGCCGTGGCGAGCCCCTGAACCGTTCCGGAACCCGCCTTCCCCGCGATCGTCGCGCTCACCGTCCCGTGTCGAATCGTGACCGCGTTCGACTCGACGGTCCCGGTGGCGACGAGCG
>JBNJFV010000221.1:0-3981 GCA_051747145.1 Halobacteriota archaeon
ATCGACGCCGCGGGCGTCGAGTACGACTCGCTGACGTGGACCGAACCGACGCTCGAAGACGTCTACCTGCAGCTCACCGGCGAGACGTTCGAGGGGACGACCACCCCCGGTGCGAGCGTGCTCACAGATCCCGATGCGAAGGCGGACGCCGATCGAACCGGCGTCGGAGATCGTCCCGAAAGCGGGACGACAACGTCGACCGGCGGAGGTGTCGAATGAGCAGTGTCCGCCGGATCCGCGCGGAGGCGATCGCCGGGGGTCGATCGTTCCTCCGTCGACGGACGGCCGTCTTTTTCACCTTCTTCTTCCCGGTCATTCTCGTCGTGATATTCGGCGCGTTGGTCCGAACGCAACCGACCGGCGGGGGGCTGTTCGCCGAGCCGTCGGCGTACTACATTCCCGGCTACCTGGCGACGGTCGTGTTGTTCACGCCACTGTCCCGCGTCGGGAGCGAAATCGCACGCGCTCGGGAGTTCAACCGCTTCGAAAAGCTTGCGACGACGCCGCTTTCGCGAGCGGAGTGGCTACTCGCCCAGACGATCGTCAACGTGGCGATCATCGGGATCGCGAGCGTCCTCATCCTCGCGCTCGTACTCGCATTGACGGGGGCGACCGTCCCGCTTTCCATCGAGTTGCTGTGGCTCGTCCCCCTCGTCACTTTCGCGGTCGTCCTGTTCTGTGGGTTCGGCGCGATCCTCGGGCGCACAGCAGACTCCCAGGACGGCGTCATCGCCGCGAGCAACACGATAGCGCTCCCGCTTTTGTTCCTGTCGGACACGTTCATCCCGTTGGAGCTGTTGCCCTCGTGGTTCGTGCCCGCTATCGAACTCTCGCCGCTGACGTACTTTTCTCGCGGCGTCCGGGCGGTCACCTACCCGGTCGGGGGTGACACGCTCTGGCCGGAGCTTGCCATCCTCGCTGTGGCCGCCGTGGTGTTCTTCGCGGCAGGGGCGTACGCGATCCCACGAACCGACTGACGCGGTCTCACGTCCACCGGAACCGATCGGCAACAACCGCCTTCGATAGCGTTTTTTGCGCACCGATCGTCGAGTATTCCATGTCCGGAATCGTCTTTTTCGCGACCGAACGCCACGACGACGTGGTCGAATTTTACACCGACACGATCGGTGCGACGGTGTGGCTCGAACAGCCGGACTGTACCATCCTCGAGCACGACGGGTTCAGGTTCGGCTTTTGCGATCGCGATCGGACGGACGGGTGCGGCATCCTCACATTCGTCTACGAGTCGACCGGGGCGGTGGACGAGATGTACGAACGCGTCGGCGACGCGGCGATCGAGGAGCCGCACGAAAACGAAACGTACGACATCTATCAGTGTTTCGCCGAAGACCCCGACGATCGGACCGTCGAGTTCCAGGTGTTTCTATCGGACGGCTGACGCCGACGGCACACCCAACGGCCCTTCGTTCGCGGCGAGATGTCCGGGTGACTCTCAACTGTCACCACCGGTGACGTCGAACGCGCCCGTCAAGGTAGCGACCTCCGGGTATTCGTACCGACCTCCGAGTAATCGTACCGACCTCCGAGTAATCGTACCGATCACCGATCGGACGAACTGGCTTTGCCGATCGATCACCGATCGGACGAACAGGCTTTGCCGATCGATCACCGATCGGACGACTGTTCGTCGTCGCTTTTCTCGTCCGATCGATCGGGCGAAGACGCTCGATCAAGGGAGGACGCTCGATCCGAGGTGTCGACCGGTGACGAATCAGTCGGCGGATCTATCGGTTCTGTTTCGGAAAGCGACGGTGCGGCGTCGTCGTCGCTCGGGTCACTCCCCTCCGTTTCGTCGACCCACTCGAATCCCAATTCGCGATCGATCGTAGCGCGATGCTCGACAAGTGACGCCTGCAACCGATCACTCAGCTCCGCTCGGAGATCCGGTGCGTACGAGTCGTCGATGTCGACCGCCGCGGCGTCCGCCCCCATAACCGAAAGCGAGCCCGCCGTGTCGGCGATCACGGTGGCGATGTTCCAGCGGCGCTGGAAGATCGTACGGCTGTCGATCACGGTTTGTATCCGGTAGTACGGAACGACCTTCCGCTCGCGCGTCCAGAAGCCGTTTCGCGTGACGAGGTGGTCCTCGCCGAGCCAGTAACCGCGGTGAATCCACTTGTAGTGGGCGGCGATCGGCGTCAACACCGCGGCGACGACCGGCAGGTACCACGGGAACGCCGTCCCGACGTACCACGCAATAGCGCCGCCGATTGCCGACAGGACGCCGATCGCGATGAGATATCGGATGAGGTACCGCGTCCGGACCCGCGATGGGGGGCTCGTGAACGCCGGCTCGCCGAAGGACTCCAGTTCGTGTGCAAGCCTATTGACACGATCGATCGACGCCAGCGGCACCGCGGCCTCGCTTCCGCGACCGCCACCCTGTCCCGGGGCGTACCCCGCGGTCTCGACGACGAGGGTTGCATAGCCGAATCGTCGTTTGAGCGGGTTGTCCTCGATCGTAACCGTCTGCACCTTGTCGAACGGGATCGTCCCGCTGTATCGCTGGAGCAATCCGCGTTCGTACTGGAGTTCGTCCCTCGTGCGCGTGAGCCGAAACCCCCAGAAGTTGACGACCGCAGAGACGACGCCGACGATCCACGACAGCGAGATGATCGCCACGCCGATCACGAAGACGCCGATCGCGAGGACGACGCCGCTCACGTCGCCGGGCAACAACACCGGAGAGACGAACGGGATCGATCCCGAAAGGAGCGCGAGGACCGCCCCGGGGACCCGCGGATCGAACGAGAGCACGCCCACGAGCGCGAGTTCGGAGGGTTCGATCGAGAACAGCTCCGTTGCAGATTCGATCGGTTCGGACGCCGAGTCCCGTTCGGAACTACCTCTCGACCGTCGCTTTCGACGCCTGACGTCCGTTTGCAGCGAATCGGCGGCCGCAACGGTGACGTACTGGATCACCGCCTCCGTCGAGCTTCCACCTGCGGTTTCGACGTTCACCGCGGCGATTCCGAGCGCCCGCTGGACGAGGTTCCGGCGGACATCGACGTTCTGAATGCGCCGATAGGGAATCTCGCGTTCGCGACGGCTGAGGACGCCCGATCGGATGTCGAGGGTGTCTTCGGTCAGGACGTACTCGAATCGCCGATAGTACAGCAGTTCGTAGCCGATCGACACTGAAAGAATCACGATCCCACCGATCGCGACGACGAACCCGCCGCCGATCGGGCCGACGCCAGCAGAGGCGACGAAGACGAGCATGAGAAGCAGGCTCGCGCCCTTTTGGAGGCCGCGATAGGGGACCGAGATCGGCGAGAGCTTCACACCGCGTCCTCCCCCTCCGCCTCGATCGCCAGCCGCTTCAACCGCTCGCGGAGATCAGATGCGGTGTCGGGCTCCAAGCCCGGTATTCGGACGTCAGCACCTCTCGAACCCGCCGTGTAGACGACCGTACTCGCGAGTCCGAGCACGCGTTCGACCGCACTCCGTCGGGAGTCGACGTGCTGAATGCGAACGAGCGGCACGACCGTTCGGACCTCGGTGAGGACGCCGCGTTCGAGGTACAGCGAGTCCTCGCGAATGACGTATCGCCACTTTCGATACCGGAGGATCGAATGGACCGTTCCGACGACGAATATGACCACCGCGATCGCGATCGGGTACTCGATCGGGAGGTCCAAGTACAGCGATCCCGCACCCCCCGCGGCACCGACGATCACGGCGGCCAGCAGCGATCGGGCGATCCACACGAGTCTGATTCGAGGGTGTAGGGTTTTCATGTGCGTCCCTCCGAGGCGATCGATCCTGACGAATACATACCCGTAGCTTGCGAGGGAATCGGTATAAGTATCGGGAGTATTCCCCACCAATGCGATACGATCGCCGAGTCAATCTACGATACGATCGACGAATCGATCGCCGAGTCAGCTGCCAATCCGATCGACGACGATCCACGTCCTCAGACCACTCGCTCCACCACTTCGAGAAGTCGATCGTGGA
>JBNJFV010000222.1:0-3961 GCA_051747145.1 Halobacteriota archaeon
CATGGACGAGGACTTCCTGCTCCTCAATCCGGGGCCGGTCCCGGTGACGGACGACGTACTCCAGTCGATGGCCGAACCGATGGTCTCACACCGCTCGTCGGCGTTCGAATCCGTCTACGAGCGCGCTCAAAACGGGCTCGACTACGTTTTCACCGAGTCGACACTGGACGGACGGAGTACCTCCTCGGGCGGAAGTAGCCTCATCTTCAACGGAACCGCAACGATGGCCATGGAAGCGGCGGTCGCGAACCTCGTCGACGAGGGAGCGGAGGTCGTCGCGCTCGTCAACGGGAAGTTCGGCCGTCGATTCGCCCGGATCGCCGATCGCTACACCGACGACGTGAGACGCGTCGAGGTCGAGTGGGGCGACTCGTTTTCGATCGACGCCGTCGAGGCGGCCGTCACCGACGAGACCCGACTCGTGACGATGGTTCACAACGAAACCTCCACCGGCCTTTTAAACCCCGCCGAGGAGGTCGGATCGATCGCCGACGCCCACGACGCGATTTTCGTCGTCGACGGCGTGACGTCGATCGGCGGCGACGAGTTCGACGTCGACGGCTGGAACGTGGACGTCGCCGTCACCGACGCACAGAAGGCGCTCGCCGCCCCGCCGGGCACGAGCGCGATGTACGTCACAGACGGGGTGAAAGCCGAGATCGACGGCGAGTCAGCGCCGTTCTACGAGGACCTCGAGTGGCACCTTCGAAAGGCCGACGGTCACCAGACGCCGTTTACATCTGCGGTCCCGCTGTTTCGCGCACTCGCGATCGCCCTCGAGGACATTCAAGCGGAGACGATGCCGACGCGGATCGAACGCCACCGTCGACAGGCGAGCGCGTTCCGCGAAGGGTTCGAAGCACTGGGGCTCGACCCCTTCCCGAACCCGGCGGGACCGACCGAGCGATCGAACACGCTGACGGCGATGGCGCTCCCCGAGACGCTTCGCGGCGACGATTCCGCCGCGTTCTTCGATGCGGTCGCCGCACGGAACGTGTCGATCTCGGGCGGGCAAGCACACCTCGGCGGGGAGATCTTCCGCGTCTCGAACATGGGCCACCTCACCGCAGCGCAGGTTCTTCGGGGCGTCCGAACGGTCGGGGAGGCCCTGAACGACGCCGGAATCGACGCGGACGTCGAAGCCGGCCTCGCTGCCGCCGAAGCCCGACTGGACCGGTAAGTCGACGCACCGTCACGCGAATTCGATCGTCGCTTCTCGACAGGACCGCTCACAGCGGCGGCTTTTGCCGTAACTGACAGTCATAAACCGTTGACGATATATGCATGACATACATGACCGACGGGTTCGAAACGCGGAGTCTTCACGCGGGCCAGCGACCGGACCCCGTGACCGGCGCACGCGCGCCACCGATCTATCAGACCACCTCGTACGTCTTCGAGAGTGCGGACACGGCAGCCGAACTGTACGCGCTCGAACGGGAGGGCGACGTCTACGCCCGAATTTCGAATCCGACCGTGTCGATGCTGGAAGATCGACTGGCCGACCTCGAAGGGGGCGTCGGAGCGGTCGCCACGGCTGCGGGGATGGGTGCGCTCGATACGGCGACGACGATCCTCGCCGAATCGGGCGATTCGATCGTCGCGAGCGAGGCGATGTACGGTGGGACCAGTTCGTATTTCAGGAGCCTCGCAGCGCGACGCGGGATCGAAACTCGAACTGTCGAAACGCTCGAGTACGACGCATACGAGGCGGCGATCGACGACACCACCGCCTTCGTACACGTCGAAACGCTCGCGAACCCGTCGCTCGTCACGCCCGATTTCGAACGGCTCGCGGCGATCGCCCACGACAACGCCGTCCCGCTCGTCGTCGACAACACCTTCGGAACGCCGTACCTGTGTCGACCGATCGAACACGGCGCGGACGTCGTCTGGGAGTCGACCACGAAGTGGATCCACGGATCGGGATCGACAGTGGGCGGCATACTCGTCGACGGCGGGACGTTCCCGTGGAACCATCCAGCGGCGGACTACCCGGAGCTGTCCGGGGAGAATCCGGGATTCGGGTTCGATTTCACAGAGCGGTTCGGCGATCGCGCCTTCGCGATGGGCGCGCGTCATCGGGCGGTCCGATCGCTCGGGAACCAGCAATCGCCCTTCGACGCGTGGGTCACCCTGCAGGGGGTCGAAACGCTTCCGCTCCGGATGGACCGGCACTGTTCGAACGCTCGCGCCGTCGCGGAGTTCCTGGTCGAAGATCCGCGAATCGATCGAGTGACCTATCCGGGGTTCGACGATCATCCGACCCACGACAACGCCGAAACGTACATGGACGGGTTCGGTGGTATGGTCACGTTCGGCGTCGACGGAGGGTACGAGGCCGCCAAAGCCGTCTGCGAGAACGTCGAGCTTGTGAGCTTCCTTGCGAACATCGGCGACGCGAAGACGCTCCTCATCCATCCGGCGTCCACGACGCACGCACAGTTGCGCCCCGACGAACAGCGATCGGCAGGCGTCGACCCCGACATGCTTCGACTCTCCGTTGGGATCGAAGCCGTCGACGACGTCATCGCCGATCTCGATCGCGCGCTCTCGGAGGCGACGAGATGACGGTCGATACCGTCGCCGACGCGATCGACCCCCTCCGGTATCGAGCCGACAGTATGACGTGGTGGCAGTTTGAAGCGGTGAGTAGATGACGGACATCGTCCACGGAACCGAGGACCTGGGGGCGTTCCGGTTCGAATGCGGGGAGTCGATCGACGAGTTAACGATCGCCTACGAGCAGTACGGCGAGTTCGACGGTGACAACGCGATCTTGTTGTGCCACGCGCTGACGGGAAGCCAAAATGCCGCCGGCCAGCACAGTCGAGGAACCGCAGGCCAGGCCAGAGCGTGGTGGAACGACATCGTCGGTCCCGGCAAGGCGATCGACACGACCGAATACTTCGTCGTGTGTGCGAACATTCCGGGGTCGTGCTACGGGTCGAGCGGTCCCGCATCGACGGGCCCCGACGGTGCGCCGTTCGGGACCGACTTTCCACCGGTGACGATCGGCGACTGGACTCGAGCCCAGCGACAGCTGCTCGACGCGCTGGGCGTCGGTCGGCTCAAAGCGGTGATGGGCGGCAGCGTCGGCGGGATGAACGTCTTAGAGTGGGCCAAGCGGTACCCCGACGACGTCGATTACGTCGTTCCGATCGCTGCCGCCGCGCGGTTGGACCCCCAGTGTCTCGCGCTCAACTCGATCGCCAGGCGTGCGATACGGATGGACCCAAACTGGAACGGCGGCGACTACTACGGCGACGAGTCCCCCGATCAGGGGCTCGCGCTCGCCAGACAGATCGGCCACGTGATGTACCTCTCGAAGGCCTCCATGGAACGGAAGTTCGGCAGGCGATCGGCCGGCCGAGACGCGCCGGCCGGCGGGCAACTGTTTCCGGTCGATCGGGCCGGCGAGTTCTTCCCGTATCGGGACGTGGAGTCGTATCTGGACTACAACGCCGGGAACTTCGTCGATCGCTTCGACGCGAACTCGTACCTGTACCTGACGCGGGCGATGGACGATTACGACCTCGCGGAGGGTCACGGCACCGACGAACGGGCGCTGTCGGCGTTCGAGGGAGCGGCGCTCGTCATGTCGTTTACCGCCGACTGGCACTTCACCGTCGACCAGTCCGAATCGCTGGCGGCGGCGTTCCGCGCGGTCGACGTACCGGTGGCGCACCACGTCGTCGACTCCGATCACGGTCACGATGCGTTTCTGGTGGAACCAGAACACGTCGGCCCGACGATCGCCGATCTGCTCTCGGAGGGGCTGTCCGGGCGGGCGATCACGGACACGGCAGACGCGGCGTCGAAGACCCGATCAAACGAGTTCGCGCCGGTTCACAATAGCCTGTTTTCCGGCTGACGATCGACCGGTTCGGTCGCCACCCGAACCCGCGTTGGTCGTTCAGGACGAACGACGTCGAGTTACGCGAACTTCCGGACGGTCATG
>JBNJFV010000223.1:0-3953 GCA_051747145.1 Halobacteriota archaeon
TCCCTGAAGACGACGGCCATCATCGCGCCGGCGGCGAATCCTGCGGCCATCGGAAAGATTCCGGTGACGACAACCACGAGCAAAAATCCCGCGGCAGCGGCGATCGGCTCCGGAACGGCACCCGAGAGGGTCGTCAAACCGACCGTTTTGGCGTTCGAAAGTCCGGCCTGACTCGCCGGGACCGCCATCGCAAACCCGTCGGGGACGTTCTGGACGGCGATCGCGATCGCCAACGCGATTCCGACCGCGTCGAGCCCGCTCGCGAAGGCGATGCCGACCGCGAGTCCCTCGGGCACGTTGTGAATCGTGATCGACCCGCCGATGAGCAGCGCCTTTCTGGTGTCGTCGTCGATCTCGTTCGTGGGTTGTGATTCCGGGTATCGATCGCCGTTTTCGTCGTGGTCCGTCTGGTTGACGAGCCCGTGAAAGAGGACGTGTGCGTGCGGAATGTAGTAGTTTGCAACGAGCAAAAAGACGGCCCCAACGAGGATTCCGACGACGACCTCCCACAGCGTTCCAAACTCCAGTCCGGGAACGACGAGCGCGAAGACGGACGCACCGACCATGATTCCGGCGGCCAATCCGACGGCCGCGTCGTAGAACCGATGGCTGATCCGATCGGTGAAGATCGTCGGGATCGCGCCGATTCCCGTCGCGGATCCTGCCAGAAATGCAATGAATACGACCTCGAAGACCGACACCATCGACCGATCGGTCGACCCCCAGCGGGAAAAATCCCGTCGATGTGCAACTAGAAGTGACGTTGGCGACCGTACCGTCGAGGCGAACTCGGCTCCCGACGCACTGGCGGCTGTAGCGACACGTCTTTTTCCGCCCGTCGTGAGCATCACGTATGGAACCAAAGCGGGAGCTCTCGAGCATCGACCTCGCCGCCCTCGTCACCGAACTCAAACGATACGAGGGCGCGAAGGTCGACAAGGTATACCTCTACGGGGAGGACCTCCTCCGGGTGAAACTCAGAGACTACGATCGCGGCCGCCTCGAACTCATGATCGAAGTCGGCGACGTCAAACGCGCCCACATAGCCGATCCCGAGCACGTCGAGGACGCACCGGGGCGGCCGCCGAACTTCGCGAAGATGCTTCGAAACCGACTCAGTGGGGCGGACTTTTCGGGCGTGTCACAGTACGAATTCGATCGGATCCTCCGATTCGAGTTCGAACGTCCCGACGAGAACACCACGATCGTCGCCGAACTATTCGGCCAGGGTAACGTCGCCGTCCTCGACGAACACGGCGACGTGGTACAAAGCCTCCAGACCGTCCGATTGAAATCACGGACGGTCGCGCCCGGCGCGCAATACGAGTTCCCCGAATCGCGATTGAACCCCCTCGACGTGAGCTTCGACGCGTTCGTTCGGAACATGGACGCGTCGACGAGCGACGTCGTCCGAACGCTCGCCACCCAGCTCAATCTCGGGGGGCTGTACGCCGAAGAGGTCTGCACCCGCGCGGGCGTCGATAAGGAACGGGCGATCGAAGCGACCGACGAAGCGGTCTACGAACGGCTCTACGAGGCGATCGACAACATCGCCTCGCAGCTTCGATCTGGACAGACCGATCCCCGCGTGTACCTCGAGGACGGTGCGGTCGTCGACGTGACCCCGTTTCCGTTAGAAGAGCGCACAGCCCAGGATCTCGACCACGAATCGTTCGACTCGTTTAATTCGGCCGTCGACAGCTATTTTCACCGCCTCGACCGCACCGGGACCGACGCCGACGAGCGAACCGCCGACTCGGGTGGCCCCGATTTCGAGGCCCAGATCGCACGACAACAGCGGATCATCGATCAACAGACGGGTGCGATATCCGAATTCGAAGCGCAAGCGGCGGCCGAACGTGAGAAAGCCGAGCTGCTGTACGCCAACTACGATCTCGTCGACGAGATCCTCTCGACGGTGCAATCGGCCCGTGCGGACGGCTTCCCCTGGGAGACGATCGAATCGACGCTCGAGGCGGGTGCCGAACAAGGGATCGACGCGGCGAAAGCGGTCGTCGGTCTCGACGGCTCGAATGACACGGTGACGATACGAATCGACGGAACGACGATCGCCCTGGCGGCGACGATGGGCGTCGAAAAGAACGCCGATCGGCTGTACACGGAGGCAAAACGGATCGAAGAGAAGAAGTCCGGCGCGCTGGAGGCGATCGAAAACACCCGTGCGGAGCTGGAGGCGATCAAAGCCAGACGCGACGGGTGGGACGCAGAAGCCGACGACGCCGCGAAAGAGGCCGACGAGGACGACGACGAGCCCACCGACTGGCTCAATATGAAATCGATCCCCGTTCGATCGACCGAGGAGTGGTACGAGCGGTTCCGGTGGTTCCACACCAGCGACGGGTTCCTCGTCATCGGCGGGCGAAACGCCGATCAGAACGAGGAACTCGTAAAGAAGTACATGAGCACGGGCGATCGCTTCTTCCACACCCAGGCGCACGGCGCACCGGTCACGATCCTGAAAGCGACCGGTCCGAGCGAACCGGCCCGCGAGATCGATTTTCCCGACGCGACGCTCGAGGAGACGGCGCAGTTTGCGGTCTCGTACTCGTCGGTCTGGAAGGAGGGCCGGTTCGCAGGCGACGTGTACATGGTGCGCCCCGAGCAGGTGTCGAAGACCCCCGAAAGCGGCGAATACGTCGAAAAAGGATCGTTCGTGATCCGCGGCGATCGGACGTACTTCGAGGACGTCGCGGTCGGCGTCGCGGTCGGGATCCAGTGTGAACCCCTGACGCGGGTGATCGGTGGACCGCCGGCTGCCATCGAGACGCAGGCGGACGCGACGATCCGGCTCCAGCCGGGAAAATACGCCCAAAACGACATCGCGAAGCTGTGCTATCGTCGGTTCCGAGAGACGTTCGCGGACGAATCGTTCGTTCGGAAGATTGCGAGCCCGGATTTGATTCAGGAGTTCCTGCCGGCGGGTGGCAGCGAATTCACCGACTGAGCGCACCCTTCGACCGAGAAGAGTTGATGCGGAGGAATTTGTGCGATCCCGACGAGGCGGAAGTATTTATACGATCCCGCGTTCGGTACAGGTAATGCTGCGCGAGGGACTGAGCGCACCGGTTCGAGCGCGGGATTCCGTTGGCACGCTCGTCATCGGCGGCGTGTTGACGCTGCTTTCGATCGTCTTTCTGCCGGCGTGGGTGCTATTTGCGGTCCTCGAACCGACGATTGCGCTCGTCAGTACCCCGATAGTGGTGTTCCCGACGCTCCTGCTCAGAGGGTACGCCCTTCGCGTGATCGACGCGGCGATTCGATCGAAATCGACGACGCCGTCGTTCGTTCGATGGGGATCGTTAGCACGCGACGGGCTAAAGTCGATCGTCCTGAGCGGCGTGTATCTCGTTCCGGCGGGGTGTTTTGCTCTGCTCAGTGGTGGTGCCATGCTGTTGCTGTCTGCGGATCTGACGGGGATGAACGCGATCGGACAGCTGGGGACGGCGATGTCTGGCGGAATCGCCGCGCTCGTTGCACTCAGTTACCTACTCGTGTATCTGTACATCCGACCCGCCGCCGAAGCGGTGCTTTCGACTACCGGCCGGTTCAAGGACGCGCTTTCGCCCCGGATCGTCTTAGGAACCGCCGCAAAGGGGGACTTTGCGACCGGCTGGGTACTTTCGGTGTTCGTCATTCTCGTCGGCGGCGTGATCGGACTGTCGACGATCGTCGTTCTCGTCGGCGGCGTCCTGCTGTTTGGAATCCGCGTCGTCGCGGCAAACCTGCTCGGACAGGGTGCGTCGTCGACGCTCGCGCCGCCGACCCATTCGGGCGTCGGACCCACAGCCGGTACGTCCCAGCAGCCCCGTTCGTCGACGCACGCGCACACGGAGACCGTTCGATCGAAGGCGAAAGCGCCGGTCCCTCCCGTTTCGGATGCTGACGAGTGGAAGTCCGAGCCGGATGCGGACGTTCAGGTAGGCCGACCGCTG
>JBNJFV010000224.1:0-3884 GCA_051747145.1 Halobacteriota archaeon
CCGGTTCTGCGACGGAAATGCGCCCGGGGCAGTTGCCTCTTTAACGACCTGTTCGTTTTCCTGTTCGAGGGCGTCGATTGCCCAGGTTGTCTTCTAGTGACGCTTTTTTGCGTCGTGTCGGCCACGTTGAGAACGTAGACCGTCGCGTGGTGAGCAGTTTCGGTCGACAGAGGGGATCTGCTTGCATAGGAGGCGACGAGGGGTATCGTTCGAGCGTCGGCGATCGCTGCCACTGAAAAATGAGTTTCCCCCGGCATATCGTCGCCCTCACCTCGCAACAATACGCGTCGAATCTGGTCTAGACGTGTTCTCTCGATACCGACGTGGCTCGGACAGCGAAACGAGTCATAGCATGACCACAGCGATTCCAACGATCGAGACGGCTCCAAGGGCGACCGTCACCCGCCGGCCAAGCGCCACCGTTCCCAGTAGCCACGCGAGTCCGACCTTCGTGAACGTATTCGCGATCGCTCCGATGACGATACCGGTCGCCGCAACCGAGGGGGAAATTTCACCGTCCGCTTCGAGCGCGCTCAACGTCAGCGTGATAGCGTCGATATCAGCGAGCCCCGAGAGAAACGCGGTCGCGTAGATCCCCGAATCGCCGAACCAGGTATTCGCGGACTGTGACACCAAGAGAACGGCTGCGAAGACAGCGCCGAAAAATAGCGCCGGTCGGAGTCGAAACGGGTTCTTGAGATCGGCATCCATCTCCGGCCCTGCCGCCGATCGCCAGTATACGAGTCCTGCGATGAGTATGCCGACCCCCGTCATCGCTCCGAGAGGCGCGACGACTCGTGGAAGAAGTGCCGGGTTGACGACGGCGACCTCGACGAGTGCTCGCGGGAACATGACGACCGACGCGACGACGATCGAGAACGACCCGATCTTGTAGATATCCGGGGTTTTTCGGGTTCGCTCAGCCATCGAGACCGTCGTCGCGGTCGAGGAGACGAACCCCCCGAGGATCCCAGTCATGGCGATCCCACGTTGGGCTCCGACGACACGGCTCAGGATGTAGGCAACGAAGCTCAGCCCGGTAACGAACCCGACCATGAGCCAGATGAACCGTGGGTTCAGTCCATACAGGACGTCGAGTTCGCGGTTGGGCAAGATGGGGAGAACGACAAACACGACGAGGATGAATTTGAGCGAGGCACGGCGTTCGCGCTCGTCGATCTGGTCGACGAGATCGTGAATGGCTGGCTTCGCAGAGAGGAGGACAGTGACGATTCCACCGACGATAATTGCAAAGAGTGCCCCGCGTTCAGAGGAGACCGTCAACGCCCCGAGGAGGACAGTAAGAATGGCTGCGCTCAACGTCGTGAGGCCGAGATCCCCTTCGGTTACGATTTTCCCCGCATACGCGACAGTCAGGGGAAGCGCAATGGCGAGGACTATGACGGGTAAGAGTTCGGGGAAAAACGCCTGGGCGATCGCACCGACGAGGGCAAAAAGCGGGAAGGTTCGGCTTCCGGCGAACGTTCCGCCAGACTCTGCCTGTTCTCGTTCCAGTCCGATGAGGGCACCGATACCAAATGCGACGAAGAGGCGAAAGAGAAGGGGGTCGATAATCTCAGCCATTCACTGTATCGGTTATCACACGTCGGTTGTCAAGGTTCGGGTGCGAAACTGACATTTCAACGGTTTGCGGCGGTGAGAGTGGATCCGTGGTCGATTTGCGTTCAGAGGAGATCGAGGACGCATGCGGTTCATTCCGGGGGATCGGGCCACGTTTGTACCGTCGCGAGACTGTCGTCAGTTGTGAGCTCGTCCACCCAGGAGCACCGACCAGCCCCGAGTTCCGTTTTTCTGGGTGCCCAACTCGATCGAGGCGTCATGACATCCGACGCCGAACGAGATAAGCGAGCATGAAGCCGACTGCGACAGCGAGTACAGGCCACTCGTACGGACGCTCGTGGAACGTCAGAACCGATGCTGCCACGACGAATGCTCCGGCGAGCACCGCGTATCCGAGGCTGTTATCGGCCATTCCGTGTCGATCGACGGGCTCTGTACGGACAACCAGTTCGCCGCGTTCGAGTCGATACAACGTGCGATCGAATCGGGAGGGGACGCGTGCCAGTGCGGGAAGCGATCGACGGACATCGGCCCACGTCTCCTCGATGATCGCCTCGAGTTCGCTCTCGATAAGCCCCTGTTCGACGAGGAAAGAGCGCACGACCGTGAGGAAGTCGAATTCCGGATCGAGCTGCCGACAGACCCCCTCACCGACGGTTCCAGCCCGGATGAGTAACATCACGTCCGGCGGAATGCGAAACGGGAAATCACGGAGCGTCGTCGTCAACTCGGTGATGATCATCCGCCAGGTGATCTCCGATCGCCCTTCGAGATTCTCGATAACGAGTTCGAGAACTCGGCCCACCTCGGCGCGATTGACGTGTGGCTCGAGGACATCGAGGTTGACGAGTGCAGCTACCAGGTCGTCGACATCGCGACGGACGAGGGCGCGATAGAGCCCCACGATATCTTCCTGAACCGTGGCTGGGAGGCGCTCACTCATACCGAAATCGAAGAGAAGAAGCTGGCCGTCGCCTGTGACAGCGAGGTTCCCCGGGTGTGGATCCGCGTGGAACACCCCATCCACGAGGCCCATCTCCAGATACACTTTGGTGATCCGTGTCGCCATCTCGTGGGCCGTCACGTCGACATCGTCGAACGCGTCGTCGTCGGTTATTTTCCGGCCGGTCAGGTACTCCATCGCCAGCACGCGCTCCGAGGACAGGCTTTCGTAGACGGCAGGAATGACGATTCGATCATCGTCGGCGAAATTTTTCCTGATCTCAGCCATGATCGTGCCTTCTCGGTCGAAATCCAGCTCGTCCGAGATTATGTCCTCGAAGTCGTCAGCGGCGTTTTCGATCGAGTACTGCTGGCGTTCGGTAGCGAAGAGGCTAATCAGTGGAATCAGTCCGCGGACGACTCGAAGGTCACGTTCGATCACGGGTTTTAATCCGGGACGACGCACCTTCAGTGCGATTCGCTCACCTTGATATCGGGCAGTATAGACGTACGCGAGTGACCCACCGGCGATCGGTTCGAGTGTCGAACGATCGAGTTCGTCGCCGAGTTCTTCGTCAACGACTACCTTTGGGTCTCCTCCCACGTCTTCTGGAACTTCATTTTGGAGCGTTCCAAACGTATCTGCATAAATCGGGGGAACGATATCGGGGCGTGTCGAGAGTACCTGGCCGACTTTAACGAAGGCCGGTCCGAGTTCGAGCATTGTGTCCCGTATTTGCTCGGCTCTCTGGCGGTGTTTCGCTTCGCTAACTCGCCTCCGAGATCCGAACAGGAAGAACCGCCGCCTATCACGGAGAAATGCCAGCGCGAAGGGTAGAAACCGTAACAGAACGGTCAGATATCGTCGAAGTAATGCGTTCATCTCATAACCTAAATGGGGCGTGATCGGTCATTCACTGGCAACACATACGCGGGTTTCGTACAGTTAGCATATATATTTGAATGGGCTATCGTACATCTCTGCCGACTGTTCGTCTCTTCGGTTCGCGTATTTGCCGGTGTTGTATATCTCTAAGCAGATCTGGTACAACTGTGCCAACAGAGTCATTTCATAACACTGCATAGCGCCACGCCGGTCGCGACGAGTCGTTCGTAGACGGCGCCGGTCCCGACGAATCAACGGTGTCACTCTGCCGTTAACCGATTACCGAACGGCAACAGGTACAGTGGATCTAGCCGCTCGGGGAGGGCGAGCGCGTCGGCGACATCGCTATCCACGAACGCCCCGACAGGACAGCTTGCGAGGTCGCGCGGCTCGCCCGCGAGTTGGACGTTCTGGGCGGCGTGACCGGCTTCCATGTGGACGTACCGTTCGCCGTGATCAGGGTACTGTTCGCGCG
>JBNJFV010000225.1:0-3881 GCA_051747145.1 Halobacteriota archaeon
CGGCGTTGGAGTGGGTGTCGGCGTTGGGGTGGGTGTCGGCGTTGGAGTGGGTGTCGGCGTTGGGGTGGGTGTCGGCGTTGGGGTGGGTGTCGGCGTTGGGGTGGGTGTCGGCGTTGGAGTGGGTGTCGGCGTTGGGGTGGGTGTCGGCGTTGGGGTGGGTGTCGGCGTTGGGGTGGGTGTCGGCGTTGGAGTGGGTGTCGGCGTTGGGGTGGGTGTCGGCGTTGGGGTGGGTGTCGGCGTTGGAGTCTGCGTAGGCGTTGGAGTCTGCGTAGGCGTTGGGGTGGGTGTTGGAGTGGGGGTATCAGTCGGCGTTGGAGTCGGCGTCGGCGTGCCGATCGGTGAATCCTCCTGGGCGACCGTCGATCCGACGAACGCACCGGTCCCACCGAGTACGCCGAGCGATCCGACGAGTTTGAGGGTTTCCCGCCGATCGAAGGAGGGCCGTCGATCTGTCATTTCGTATTTAATTCACCACGTCCGGTACCGTATGCGTTCTTTCCCGTTAGTTATCGGTAACATACTCGGCAAGTGGTGACCGGCGCGATCGCTCGGTGTACTCACCACTGGCCAGGTGTACCCCAATTTGGGCCCGTTCCTGGAACGGATTAATATATCTTGTGACCGAATCGTCACCTATGGCCACTACGGATTGCTCCTCGGCGGAAGCACAACACATCAACACAGTCATGCGCGTGATGAGCGATTGCGTCCGTAGGGAATTGTTGGCCGTTTTCGAAACCGCAGACGGGACAGAGACCGCGACGTTTGACGCGCTCATAAAGTCGCTCGACCGTCGGATACCGTCGGCCGATCGCGAGGAACTGGCCGTTTCGCTCCGCCACACCCACCTTCCGCTGATGGAGTCGAACGGGTGGCTCGACTTCGATGCGCGTAGCGGCGAGATCCGATACTACGGCGACGAGTCGATCGACCGGGTACTCGAGGAGCTGCTCGAGACGTTTTTGGAGTGACGAGTGTCGCACTCGAAGGCTAATACGGTGGCGAGTGCGACTGTACGACGTTCGAAACCTCCTCGAACTCCCCGGCCAGCAGGACGATGATGTCGTCCAGGGTCACGATTCCCACCAACGTCCCCTCCTCGGTGAGCGGAAGTCGGCGAACGCCAGCCGATCGGGCCGTACGGAGCGCCTCGTAGATTTCGGTACCGACGTCGACGGTGACTGGGTCGCTCGACATGAGGTCTGCAGCCGTCACCGTCGACGGGTCGTCGTACTGCCAGACGCCGATGCCGATGTCCCGATCGGTGACGAGTCCGACCGGTTCGGTCCCGTCGACGACGACGACGCTTCCGATCTGCTCTTCGTTCATCAGTGCTGCGACAGACTCGATAGACGCTGTCGGCTGGACGGTAACGACGTCGGTCCGTGCGATGTTTTTTACAGTCATCGTTCGTTGTTCGATCGTTCGACCGGGGTGCGGAAATATCGGTCGACGATTCCCACGTTCGTACAATCTGTCCCGACGGGAGCTATCGGTCGAACTCGATGGCCCGCGTCAGCTTTTGTTTGCCTCGTGCGCACGCGCCTATCGCCGATCGATCGGCACGAACGTCTGGCTTTCGGGGCCGACGTAGCGGGCCCGCGGGCGGATGAGCCGGTTCTCCGCGACGTATTCGAGGACGTGTGCGATCCAGCCGCCGACGCGGCTCATCGCGAAGATGGGGGTGTACAGGTCGATCGGGATGCCGAGCTGGTAGTAGACCGACCCCGAGTAGAAGTCCACGTTCGGCGCGATGTCCTTCTCCGGAAGGCCGACCTCCTCGGTCAGGTAGCGTTCGATCGACGTCGTGTACTCGTGCCACTTGCGCTCGCCCGTCGATTCGGCCAGCAGTTCGCTTCGTTTTTCGAGGATCTTCGCACGGGGATCTTTGACGTTGTACACCCGATGCCCCCAGCCGGGGATCCGGCCGCCGCTCTCGAGGGTGTCTTCGACCCATTCGATCACGTCCATACCGCTCTCGTCGACGTCCATCAGCGTGTACATAACGTCCTGGTTGGCACCGCCGTGCCACGGTCCCGACAGCGCCCCGATACCGCCGGTAATCGCGTTGTAGATGTCGGCGTACGTACTCACGATCACCATCGTCGTGAACGTCGACGCGTTCAGCCCGTGATCGGCGTGCAGCGTCAGCGCCATGTCGAACGTTTCGGCGGCCACGTCGTCGGGTTCAGCGCCGGTCAACATGTACAGGAAGTTCGCAGCGTGTCCAAGATCCGTTCGCGGTTCGATCGGTTCCTCACCGCGACGGAGCCGATCGAACGCCGCCAGGATCGTCGGCACCTTCGCGGTGATGCGACGTCCGTCCCGGAGGGTGGCCGCAAGGTCGTCGTGGGCCGCGTCGGGCTCTGGGTCGTACGCAGACAGCATCGACACGCTCGTCCTGAGCGCCGCCATGGGGGTTTCGTCCTGTCTGGCGAGTTCTGCGACGACGTCGAGGACGCCGTCGTCGACGGCTCGCTCGGCCACCATCGGCTCGACGAACGCCTCGAGCTGGTCGCGATCGGGGAGGGTGCCGTGCCACAGCAAGTGTAACACCTCCTCGAACTGGGCCTCCGTCGCGAGATCCTCGATCGCGTACCCCCGATAGACGAGCCGCCCGACATCGCCGTCGATGTCGCTGAGTCCCGATTCGTCGACGACCACGCCTTCGAGACCGCGGTGCAACTCGGGTTGGGTGATTTGCTGTAGGAGTTCTACCATACCGGAGTATTTGTGGACGATCGTGAAAGGATGTGCGATCGTTCTCATTCGGTGAAAACGTCGGTGGTCGGCTTTTTGCGGGTTAATACTCAGACATTAATACAGACGAAAACACATTGATTTTACATGGGCCCTGCCGGGTGGCACTTTTCGCGTTTTCACTGACGTTGGGATTCGAGTACATTTTATTCTCCTGATGGAAGGTAGCCACGGCGCTGTTCTGCCTTCTCACGCTCTGAACGCCGATCATAATGGCGATCCAGAATATCGACACTTGCGTTTAGCCGATCACGAACCACGTCGCGCGGTACGTCCGATCGCCGGTACATCGTGACTCGTCCACTTCGGAGGTCGTGCGGCGACCTCGAGGATGGGCACTTACTCGCGGAGTTGTAATCCATCGCTTCGCACGTATCGGGATCACGATTGTGTGGACACGGCTCCCCGATGACGCACGGGCGCGTATATTCGTACAGCGTAGTCCGGAGCGTCGTTGTTGCGGGGCGTCCTTGCGACGTGGTTAACAGGGGTTTCCGCCCGTATTTGTCGGACACTGATTTTCGAGGTCCGTTGATGTAATCCGTCAATACGCCCGCAACGTAGCCGGTGATGGAATTCCACCGTTCGCCATCCTCCTTGTTTTTCAGTGGTGTATCCGTATCCGGTCGGTGGCGAAATTCAACGCCGGGAGTCGTCGAATTCAGCTCACAGTCTTCGAGATCTAACCCTCGAATCGCACCGACTCGCGCACCGGTACGCCACATCAACAGAACGGTTACGTGCTGGCGAGAGGCGTACTTATACCGCTTCAGATAGTCCAAGATCGGCCCGATACGTTCGGGATCAAGCGTACTGTCGCTAACACCCGCTTGTCCAGATACAGACGGTAGTGATACCTTCGTGAACAGGTCTTCCGGAACCGCGTCGATCTCCGAACAGAACCGGAGAAAAGCTCGAACCGTTGCGAGTTGCCCACGTAGGGTGATCAGAGCGATCGGATCACGGCCTTCCCCGTGTCCCTCACGCCGCCAAATTCTGTATTCGTATAAATCCCGCCCCGTCAGGTCGTTCAGGTTCTCGATTCCTTCTTCTTCGCACCACTGTACGAACGCATCGAGGCGGTACTTCTGCCCTTTGATCGTTTTCGCGCTCAACTCGTC
>JBNJFV010000226.1:0-3876 GCA_051747145.1 Halobacteriota archaeon
ACTAAGTAAAGATAATTTATGTATGGATGGTGTGTGAGCTTCAGTGTTTTCACCACTACGGACTAATTAATCATTATAGCATTTAAAAGTTTCTGGTAAGGGACTAGGTTCGAGATTTTCACGGTCCGCGTTCAGTTAGTTCCACCCGAAACAATGGGGTGGGGGGTGCTGTAGGACGGTTCAACGAAACAACCCATAATTCAAACTATCCGACATTTTGTGGTTTGTAGTGGATTTGAACGTGGGTGATGATGTTATTCTGTAACCAATCACAGTGAAAACCTGTTAATTCTGACCGAGTATGCGGCGATATTTTGTAACTGCACCGGTGGCTCAGTCACGTGATACCTTCGAGTCACTTGCCTGAATAGGAGTAACAGCTGTGTATCCCAATCTGTTGGCCCTTCGTTTCGACTGCGTTACAAACCGGGAAATAATCCACCGCATCGGTGGCGTCTCGTGAGACGCCTCACCGGAAACGTTGATCGGGCGATCACCGGAATGCAATTCGTACAAATTTCTATTGCTGTGGATCGAACACGCCCAATCAGACGACTGGTCTTCTCTCCGAAAATACCACGCGCTGGTGGCGCGTCCGCGCTACATTCTCGATCGAGTGTACGATCGGACGTACGCTCCACTGTACGATCCGAAGCAATATGAGATCCCGATCGGTTCGATGCAACTACGACAGTAAGTATCTCAAGAGACAACACTTTTGTAGGTCCTGTTCATCTGGTTCGACTGCATCAATTGGACCGACCGATACGTCCACATCGACAGAAGCCGGTCGTGATATACTCTGCAGGCGGTTTCCCCGTCTCGCACCGGCCGTTCCACTCGAAATAAAGGGGTACAACACGGAATAATGAAAGACGCAGACGACGAAGATCGGGGGCACACCGAATCTCCGCCTCCTACCGAATCGAACGATTCGGACCCACCCACCGATCGGCCCGACGCTGACACCGACAGTACCCACAGTGAGGACGAAGCGGTTGATTCGACGCTCGAAGAGGAGATCGACGACTCGCGAACAGATAGTCGCGATCGATCGACGCCGAAATTTGATTTCGACCGAATGTTAGCAGACGACGAGGAAGCCGAAAGTAAGGGGCTTTTCGACGACCTCCTCGCCGGAGAACCGATCTTCGAGAACAAGGAAGTCCTTCGTCCCTCCTATACGCCACACGAACTCCCACACCGGACCGATCAGATCAACCAGATCGCGACGGTACTCGTTTCGGCGCTCCGCGGAGATACGCCCTCGAATATACTCATCTACGGAAAGACGGGGACGGGCAAGACGGCGAGTGCGAAGTTCGTCAGCCAGGAACTGGAATCGACCTCCCAAAAGTACGACGTCCCCTGCGTCGTCCAGTACATTAACTGTGAGGTCACAGACACCCAATACCGCGTCTTGGCACAGCTTGCCAACACGTTCATCGAGAAAAACAAACGCCTTATCACCGATCGAATCGACCAGCTGCAATCACTCGTTGACGCTGTGGAGTCCGACGCCGATTCGCCGCCAGCAGATCGGGTCTCAACAGGGGAGAACGACAACGCACAAACAGACGAACTCGGCGACGACATCGACGACCTTGTTTCTGCGAGCCGATCGCCGTTGCTTTCCGACACAGAATTCGACTCGATCGACGCGATCGAATCGAAGATAGCGGACCTGACAGCGGACGTCGAGGAAATGGAGCCGGTACCGATGACCGGCTGGCCCACCGATCGGGTGTACACGACGTTTTTCGAGGCCGTCGATTACACAGAGCGGGTCGTCGTGATCATGCTGGACGAGATCGACAAACTGGTCGAAAAGTCGGGCGACGACACGCTGTATAACCTTTCTCGGATGAACTCGGAACTGCAAAACTCCCGCATCTCTATCATGGGCATTTCGAACGATCTGAAGTTCACCGACTTTCTCGATCCCAGAGTCAAATCGTCACTCGGCGAGGAGGAGATCGTGTTCCCGCCGTACGACGCGACGCAACTTCGCGACATCCTCCAACACCGTGCTGACATTTCGTTCAAACCAGACGCCCTCTCGCCGGACGTCATACCGCTGTGTGCAGCGTTCGCCGCCCAGGAACACGGGGACGCTCGTCGGGCACTCGATCTCCTTCGGACTGCGGGGGAACTTGCAGAACGCGGCCAAACCGACACGGTAACCGAAAGCCACGTCAGACAGGCCCAAGACAAGATCGAACTCGATCGGGTCGTCGAGGTGGTACGAACGCTTCCGACGCAGTCGAAAATCGTGCTGTTTTCGATCATTCTCCTGGAAAAAAACGACGTCCAGAACATCAACACCGGCGAGGTGTTCAACATTTACAAACGCATCTGTACGGAACTGGACACTGACGTCCTCACCCAACGGCGAGTCACGGATCTGATTTCCGAACTCGACATGCTCGGAATTGTCAACGCGATCGTCGTCTCGAAGGGTCGATACGGGCGAACGAAAGAGATCAGTCTCTCGGTCCCGATCGCCGAAACCGAGGCGGTGTTGTTGTCCGATTCGCGACTCGGTGACCTCGACACTGTAAAACCGTTCGTGCAGTCGCGCTTCGATAACTGATCGGAGGACTGGCGGCGCTACCCGTCCGTGCGTCGCTGTCGCATTCGTCGGATACTACATTCACATCCCCAGACAGTCTTCCGTCGAATCGGTCGAACAACTGGAGTGGCGACACACGAACCGATGGTAGTTTCCAGTTGAAATGAAGGGGGTTGTTGTAGGCGACGCTTCGTCGACGAGTTTCGGTTCCAGTCGAAACGAATGGGTACAAACACGATCAGTCAGTCCGATCGAATTAATAACTGATCGACACTATGATCGATCGACGCTACGGCCGATCGATCCACAGGTTACGTTTGCGAAACGCGGCACCGATCGCGATCCCCAAAAGGGGAATCGACGGCGTCAAAATCGTCTGTCCGGTAAACGCGAGCCGTATCCACCCGAGATACGGGATCCGTACCCTGGCGACACCCGACACCCACTCGTCTTCGACGATCGGCGCAATTCGGTTCGTCTGATCGTACCGGGCGTTGTTGTCCCCTTTGGTCACGTACCCGTCGGTGTCGGCCGGACAGGTCGAGACGTCCGCACAACTGGCACCGCCGGCATAGTCGCGATCGGCCCGTTCGATCCAGTTTTCGCCCGATTGGACGTACATGTGTGGGCGATGGATGATCGGCGGCCCGCCGCTTGCTGGGTCGTCGAAGACGATGACGGACCCGGGTTCGTTGAACGACGAATACCCGATCGACTCGCCGGTTTCGCGTGTCACGATCCCGTCGTCGTTTGCGCCGTCGGGGGCGAAGCGACCGGGTTCGGTAACGAAAACGAGGTCGTACTTTTCGATATTCGGCTCCATACTTCCGCTCTCGATCGCGACCATGGGGGGCCACACGCCGCTGGCACCGAACAACAACGCCCCGATCAACAATACGATGAACGCGCTCGATGCGATCTCCCGAACGAACAAGAGCGCACCGTGATCGGCACGATACACTCGGGAGAGAATGTTCGGTTGTGGGTCCGTCCGCTCGGATGTCGTCTCACGGCGGCGCGATCGAAATTCGTCGGCCGATCCAGTCGTCGGATCGTCGGTGTCGTCCTCGAGGGAGTTCGACCGGTCGGACGCTGGCGACGCGGTTGTATCGTCGTCTGACGATTCGGACGCGTCGAAGACGGGTGATGACGCCTCCGATGGGTGGTCGTCATCGCGAGACTCGGGGTCGTCACCAGCACTCATCGCCGAAAGTAGTCCGTGCCCCGGTTTGAACCTTCTGGGTACGATTGCAGCCGGAATGGATTTTTCGAACCCGCTGTCGCTACGTTTTTGCCGACCGCGA
>JBNJFV010000227.1:0-3863 GCA_051747145.1 Halobacteriota archaeon
GGTTCGGTCGTCGGTGCGAGCCGTGCGGAAAAGTGCCGAAGTTCGTCCATCGACGGTTCGGAGACGATTTCGAGTCCGATCGCGTCCTCGGCGTCGTCTACGACCCGTGCGGCGGTATCGGCGACGTGTTCGAGATGTTCGCGAAAGTACGTCCGCCTTGGGAGTGCGAACCGTACGAAATCGGGGCGATCGGTCCCCGGGAACGCGAACTGTCCGAGTTCTACCGTCCGAACGCCGCCCTCGCGGTAGAGATTACAGACCAGGACCTGTCCCGGGAAAGCCGATCGCGACAGGTGGTCGTACAGCTCCCCCGCGTTCGCGTACACGGCGTGGCCGCCGAACGGTTCGTACACCGGTAGCCCCGCCGCCTCGAGCAGCGATCCGAGCTGTGCCACCTGATCGATTCGATCGAACACGTATTCGCCCGACACGGCTTCCCGCAAACCGGTGGCCATCGCCTCGAGATCGCGGCCAGCGAGCCCGCCGTAGGTCGGAAATCCTTCGTACAGAATCGCCCGTTGTTTCGCCGCTTCGAACAGGTCGGGGTCGTTCATCGCCGCGAAGCCGCCGATGTTGACGAGTGCGTCCTTCTTGCCACTCATCGTCACCGCATCCGCATACGAGAGCTGTTCGCGGGCGATGTCCGCGATCGATGCGTTCGAATATCCCGGTTCGTACCGCTTTACGAACGCGGCGTTTTCGGCGAACCGACACGCGTCGATGACGAACGTCGCGTCGATCTCCGATGCGAACGCCGCGACGTCACGGGTGTGTTCGACGCTGACCGGTTGTCCCGCCATCGAGTTGTTTGTAATCGTCAACACGACGACCGAAATCGCATCGGCTCCGTGTTCGTCAGCCAGCTCGCGTGCCCGATCGAGATCCATATTCCCGTTGAATCGATTCCGATTGGCTTCGGTCGGCTCAAGCGCGTCGGGAGCCGGACAGTCGATCGGCCGCGCGCCGTTCGCCGCGATGTGTGCCCGCGTCGTGTCGAAATGCGTGTTGTTCGGTACGACGTCGCCCGAATCGAGTAGCGAACCGTACAGGACGTTCTCCGCACCCCGCCCCTGGTGTGTCGGGACGACGTAATCGAATCCCATCACCTCCCGGACGGCTTCGACGAGCCGTTCGAAACTCCGGCTTCCCGCATACGCCTCGTCACCGCGGTGAAGGGCCGCCCACTGGGTGGCGCTCATTGTGCCGGTGCCGCTGTCGGTGAGTAGATCGACGTACACCGCCGCCGATCGGAGGTTGAAAACGTTGTATCCGGCCCGCTTGAGTGCGGCGGTTCGGTCCGATCGGCTGGGTAGCGAAATCGGCTCGACTGCTTTTGCTCTGTAGGATCTTCCTTCGAGTGATGCCGAGAGGTCCCCGCGCTCGTGTGCTGGCTCCATACGCGTACAACCAATCCGATTCCGATAACTCTCATCGACTGAAAACGACGAGCAGTGTGCGAAAAGACGCACAAACGTCCACGACCGACGTCGGACGGGCGAATTGGAGGCCTGATCACCGATCCTTCCCGTAGCGAGAAATAGTGCCGATTGACGAACGCTTCCGAACGAGCCCGGAACCCAGCTCACAGAGACGAGCCCTCAACGGAGAGCCACGACGATCTCGAGATAGAACGCAAAAAAAGGTGTACGCGATCGGCGATCGGCAATCTTCGTTCGGTGTTTGGCGTTCTGCGTTCGGCGTTCAGAACTCGGTCTGCACGATGTCTAACGTCTCTTCGCGATCGTCCCAATCGACGAAGAGCGCAACCGACGTCGCGCTCGTGATGACGTCGTGAAGGTTGATACCCGCTTCGGCGATCGGTGTGAGGATGTCCTGCACAACGCCAGGTCTGTTCGGTAATTCGCCCCCGGTGACACGGATAACGGCGATGTCGTCCTCGACAGTGACGCTCGAAAGGGCGTCGTCGGAGACGACCTCGTCGTGTAAGACTGCCTCGGCCTTCGCTGCGAGGTCGTTTTCGACGTAGAACGTGATCGAATCCATCCCGCTTGCGACGCAATCGATATTGATGTTTGCATCTGAGAGCGCTTTCGACAGATCTGCGAGAATTCCGGGCCGGTTTCGGATCGCCCGTCCTGCGACCGTGAGGCAGACGAACGGCGACTCCTGCATGTCGATGAGGTTCTGAAACTGCCCCTCGATGCGCGTGCCACCGGTGAGGAGATCGCCGTGTTGATAGTGAACGACCCGCACATTCATGTCCCCTGATTTGTACGACAACGCACTCGGGGCGACGACTTCCGCCCCCCGGAACGAGAGATTTCGTAGCTCGTCGACGGTGATACGCCCGACGTTTCGTGCCCCTTCGACGACGCGCGGATCGCCGGTCATCACGCCTTCGACGTCGGTGACGATTACGACCTCGTCGGCATTCATGTAGTTGCCGAGCATGACAGCTGTCGTGTCAGACCCACCACGTCCAAGTGTCGTGATCTCCCCCTCGTGGTTCTGTGCGAGAAATCCAGTGATGACGGGGACCACGTCGTCGAGTCTGTCGGCGAGTTCGGTCGCTCGATCGGTCGTCGCCTCGACGTCGACCTCGCCCAGATCGTTCGTGATGACCGGCCACTCGTCGCTACCTGGTTCGAGGAACACCGCGTTCACGCCGCGAGCGGTCAACGCTGCTTTGAGCATGCGCACGCTCGTTCGCTCTCCCATCGAAACGATCTCCGCACGATCGGAATCGGAGGCGTCGAATCGAATCTCCTCGAGCAGATCGTCGGTCGTCGATCCCATTGCGCTGGCGACGACGGCAATCTCGTGACCGGCGTCGACAGCTTTCGCGATCGAGTCTGCCGCTCGATTGATCCGATCGCCACTGCCGAGACTCGTCCCGCCGAACTTTGCCACTACACGCATTGTCTTGCCCCCACAACGGCCCCAATCGCCACACCGTGAGTCAACATGCCCGTGTCTACTGGTGGGAACCGCATAACGTTGTCCACATTTCCAACCGTTGCCGTATTACAAGATTGATGGGTTGTCCGGTAGGACGAGTACGTATTGAAACGATCGAAGCCGTGGCAGAATCCACAATCAATCGTCGTTAGGTTGTCAAATATTCACGTGAAAACTGGCCGGACGACGATGGACGCGAGCAAGCGAAGAATTCATCGTCGCATATTGGGTCTGATTTACACCCCCACGTTTCAACTGGAAAACACAGTACTGTCGATCCATTCCGGTGCAATCGAAACGAAGGCAGTCACGCTTCGGGATCGGAGACGCCCCACGCGTCAGGGACTTCGATAACGTACCGACCGTCTTCGCGGAGCGAGATGATATATTCGTCCCGATCGTACAGTTCCATCAGATTGATCTCGTACTGGCCGGGGTTGAGGATCTTGATGCTTTCGAACTGTTCGTTGAGCTCTTCGCGAAGTTGTTCGATGTTCGGCGGCGTTTCCTGCGGGGAGTTACCTGCGGACGCGTCAGTGTCGCGATCTTGCTCGTCGGGACGATCGCCAGCAGTGTGGGTCGTAGTCGATCGAGCGGCTTCGAGTTCCTCCGAGGACACGACGTCGGACCGAGCGCTCGCTTGTGCGCTGTCTTCTTCGGACTCCGGGGTGTCGTGTTGCCCGTGGGACCCAGTCGATCGTTCGACGACGGCGTCCGAAGTCACCGCGTCGACACGTTGGTCGCGTGTTGAACCCGACGATGACGGTTTGCCACCGTCGAAATCCCCTTCGACGGCCGAGTTCGATGCGTCCGGCTCGGGTCCGTCTGTCGACGCACACCGTACTGTATCGGGATCGGTGTCGGTCAGCGTATCGGACGCCTCTCGATCGGTCGTTCGATCCTGTGTGATACTACCGGGGTGAAACTGAAACTTGTTGCCGCCG
>JBNJFV010000228.1:0-3850 GCA_051747145.1 Halobacteriota archaeon
GTCGGCGAACAGCAACGCGTCGAGATACTCAAAGCGCTCTATCGCGGTGCGGATATCCTCATTTTGGACGAGCCGACGGCGGTGCTGACGCCACAGGAGGTCGATCGACTCTTTTCGGTCTTCGAGGAGTTGATCGCCGACGGGAAGACGATCATCTTCATCACACACAAACTCGGCGAGGCGTTGGCCGTGGCCGACCGCATCAGCGTACTTCGCGACGGCAAACTCGTCGGAACGGTCGAGGCGAACGCGACGACGAGCGAGGAACTCGCCAGAATGATGGTCGGCCGTGACGTACTGCTGGAAGTCTCCGCACCACCGGCCAACCGGGGTGACGTCGTCCTCTCGGTCTCAGAAGTTGCAGTTACAGATAGCCGCGGTGCCCGGGCTGTCGAAAACGTCTCGTTCGAGGTTGACGGTGGGGAAGTGTTCGGTATCGCGGGCGTCGACGGAAACGGACAGTCGGAACTCGTCGAAGCAATCACCGGCCTCCGCGAGGCGGCCGACGGTCGGATTTCCCTGGACGGCGTCGACATAACCGACGCGTCGCGGAGACGGCGGATCGAACGGGGAATGGCCTTTATTGCAGAGGATCGTCACCGCCGAAGTCTCGTGCTCCAGTACGACCTTGTGCGAAACGCGCTGTTGGGCACCCAGAAACTCCCCGAGTTTTCCGCAGGCGGGATCGTCAACTGGGAACACACGCGCGAATACGCCGAAACCGTGATCGACGAATACGACGTCCGTCCACCGTCTGCGGACGCGATCGCCGGATCGCTATCGGGCGGAAACCAACAGAAATTCATCGTGGGGCGGGAACTCGAACGCGATCCCTCCCTCGTCGTCGCCTCTCATCCCACGAGAGGAGTCGACATCGGGAGTATCGAATTCATCCACAACCGCCTGCTGGAACTGCGAACGGCGGGCGTCGCCACGCTTCTCGTCTCCTCGAAGCTCGAAGAAGTCCGCCGGCTTTCGGATCGGATGGCCGTTATGAACGACGGAGTGTTCGTCGACATCGTCGATCCCGATTCGGTCACCGAATCGGAGATCGGCCTCCTCATGGCCGGCGAGTACCCAGACGACTACGAGCCAAACATCCACAAAGACGTGGGCGAACACGCGACAGCCGGGGGCGTAGATGCGTAGTCGGTTCGAAGCCGTTCTCGACGAGATCGTCGACGCCTCCGTACGCGAGCGGATCACGATCAGCGTCGCCGCGCTCGGATTCGCCATCGTCGTCGGCGGGGTGTTGGTGGCCGTCTCGGGAGCCCTCGCGTCCTGTCGACAGCCGGCTGTGTCGATCGCGGGGGTACAGCTGTGTTACAACCCATTCGAGGTGTACTGGACGATGTTGGTCGGGGCGTTCGGATCGCCGACAAACGTCGGGCTCACGCTTCAGGAGACGACGATTCTACTATTTACGGGGCTGTCGGTCGCCGTCGCGTTTCGGGCGGGATTGTTCAACATCGGGACGCAAGGCCAGATGGTGCTCGGTGCACTCGGAACGGCACTGACTGTCATTTGGCTCGCGCCGATCGTCCCGAAGAACGCTCTCGGCGGGATGGTGCTCGTCCCGATTGGCATCCTCATCGGAGCGGTGATCGGTGGATTCTGGGGGTTGATACCCGGCGTGATGAAAGCCTACGCCGACGCGCACGAGGTCATCACGACGATCATGCTGAACTTCGTCGCTGCGGGCGTCGCATTCTACCTCGTCCGAAATCGCGTCGGCGATCTCACGACCGACACGGTGCAAACGCACTCGGTTCCCGCGTTCGCCCGACTTCCGGCGACGATCGGCGGGACCCGATTTTCGATCATTGCGCTCGTGTTCGGGTTGCTCATCGCGGCGGGAATCTACCTGCTGTACGAACGGACCGTGATCGGCTACGAACTCCGGACGAGCGGCATCCAATCGGAGGCAGCCGCCTACGGTGGTGTCGACGCGGAACGAAACATCGTCACGAGTATGACGCTCTCGGGTGCCCTGGGCGGGATCGCCGGCGGCGTGTACGTGTTGATGATCCTCTACCGGTGGCAAAGCGGGATGCCGCCGCTCGGTTTCGACGGGATCGCGGTATCGATCCTCGCAGGGAACAACCCGATCGGGGTCATCCCGTCGTCGATGCTGTTCGGGATGTTGAAAGCCGGTGCGCTCGAGGTCAACTTTACGCTGGGCGTCCCTGCGGAACTCGTCGGCGTCCTTCGCGGGTTGATCATCCTCTTCGTCGCGATGCCGGAGTTCTTCCGTCTCATCGGCAAACGCTACGGATACGGAACCGAGCCCCAATCGGTCGCGGCCGACGGAGGGGCCGCCGATGAGTAGTCCGACGCTCGATCGACGGAGCGGCCTGCTCGCCGGCGGGCTCGTTCTCGTCCTGTCGGTCCTCGCGATCGTTCCAGAGCTACGACTCCTCGCAGGGGAGATCGTCGGCATCTTCGACGCCTCGTACGTCCGCTCGGCGCTGCGCCTCACGGTGCCGATCGCCTTCGCGGCGATGGGCGGTATCTTCGCGGAGAAGTCCGGCGTCATCAACATCGGCCTCGAAGGGCTGCTCATCATCGCCGCCGTCGCCGCGATCGGCGGGATGTGGGTCGTCGGGGGCGGTGCGATGGGTGTGTGGGTTGGATTCGGATTGGCGGTACTGCTCAGCAGTATCGCCGCGCTTGCCTTTGCAGCCGTCTGTATCGAGTTCAAGGCCGATCAGATCATCGCCGGCCTCGCCGTGTGGCTGATCGCGCTGGGCCTTGCGCCGTTTATGAGCATCGTCGTCTGGGGCTCGCGCAACAGCCCCAGCGTCGGGACGTTTTCTGCAGTTCCGATCCCCATCCTCGCGGATGTTCCCGCGATCGGACCCGCGCTGTTTCAGTCGACGCCGCCGGTGTATTTGTTGCTCGTTGCGGTGCCGTTCTCGTGGCTGTTGCTCAACCGGACCGCGTTCGGAAAACACCTACAGGCAAGCGGCGAAGATCCGAAAGCGCTCGACACGGTCGGCGTCGACGTCCGGAAGATCAGATACGCGGCCGTCTTGCTTTCGGGGATCTACTGCGGCATCGGCGGGGCCGGGCTCGCGTTGAACGCGGGACAGTTTGTGGGAACCGGCGATACGATGGTCGACGGACGGGGGTGGATCGGTCTCACCGCCTATCTGATCGGCAACTACAACCCGGTGTTGGCGGCCGCTGCCTCGTTCCTGTTCGCCGGGCTCAACGCGTTGCAGTTACAGGTTCAACAGCTCGCGGGTGTCGAGCTTTCCTCGACGTTGATCGGTATTATCCCGTACGTCGCGGTCGTCGTCGTGTTGACGTTCGTCGGTCGGACGCGGATGCCGAAAGCGGCCGGCGATCCGTACGAAAGTGACGAGTGACCGACGACGAGACCGTCGTGTGATTCCGAACGAGACGAGTGACCGACGACGACGCGAACTGGATGTCAGGAAATCGCGCGTTCGATTTCCGATCGCGTCTGTGAGACGAGCGCATCGACCTCGGTGCTTTCCGCGTAGAGTCGAATGTACGGCTCGGTCCCGCTGGGACGAACTAACACCCATGAACCGTCCGGAAGTTCGAGTCGAACACCGTGTTCGGTGTCGACGGTCGCCTCCGCGAAAACGTCGGGGAGCGACCGTTCGAGGTGTTCCATCACTCGAGTCTTCTCGTCGTCCGGACATTCGACGCTTACCTTTCGATACGGCCGTTCGGATACCGGGTCACGAAGGGCAGAAAACCCCTCTGTTGCGATGAGGCGACTCAAAACGGCGGCGCTCGTCACGCCGTCGATCCAGCCGCCGAATTCGGTGTGGATGTGCTTCCACGGTTCGGCAGCGAAGACGACAGTGCCACCACC
>JBNJFV010000229.1:0-3828 GCA_051747145.1 Halobacteriota archaeon
ACGTCGAATACAGCCTCGAACCAGCTGGTATGGGTTGTGCAGGCGTAAAATGTCGTGCGGTGCCGAATCAAATTCTGCTCTGTGCTTTCCCAGCCAGCCAAATAACCTCGATGTCCTGGGGGCGGACGGAAAATCCGAGCCGAAAGTCTCGTCAGCGCAGGGAGGATGTCAACGCCAGAATCGGTGTGCGAGCCGCGATAAGAATCCGTGTTCGGGTTTCGTGACGTCGTCCCAGAGCGTAAACGCCTCCAGGACGTCGGCGTTCGCGCTTGCGACCGCGTCCTCCTCGTCGGGAGTAACCACGACGAGATTGATCTCGTAGTGGCCGTAGTAGCCGAACTTCAAAAGCGTCCGATCGGAGAACGACGAGACGAACGATCGAACCGAATCAGTGATCGAATCACAGACAACCACGAACGTGAAGTCGGTGCCGAAGTGTTCCTCGTCGGCGATGATCCACTCGTCGGCGAGGTCGTGGCCGACGTCGACGAGCCGTTCGAGTTCCTCGACGCGAAGCGTCGAAACCCGGCGGGCGAACAGATACTCCTCGGTGGAGTGATTCGCGTAGTTCAACGCCGGATGGACGAACTGCTTTTGGATCTCCATGCGGAGTTCGCCGTACAGATCGAACCGCTCGCCGGCGACGACGTGGTCTTTCTGCAGGTCGTAGTTGTACATTAACCGATCGCTCACCCGATCGAAATACTCGTCGTCCCACACCGGGACCGCCTCTCGGATCTCCTCGGGGAGCCGATCCGCTGGCACGTCCTCTGTGGCCTCGCCAGTTCCGTCGCTCATGGTTCGTATGCGACTGCGTCGCCATCGACAGGGGGTGCCCCCAGCGCCAGTACGGTGACCGTCCCGTTCGCGTCCGCGGCGTTGTACGCTCTGTGAGGGCTCTCCGCGTCGGCGACGAACAGCTGACCGGCCGGCACCGTGTGTGTTTCCTCGGGCGTTTCGATCGAAAGCGTCCCCGAAACGACGAAAAACGCCTCCTGTTGTGTCTCGTGATAGTGATACGTCAGCGGGAGCTGTTCGCCCGGTTCGGCGCGAAAGCGGTTCACCGCGACGTGTTCGAGCGCCCCACGATCGCTCAATCGTCGAAGGTCACACGGTCGATCGGCCACCGGATCGAGGGCGTCCGGATCGACGGTTCGGTATCCCATGGCTGGTGGTACGATGCAGCGTGCAAAAACCCGTCGACAGGCGGGGGTCGACACGACGGTACCGAACCGACCGGGACAAACGTTAAGCAGACGGAGTCCCTTCGGGACACCAGTGACTGGTAATGAGTGACAAACGGACCGAAGCGTGTGGCCGGTGTTCGATGACCACCGTTATCGACGCCGCCGTTGACGAGGACGGACGTGCCGAGCGTGATCCGTTCGGCGGTGCCCGCATCGAGATCGACGAATCGGAGGCAAAGCGGGTTTCGCCGGGGGCGTGGTTCGGCGGGATAACGACCCGCTTGAACGAACTTGCGGTCCGAATAACGTACGGCGGGAATCGCTAACGACCAGTTTTTCACGTGACCGTGATTGTGATGAGAATTCGCTCACAGAGAGCTTTAAAAGGACACCCCACATAGGGCATCGCCAACGAGATGGAAGAAAGCATCGCGGGCTTCAAAGAGCGCGGAGGGTGGGTCGACATCGTCGAGCACGGCGAGCGGATCACGCAAGCGCTTCGAGAGGCGGGCGTGGAAGGGGCGGCCTTCGAGGAGTGGGACGAGTGGCGGCCGAAACCCCACGAACGGTTGAGCAAAGACGTCAGCGAAAAGACCGCCGCACAGGCGAGCGTCGGCGAGGGCGAAGGCGAGCGGGCCGGCAAAGACGTCGGCGACGACCTGAAAACAGCCGGTGAGAAGCTCGCAGAATCCTACCAGAAAGTCGAACAAGGAGACGACAGCGGTGCGATCGATCGCTGGGAGGAATCGCTCGATTACGTCGCGCGAGCGGCCGATTCGGCGGGGCGAAAGGCGATCCGAAAAGTCGAGAACACGGTGTATCAGAAAGTGATGACCCAGCTTGCGCCCTACTACTTCGACAACGAACTCGTAAGCGCGAACATACAGAAGACGACGCGCGGGGGGACAGGCGACGGCGACCGGTTCATCTTCGAGGTGAACGTCAACGACGACGAGTTGAAAGCGGAGGTATCCGAACGGCTCGGCGAGTACGAGGATACGATCGACCGCTGGCACGTCACGACCGAAAAAGAGACCGCCTACGTCGAGGCCGCCGAGGGCGTCGAACCACCCGTCGAACCCGAAAAGGACGAGGAAACTCGATCGACGACCAACTGACGACCGCACTCACGATTCTGTACCAGTCGGTACCGGTACCACCGAGACACCTCATTCGGGGCGTTTCTCGGAGACCACAAAAGTTTAGGCCCGCCTAAACAGAGATACCGACGATGACGACGGCTGACATCTGCGTGATCGTCCCGACGATCCGCGAGTACGACTGCGTCGAGGCGTACGTACGCAACGCCGAGGCCCACGGGTTCGACACCGATCGACTCCGGTTCGTTCTCGTCACCGAAGATTTCTGTGACACCGACGGGATGGAACGGATGCTCGCGGATCTAGACGTCGAGGGTCGCGTGTTCGACGGATCTGCCCGACAAGCGTGGTACGAGTCCAACGGCGTCGAACGGTTCGCACACGTGGTTCCGGCCGCAAGCCACGCCGAGACGAGTTTCGGGTTGTTATACATGTGGGACCGAGAGTTCCCCTACGGCGTCTTTATCGACGACGACACGCGCCCCCACGAGTCGATCGACTTCTTCGGCGAACACCTCGGGACGCTCAACTTCGTGGGAGAACTCAGATCGGTCGGCTCCGACAGCCGGTGGGTCAACGTCCTCTACGAGCACGGCGACGGTTCGTTGTATCCTCGCGGATATCCGTACGCGGCAATGGACGAACGCATCGAACTCGGCCGGAGCAACGTCGATCACGTCGTCGCCTCACAGGGGTTATGGACGAACGTTCCGGACCTCGACGCAGTGCGGATACTGATGGACGGCGATCTACGCGGACAGGCGCAGACCCGAACGACGGCGTCGGATTTCGGCGAGGACTTCGTCGCCGATCGTGGCGACTATCTGACCGTCTGTTCGATGAACCTCGCGTTCCGCCGGGAGGTGATTCCGGCGTTCTATCAGTTCCCGATGGACGACAACCCATGGGACGTGGGCCGCTTCGACGACATCTGGAGCGGGATCGTCCTCAAACGCGCCTGCGACGTGCTCGGTGGGCGGATCGTCAACGGATCGCCGCTGTGTGAGCACAACAAAGCACCCCGATCGACCTTCGACGACCTGCAAAACGAGGTTGCGGGCTTGGAGCTGAACGAACATTTCTTCGAGATCGTCGACGCTGTCGGCGACGCTGCCGATAGTTACGCCGACGTCGCCGAAGCTGTCGGCCGGCAACTGGCCGATGGCGAATGGGACGAGTACACCAACGGCGAGTTTCTCACCTTCGCGGGCGAGTACATGCTCGATTGGCTCGCGTGTTTGGAGGCGCTTTCGGGGGAATCCGCCCGCAAACCGATCGCCGTGAGCGACGATTGAACCGCCGCACTGACCGAACCTACCGACACGAAATACCGACGATGACACGAAATCGAACGTCGAACGACACGAACGAACGAACGAACGACAACGGGCCGAGCCAGCACCTCAGACGGCGATTTCTCGCGACGACGGGGACGGCGACGGCGATCGGACTCCCGCCGCGTGGTCGGGTCGCCCCTCCATGCGTCCGACCGCGTACGTCCGGACGAACGCCTCCGCGTCATTGACATCGCTCGGGAAGAC
>JBNJFV010000230.1:0-3800 GCA_051747145.1 Halobacteriota archaeon
TGGAGGTCGCCCTGTTCGGCGCCGATCGGGGAGGTCGTCGGTCCGCCGTACCCCGGCGGCGATCCGATCGTGAGCGATTGATCCGCGGCGAGTCCGGGAAGCCACGTCCCGTCGGTGGTGTTGAACGCGTCGTCGACGTACAGCGCGTCGTTCTCTCCGATCCGTGCGAAAGATTCCCAAGTGAACGTTACCCGAAGCAATCCTCGCTGCGAGACGACTTCGCCATCTTCGGTCTCGTTGACGATCTCGCTTTCACGAGTGATCGAGCGTATCTCCATCTCTCGGTCGCTTCCGGGGGCCGCCGATTCGGCGGCTTGCTCGAAGGCGTTGACGCCCAAATCGAGATCGCTCGTCCCGGCTTCGAACCGCCTCGCAAACGCTTCGAAGTCTTCGCGTTCGTCCTCGTCCGCGATCGGAATCGCGACCGTCACACTCCATTCGGCGTCGCCGTCGTCCTGTAGCTGAACTTCGAGATGTGTCCTGTCAGCCTGCGGCTGTCCGGCGACCGGGGCGGAGCCGAACGCGGCGGCGCAAACGAGGAGGGCACACAGTAGGAGGGGGACCCGGTACCGCATCGATACATCATCGATTCCGGCGTGGCAAAACGCTTTCCATCCCGTGATAAAACGTCTACGTCCCCGATAAACCGTCTCGACGGTCCTCCTCCTTCCGTTCGGTTGCGGATTCAACGGGCGGATTTTTATTCGTCCGGTACATCGCCTCGGTATGGACGGGACCCGCATCCTGCTTTTCGCTCTCCTCCTCTGTGTAGCGCCGATCGGCGGTGTCGTCACCGGATCCGACGCGCCGAGCGGGCTGTTACAGGTCGACGGGGATTCCGACGGATCGATGTCGGTCGTTTCGGCCGACAACACCTCCGAGTACCTCGCCCCACCGTCGGGTTCGATCGATCGAACCGAACAGCAAACGACCGGGCTCGATGTCGCCGGGGCGATCGAGGGCGACACCGGTCGGCTTCGAAGCGCCTACCTCCATGACTCGTTGCGGCGACAATACGAGAACGCCGACACCGACACCGACCGCCGTGCGGTTGTCGAAAGCGGCGTCGAGCGATTCTCTCAGCGGGCCGAAGCGCTAGACGCCACCCAAACGAGCGCGATCCGACGGTTCAACAACGGGACCGTGAGCGAGCGAGAACTGCTCCGGACGCTCGCGACGGTCCACCGCGAAGCCGAGGCGACCAACGAAGCGCTCGAGTGGCTCGATGACACCGCTGAAGATCACGCCATGGATGCCGCCGCCGATCAAGCGGTGACGGCGCAGGTTCGACTCGTTCCGATGGGCGGTCCGGTCAGAGCGCAACTGAGCCGTTCGTTCGAGAGCGGTTCGTCATCGAGAGTCTACGTCGAAACCGCCGCCGACGGTATCGTGTTAGCGACGGTTTCGCCGACCGAGGATACGTATCTGCGCGAAGCGTACGACCCGACGGCAAAGCGCGCCGACGTCTCCGATCAATACGACGGGAACCCGTCGCCGGCCTTGGATCGGTTCACCGAACTGTACCCGTGGGCGACAAACCGCTTCGAGGCGATCGACGCGATGGGCCCGGCACAGGTTCGTCTCTATCGCTTCCGCGCCAGCCATTCGCACGGTTCGATCGAGACGTACCTCGACAGCGGTTCGACGGAGATCCTCTATGAAACGCAGCGGATCGACGTCGAATCGATGCCCACCACCACGTTCGAACAGACGAACGGCGACCTCCAACTCGTGCTCAACGCCACGCGTTCCGGCGGGCCGTTGGGTATCGCCGTCGTCGACACCTCGACCGGCCAGTTCGTCGATGCGTCGATCGAACTGAACGACGAACCGATTGGCTCGACCGACGGCGATCGACTCTGGGTCGTCGCCCCTCGCGGTGCCGCGACGGTGAACGCGACCCACGAGGGCGAATCGGTGGCGCTCAACACCCACCTCGGCTAACCCTTCGACGCGTTCTCTGACCCGGTGATTTTTACATCAGTACGCGGCCAGCGTCCCCATGACCGATCGAGCGCTCTCTCCCGTCGTCGGTGTCGTGTGTCTGCTCGCGGTGACCGTCCTGCTCGCGGCCGTCGTCGGGGCGAGTGCCACCGTCCAGCCGCCGTCTTCGCCCACTGCCGCTTCGTTCGAGGCGACCGCCGAACTCCCCGGCGAGATAACGATTCTCCATCGCGGTGGCGATACGATCGACCCCACCGCGATGGATCTCCGCGTTTACATCGAAGGCGAACCGCTGGATCGACAGCCCCCGGTACCCTTCTTTTCGGCTCGAGGCTTCGAGAGCGGACCGACGGGTCCGTTCAACAGCGCGACGTCGACGAAGTGGCGGGCCGGCGAGGCGGCGTCGTTCACGCTGGCTGGAACGAACGGTCCCTCGATGCGCTCGGGGGATTCCGTAACGATCGAGATATTCGTCGACGAGCAACGCGTCGCACAGCTAGAAGCGACGGCCTGATCGTGGATCGTACCCACACTCGTCTCGAGTCCTCTCAGTCGCGGTCGGGGACGCGAGCGATCGTCGTGATCGCTCTCGGCGTCCCGGGCGCGCGCTGTTGGATCCGGTGTTCGAACTCGTCGAACCCGGCATCGGCGAACATCCGGTCGGCTTCCTCCTCGTCGTAAAACAGCATGATCGCGTCGGCGAGCGCGGCGAAAAGCGTCGATTTCGGGTAATCCGGCCCGACGACGAGGACGGGACCGCCCGGCTTCGTCACGCGTCGTGCCTCCCGAAGGGCCGCGACCGGATCCGGCCAGTACTCGATCGAACCGGACGACCAGTAGGCGTCGAAGGAATCGTCGGCGAACGGGAGCCGTTCGGCGTCGCCGCGGTGGAACTTTACGGGGCCGCGCTTGCCGAATTTCGCGAACGCTCGCTCCAGTTGGTGCACCGATTGATCGAGAGCCCAGACGTCGTCGGTGCGTTCTATCAGCCCTTCCGTGGCGAATCCGGTACCGCAGCCCACGTCGAGGACGCGATCGCCGGATTCGATGCCGAACCACTCCATAGCCTCCTCGCGCATCTCTTCGTCCCAGATGAACGGGTTGACCCGGTCGTACACCCGCGAGAGATATTTGTAAAAGAGGCGCGCGCGAGCTTTGTCTTCGAGCACTCCCATTGGCGACCGGTTGGGGCCTTCGGGGCATAACTTCCCGGATTTCGTCTCCGGACGCTTCGATGGTTTCCCTCGATCGGTGAAACGCAAACGAGAATCGTCAACACTCATTACAGACGGCCCCCACAGACGAACTATGTCTTTCGAGGAGATGGACGTCGACACCATCTGGATGGACGGCGAGTTCGTCGATTGGGATGACGCACAGGTCCACGTGTTGACCCACTCGTTGCACTATGGAACTGGGGTGTTCGAGGGTGCCCGTTGTTACGATACGGCGGATGGCCCGGCGCTGTTCCGCTGGGAGGAGCACCTCGATCGCCTGTACGATTCCGCGAAGGTGCTCGATCACGACATCGACCACACGCGCGAGGAACTGACCGACGCGACGCTCTCGCTCATTCGCGAACAGGAACTCCGCTCGTGTTACATCCGCCCGCTCGTGTACTACGGGTACAACTCCCTCGGCGTTTCCCCGAAGGAGTGTCCATCGAGAACGATGATCGCCTGTTGGCCGTGGGGGGCGTACCTCGGCGAGGACGCGATCGAAAACGGCGTCGACGTGATGGTCTCCTCGTGGCGAAAACACGCCTCCAGCATGATCCCGACCAACGTGAAAGCGACCGGGCCGTATCTGAACTCCATGCTGGCCGGCGAGGAGGCCCGTCGGAACGGCTACGTCGA
>JBNJFV010000231.1:0-3779 GCA_051747145.1 Halobacteriota archaeon
CAACAACTCTTTACCCCGGTCGAACGAGGAGACTGATATGTTCGGAACGAGCGGCGTTCGGGGTCCCGTCGGTACCGAGATCACAGCAGCCCTCGCGTTGGACATCGGTCGTGCCGTCGGTGTGAGTGCCGATCGGGTCGTCGTCGGTCGCGACGCGAGAGATTCGGGACGAGCGCTCGTTCACGCGCTCACTGCCGGCCTCGTCGAATCCGGTGTCGACGTCGTCGACGTCGGGACCGCTTCGACGCCGACGATCGCACGCGCGGTCGGAAGTCGTACCGCGGATGCAGGCATCGCGGTCACGGCCTCGCACAACCCACCGGCAGACAACGGAATAAAACTGTGGACCCCTTCCGGGCAGGCATTTGATACCGACGCACAACACGCGATCGCAGCCCGGATCGACGCTGGCGAATTCGATTTCGCCCCGTGGGACGCTCATGGAACCGTTCACACCGACGCCACGGCGATCGATGATCATCACGCGTCGCTCGTCGAATACGCCACTCGACGGGACGTGACCCTCTCGGATCTTTCGGTCGTCGTGGATATCGGCAATGGAATGGGCCAAATCACTGCGTCGGCCCTCTTCGAACTCGGTGCGGACGTCGCGACGTTGAACGCCCAACCGGACGGTCGCTTTCCCGGGCGAGCGAGCGAACCGACCGCAGCTACCACCACCGCCCTCCAGGCACAGGTCGCTGCGACAGATGCCGACCTGGGGATCGCCCACGACGGCGACGCCGATCGGATGATGGCCGTGACCGAAACGGGGGAGTTCGTCTCCGGCGACCTGTTACTCGCGATGTTCGCCACCGAGGTGGCTTCTGCGGGGGATCGGATTGCCGCCCCCGTCGACACGAGCCTCGCAGTGGACGACGCCCTGTCGGACGTCGGCGCTTCGGTCGTCCGAACGCGGGTCGGTGACGTCTACGTCGCCGAACAAACGCGTGCCTCAGACGTGGTCTTCGGTGGCGAGCCGTCGGGTGCGTGGATTTTCCCCGACGAGACGTATTGTCCCGACGGGCCACTCGCCGCGATCGAACTCGCCGCGCTCGCGGTGGAAACGCCGCTTGCAGACCGGATCGATCGGATCGACACCTACCCGATCGAACGCGAGACGGTGCAAACCGAGACCAAACGGGAGACGATGGACGCACTCGAACGCGTGGTTACCGAACGGTATACGGACGTCACGACGATCGACGGCGTTCGGGTGGAACTCGACACCGGGTGGTTTCTCGTCCGAGCGTCTGGAACACAGCCGATCATCAGGATGACGGCCGAATCGAGGGACGAATCCCGGACTGCGGAACTACTCGAGGAGGCGTCAGCTGTGCTGGAGGAGGCGACGGCGAGTCGATAGGACGGCCGTCACGTCACGGTGTGTAATGTGCCCGCCCGTGGAGGGTGATTATCGATCGCGCGAGACGACCTCTCCGGGACGCGTTCTGGCTTCCGTCGAAAGCACAACACCCGGGTTGAGGCTCGTGTTGATTCCCGTTTTGACGCGATCGCCACAGATCACGCCGAGTTTCCTGCGCCCAGAGGAAACGCGTTTTCCCTTGACCGTCACGTCGATCGGGTTCTCGTCGTGTCTGAGGTTTCCGACGGTCGTTCCAGCACCGAAGTTCGCGTCCGCGCCGACGATGCTGTCGCCGACGTAGGACAGGTGGCCGACGGTGGCTCCCTCCAGAAAAATGCTGTTTTTCACTTCGACGGCGTGGCCGACCGTCGCATCCGGGCCCAGATACGTCGCCCCACGAACGTACGCGTTCGGACCGACAGTGACGCCAGCGGAAACGTAGGCGGGGCCCTCTATCGTCACCCCGGATTTGATCGTCGCTCCCGTCTCGACGATGACGTCGCCGGAGATCGTCGCGTCGGCGTGCACGCTCCCGTCGATTCGGGTCTCGAACGATTCGGCGAGCCACTCGTTTGCGGCAAGTAGCTCCCAGGGGCGGCCCACGTCGAGCCACCGATCGAACGGGACCGCCGACACCGACGTGGAGTCACAGACGGCCTGGAGGACGTCGGTCAGTTCGAGTTCGCCGCGCTCGGAAACGTCGACGTCGAGTCGATCGCGGGCGTCGGCGGGGAACACGTACGCGCCGGCGTTGATGAGATCCGAGGGTGGATCGGCCGGCTTTTCGATCACGCCGACGACGCGATCACCCTCCGTCTGGAGAACGCCGTAGTCACTGGGATTTTCGACGCGATACGATCCCACCGCCGGACCGTTTTCGTACAGCGATCGAAGCGAACGCACGTCGTACAGCGCGTCGCCGTTCAACACTACGAACGGAGCGGCTTGAAGGGCAGGAGCGGCGACGCGTACGGCATCGGCAGTGCCTCGCTGTTCGGGTTGGACGGCGTACTCGATCGGAACACCGTCGTACGACGTGCCGAAATACGATCGAACGGCGTCCGATTCGTAGCCGACGACGAGTACGATCCGGCTGGCACCGGCGGCGATGGCTCGGTCGATCGTGTGCGCGACGAGCGGTTTGCCCGCAACGGGGAGGATCGGCTTCGGCCGTTCCGCGGTGAGCGGTCGCATGCGCGTACCGGCCCCGGCAGCTAAGACGATAGTCTGCATCGTTCGGGTACTCGTGTTTCTCAACCAAGTGATTGTGGGTATCGTCCCGACCAAGTGATTGTGAATACCGTCCCGACCAAGTGATTGTGAATACCGTCCCGACCAAGTGATTGTGAATACCGTCCCGACCAAGTGATTGTGGGTGTCCTCACGAAGCCCGTCCGCCGGTGTTTACAACGAATCGCCGCGTTGACTCGCTCATGAGACGTTCCACCGAGAAACTCGAGCAGTTCATTCGCACGACTGCCCCCGACCACGACGCGATACAAGCGGAAATGGCCGCGTACGCAGATCGCGAGGGATTTCCGATCGTCGGTCCGGTTGTCGGCGGGGTGTTGCGTCTACTCGCTCGCGTGTCTACCGCCGAAAGCGTGTTCGAATTCGGCTCGGGATTCGGGTACTCGGCGTACTGGTTCCTACTGGGAATGGAGTCGACGGGTCACGTCGTCCTCACTGAGTTCGACGAGGAAGAACTCGACATGGCGCGGTCGTTCTTCGATCGAGCGGGCCTGTCGGATCGCGCCACCTTCGAACTCGGTGACGCGATGGAGGCGATCGAACGGTACGACGGCCCGTTCGACATCGTCCTCATCGATCACCAAAAACACCGCTACGTGGACGCCTTCGAGGCCGCCGAATCGAAGGTTCCGGTCGGCGGTGTGATCGTTGCTGACAACGTTATACGGGGGCCGATCGACTTCGATGTCCTCTTCGAACACGTTCACGAAGGGAACCCACTACCGGACGACGAATCCGATGCGGAAACGGCCGGAATTGGTCGGTATCTCGACAGGGTGATGCAGGAGGCGACCTTCGAGACGACAATCCTCCCGGTGGGGTCCGGCATCGCAATCAGTACCCGGATCGAGTAATCGATCGGGACGCACGCGATGGAGGAGTATCGACGACAGACAGATCACCAGGCGATCGGTATGCGCTGTCCTGTGTCGTCATGTAGGTGGGGGGTTTCGCGACGGTAACGTCGTACTCCCACTCCCGATCGATCGCTGATTTGAGACTGCTTGCCCGTCTGCCGTGAGGATGCAGGTCGTACTCCCGAAACGCTCCCTTGCCAGTGTCCATACGGTTCAACATACACTAAGAGATTGGAATAAACGTATTTGAGGGGTTGGTGAAGGGGTTACGTTGCGCTCATCCAGTGACGACGAAGATTACAGAC
>JBNJFV010000232.1:0-3774 GCA_051747145.1 Halobacteriota archaeon
GCACCGAGTGTCCGAAGGACGTGTGGGGTCGCCAACGCGGCCATCCCGTTCCCACAGTCGATCGCAACGGCGAGTTCGTCGATCGACTCGCCGAAACCCCTCGCATACGCCGTGACGGCCGATCGGTAGGCAGGCAGGATCGAGCCCGTCGACGGCCGTGCCCATTCGTCCCACCGGGCGGGGGGACGTTCCTCGTCGATCGCGGTTTCGATCGCCGACTCCAGAGACTGGTCGATTTCGACGCCGTCGAGAAATACCTTGAGACCGTTGTCCGACGGTGGATTGTGTGATGCGGTGAGCATGATGCCAGCTCGCCCGCGTGAGGCGAACGCGAGCGCTGGCGTCGGGAGGACGCCGATTCGTTCGACGGAGGTGCCCGCCGAGAGGACGCCAGCTTCGACCGCGGCGGCGAGGGCGGGACCAGTCACGCGACCGTCGCGACCGACGACGACCGATCCGGTCGTCCGATCGGATTCGGTCCCGAGGACCGCTCCGACAGCCCTGCCCACCGACAGCGCCAGTTCGGGCGTCACCCGGGAGCGGGCGTCACCCCGAATCCCTGCCGTACCGAAAAGTTCCATGCGGAATCCACGGAGTCGAGACGTTTAGAGGCTACTGATGTCCGACGTCAGGCAGTTTGTACTGCTGTCCGACGTCAGGCAGTTTGTTGGCGATCGTGCACGTGCGCAAACTGGCTTCTTTGAGCGCTGGTGTGGTGTGATTTGGATACGATCGGTACCGCATCGTGTTGTGGTTCGGACTCGATCGGAACCGTATCGTTTTGTGTTCGGATTGGAGTAGCACCGTATTGTTTTGTGGTTCGGACTCGATCGACACCGTATGAGCGATCGTGTATGCGCACACGTGTTCGTCTCCGGACGCGTTCAGGGGGTATTTTATCGCGCAAACACTCGGGATACCGCCCGCGCTGCCGGGGTCGACGGGTGGGTTCGAAACCTCCCAGACGGTCGCGTTGAGGCTGTCTTCGAGGGCGAATCTGACGCGGTCGATTCGATGATCGAGTGGTGTCACACCGGGAGTCCGAACGCGATCGTGGACGACGTCAGCGTCGAGTACGAGCCGCCAGCGGGGATCGACGGCTTTCGAATCCGGCGGTAAATAGATCGCACTCGAGAACGACACACAGTCGATCGCAGGCGACACCAAAAGCAGCAACACAGTCGATCGCACACAAAAACAAAGGCTACGGACGGTGACGGATGGAGTCGACTGGTCAGCCGCCAAGGTACAGCCGAGATACCTCGGGATTGTCGAGGAGGTCGTTCGCGTCGTCTTCGAACCGGACGGTTCCCTGATCGAGGACGTATCCGCGATCGGAGATCGAAAGCCCCTCTTTGGCGTTCTGTTCGACCATCAGGATCGACGCGCCGAGGTCGTTTACCGTCTGCACGTTCTCGAAGACGTCTTCGACGATCGACGGGGCGAGCCCGGCGCTCGGTTCGTCGATCAACAACACGTCAGGGTCCGTCATGAGCGCCCGCGAGAACGCCAACACCTGCCGTTGACCGCCCGACAGCGTTCTGGCTTTCGCGTCGCGTTTCTCTCGAAGGACGGGGAAGCGATCGTACAGCTCTTCGATTCGGTCTGCGACCCTATCCTCGCGCGAAACGCCGCCCATCTGGAGGTTCTCCTCGATCGTCAGGGAGGCGAACACGTTTTCAGTTTGTGGGACGTATCCGACGCCTTTACGAACCAGATCGGCGGGTTCGATGCCACCGATTTCCTCCCCGCGAAGCGCAACCGAACCACTCCAGGGGGCGAGGAGTCCGAACGCCGTTTTGAGGACGGTCGACTTTCCGGCCCCGTTCGGCCCGATGAGACAGACGATTTCGCCGTCTTCGAGGTGCAAACTGAGGTCGTCTAACACCTGCATCTCGCCGTAGCCGCTGTCGACGTTCGACAACGAGAGGACGGCCTCCTCGGAGGCCGTCTGCGAGTCTGTCATGCCGTCCCTCCGAGGTACGCGTCGATAACCCGTTCGTCAGCGCGGACGGTATCGGCGTCACCCTCCATCAGAACTTTCCCCTGATCGAGAACGATGATCGGGTCCGCGAGATCCATGATAAAGCTCATGTCGTGTTCGATGATGAGAAACGTTTGTCCCTCCTCGTTCAGCGTTCGGATGAATCCGGCGAGTTTGTTCGCGAGTGTCGGATTCACGCCCGCGACCGGTTCGTCCAAAAGCAGTATGTCCGGATCGGCCATCATCGCACGCGCCATTTCGACCAGTTTGAGCTGCCCGCCGGAAAGTTCCGTCGACGGGGCGTTCGCCAGATGGTCGAGTTCGAACCGCTCTAGCATCCGCTGGGCGTCCTCGAGATTTCGTCGCTCCTCTGATTCGATCGTCGATCCCGACAGGAAAATCGGGAGTATCGATTCGCCAGTTTGTCCCTGCGGGCCGACTAACATCGCTTCGCGGACGGTCATCCCCTCTAAGCGTCGTGGCGTCTGGAACGTTCGCATCAACCCGCTTCGTGCGATCTCGTGTGGGGCAAGACCGGTTACGTCAGTGTCGTTGACGTACACCTGCCCGGCGTCGAGATCGTAAAACCCCGAGATCAGATTAAAGAGCGTCGACTTTCCGGCACCGTTCGGGCCGATCATTCCCGTGATACTCCCTCGTTCGACGGCGATCGAAACGTCGTCGGTCGCCTGGAGGCCACCGAAGGACTTTTTCAAACCGGTCGTCCGGAGCACCGGATCGTCCTTTTCGAGCTTTGCGCCGTCGTACGTCAAATCGAGTTCCGAACTCATTCGTCACCACCCCGTTGTTCTCTCGTCGCTTGTCGTGTCGTGGGATCGTCCGGCGCGGCTTTCGGCCAGATTAGTTCCTCTTTCGGCGGTAAGATCCCCTCGGGGCGGAACCGAATGACGAGGATGATCAACACGCCGATCAGAAGCAATCGGATTGCCGAGACGTTGAGCGAGATGAACGGAACCGCCTCGAACAGGAACACGACCGCGCCGATCTCGTTTAAGAATCGCGTGCCTTCGAGGATGCCGACGATGACGACTGCGCCTGCGATCGATCCCCGATCGCTCCCTGTACCACCGAGAATGAGCGCGACCCAGACGTAGAACGTCTGCAACGGTTCGAGTTCACCCGGATCGAGGTACTGGAAGGCGTAGACGTAAAACCAGCCGGCCAGTGCCATCAACACGCAGCCGATGACGAACGCCTGCATTTTCATCGAGTACGTATTCTTTCCGAGCGCCTTCGCGAGGTCTTCGTCGGCGCGGATCGTTCGCACCGCACGCCCCCACGGAGATCGGTGGATACGTCGAATGAGGACGTAGCACCCGAAGAGTAAGCCGAGTACGATGATCGCGTTTCGACCGGTTCGCACCGACGCGCTGTCGGAGAGGAGTCTGATCACCGGTTCGACTGGAATCCACGCGAAGAGTTCCGGAGCGCCGCTAATCCCGCGGCTGCCGGCGGTCCAATCGCGCTCGTTGAGGAAGATCAATCGGATCACTTCCGCAAGCCCGAGGCTCGCGATCGCGAGGTAATCCGCACGTAATCGAAGCGTCGGGATTCCGATGAGAATAGCGACGACTGCGCTTGCGACGATCGCCACGAGAAGGGCGATTAGCGGTGAAACCAGCAGGTCATGCGGCGACCCCGGCGAGGTCAAAAGCGCTGCGGCGTACGCACCGATCCCCCAGAAGGCGATCACGCTGAAGTTTATCAATCCCGCATATCCCCACTGGATGTTCAACCCGACGATCATCAGGCCGTACATTCCAACCAGG
>JBNJFV010000233.1:0-3755 GCA_051747145.1 Halobacteriota archaeon
GTGACGATTAGAAACCGATATCAGGAACTGCTTGCGGCCGCCGAGTAATCGTCGGACGCGTGAGACAGTCCTGACAAAATTCGGATGATCCCGAATATAATCGGTTCGTCACATCGTTCGTCGTTTCTGTGAAAGTCACTTTTTGTCACACCCGATTAATTCACCAACTGCAACTCCCGAGTATCGCAGTATTTGTCATATTCTGACAAACCACCATCTGTTAACTATCTACGTGTCGACTGTAGTCCTACGTCCACCCATGAGTTCGGATCAATCATCCACCGGTGCCGAACAGTCGTCCACACGCTTCGAAACCCGATCGGACCCGCCCACCCAGCCTGCGACGCTTATCGAGGGGCTTCCGGGTCTCGGGTTGGTCGCATCGATCGCCGTCGATCAGATCACGAGCCAACTCGGCCTCAAACAGTACGGGACGATCGTCTCAGAGGATTTCCCGCCAGTCGCCGCCTTCGAGGACGGTCGGGTGCGCGACTCGGTTCGCGTCTACGCGGGCGAGGACCCCGCGGTCATGACCTTACAGAGCGACATCCCGATCCCGCCGAATGCGGTAGCATCCCTCAGCAGTTGTGTGCTTGGCGAACTCGCAACGGCGTTCGATCGAGCCGTCTTTTTGGCCGGTGCACCCGCCGAGTCCGAACGCGAAATCGGCGATGTGATCGGCGTCGCGACGACCGACGAACTGGAGGCCGATCTCACGGACGCAGGGATCACCCTCGCGGATGGGTCCGGAATCGTCGGGGGTGTCACGGGGGCGCTGTTGTCGAACTGTTATCACGAAAACATCCCCGCGGCCGTTCTCATCGTCCACGCGAACCCGTATATCCCCGATCCGGGGGCGGCTCGAACGGTCATCGAGGAGGCGCTCGAACCGCTCGTGGACTTCGACATCGAAACAAACGAACTCCTCGAGCAAGCAGAGGAGATCCAACGACAGAAACAACAGATCGCCAAACAGCTAGAACGGTACCAACGAGCCGAACAGCCCCAACAACAGACGCCCGGGATGTACCAGTAATCGCTGCGGAACGTCCGGTCGGGACACCTCTGGAGTCTATCCGGCCGGAACCCGTCGAGCAAACGGACTGAGAGACTTCGACGGACCGATTGCGTACGATGTGACCGTGAACTTCGACGTTTCCGTAACTACTGGCGCGAGTTTATGTATAGCAGCATATGGTATATACGTCCAGCATCTAACGACATTCTGACCGATCGACACCCTGCGTAACCAATTAATCCACCTCAGCACAGTCGATAGATGCTTTCTTCGTACGTACGACGAACTTGATCGCCCCAGTTGTGGGTGTACGTGTCGATGATGTCGTCGGCGACGTCTCCGCGGAGGTACTTGACGATGCCTCTATCGCCGGTTCGATCGCGAAGGTGAGTCGTAAAGAAGTGCCGGAAGTAGTGTGGAGTGACGTTTTCGGCCGCGTCGCCGCCCGTCCGGTACCAGCCTGTCGCACGCGCGTGTCGTTCGACGATCGTCCGAACCGACCCCGGCGTTACCCGCTCGCCCCAGTCGTGGCCGGTCGAGACGAAAAGCGGTTCCGCGGGCGAGGTCGTGTCCGGGCGGATTGCCAGGTAGTGTTTGAGCACGGACGCCAGCTCGTCGTCGATTGGTATCACGGTCGATCGTTTACGCTTGTTCGAGGCGGTCCGCGCTTCTCCGTTGAATACCTCCCCACGTGCGGGCTGATCGGACACGTAGAGGGAATTCGGTCGCGTATCGAGCTGTGCGCGCTGTCCCAATTCGTATGCCTGCTGGAGGTCTGAATCTTCGAGCGAAACGTCCCGAAGATCGAGATTACACAGTTCGCCGACACGCACGCCCGTCTTCAACAACGTAACGACGAGTGCGCGATCGAGCGGGTGGCGAATCGAATCGACGAACGCTCGCATTCGAGCGACGCTGATTTCCCGCCGTTCGGGGTCTTTTTCGATCGTTTCGTCCATCTCCTCCATCACGAGGGTCATCGGGTTCCCCTCGAACACTCCGACCTGGTTCATGTAGGCGTAAAATCGGTGTAGATACGAGGCGTACGTGGCGATCGTGCTCTCGCTTACCGTTCCGCGAAGCGAGTGAATCCACGCCATACAGTCGCGGTGGGTCGCCGTTTTCGGTACGCTCGAGTTTGCCGATGGGGTTCGATCCGAGTCGGTGATGAATGCCTCGAAGCGTCTGAGGACGCGCTCGTAGGCCTCGCGGGTTCGGTCGGTTTTCCCGTGGAACGTCATGTCCTCCAGGAAGTAGCCGATCGGATCGTCGGGGTCGTCGGCGATCGCCGTGGTGCTCACTGGTCGATCACCTCGTACCCGCCGTCACGAGGACTGTACCTGATCGACCCCGATTCGGTCAGCGAGTCGATCGCCGATTCGAGGCGATCCTCGAAGTCACCAGACAGCCGCTCGAGAAGATCGTCCCACGTCAGTATCCCCTCTGAACGGAGTGCGTCGAGAAGGCGGCTTTCGAGGTCGTCACCCCCAGGGTCTGGGGCATCAGAACCACCTTGCAGATCTTCCGTCCGATCGCCGAGTTCGAACCCACTCCGTCCAGCCTGTACCATCGCCCTGACGTATTCGGATTGGCTCATGTCGAGCGCCTCGGCGTGGGCGGACCACTCCCGTTTTTGGTATCGCGGAACGTACGTCTTCACCGACGTCCGCTCGCGATCGTTCGCGTCGGGCATACACTCACGTGATCCGGACAGTCCTTTAATCTATCCCTATACCTCTAGATAAGAACCCTTATCTCGAGATGTAGTCCCGCAAAACTCGGAGTGATTGGGTGGTTATCTGTATTTGTAGTACCGTTAATGCAGCAAGATGGAACTATGGGGTGAGATATGCTGAACGGCGATGTCGATCGACGATCGACAACTAAACTGTCGGGAGTCACCTCCTAAACGTGACGTCGGTGTGTACACCCAGGGCATCCTCAAGGTACTCTGTGCTGTCACACTGCGACACCGTCCTCGTCGCGTTGGGTCACTTCCGGCGAGGGATCTCGACGGACGTTATACCAGTTAGTGGTTGTTTGTACGTCTCGACCCGCATACCGTCTGTCGAAACGCGACCGACTGATTCGGAGGCTGTACATCGGTTTTCGACCCGACGACGCGCAGGCGGGCCGACACCGGATTCGCAGATCGTCGACGTCGAATCAAACCTCGAGAACACGTCGATCAACAGGAGAACACGTCGATGAGCAGGTCCAGTACGCTCGCGGGTCACAACGTGGGCGTATCGACGCGCACTGCGGTTTTTCGGGACATCGTATGGGGATCGTGATCCTCACGTTTGAGTCGAGTATCACGCGTCCTGGCCCACTGTACGGGTCTCGGTTCGCTACCAAAGCCGACGGAGGATTCAAATCGACATGGGCGTTCACGTGATTCATCAACCACCTTCGAGGGGTGCAGTGAAGACGGCGGCTACAGACGGCGATCGATCGGTTGGGGACGATCGATCCGGTTTGGGGCGAAAGACATGTCGGAGATGATCGACGACCGCTGCTGTCGTAAGCGGGATCTGAGGGGGGTCTACCGCCCTGTCGAATTACGCGGTTACGAAGTGGCTCGACGGGTCTCTCGGGGAATTCCCATACACACCACCGAGACGTATTCATCGTACGGTTTCGGCACGATCCATGACTGCTTTAACCCGATCTATCGACACCGGTGCGGTCGTCTCGTCGTCGACTTTCAACGACGTCCCCACGATCGCCCCGTCTG
>JBNJFV010000234.1:0-3723 GCA_051747145.1 Halobacteriota archaeon
CGATCGGTACACCGACGTCCGGATACGCGTCGCGGGTGTGGGCGCGGCGAGCGAACGCGTGGGGCTTGCCGAACGGGACAGTTACACGGGAATCTCCGCTTCGCAGGTGGCTGCAGACGCCGCCTACGACCGGGCGGGCATTTCGCCAGCGGAGCTCGACTTCGCGGAGGTGCACGATTGCTTTGCGATCGCAGAGCTACTGGCGTACGACGACCTCGGATTTTGCGATCCCGGCGAGGCACCGCGGCTCCTTCGGGAGGGGACGACGGCCATAGACGGCGACCTGCCGGTCAACACCTCCGGCGGACTGAAATCCAAGGGCCACCCCATCGGGGCGACCGGCACCGGCCAGGTGGTCGAGGTCTTCGATCAGTTCACCGGACGGGCCGACGGTCGCCAGCTGGACGACCCACACTATGGTCTGACACACAACGTCGGCGGGAGCGGCGGCGCGTCGGTCGTACACGTCTTCGAGAACGAGGGGGTGGCGCGATGATCGGTATCGACGCCGTCGCCGGGTACGCCCCGCGACACCGAATCACGGCAGCGACGATCGAGAACGCCTGGGGGCAGTATCACGGCGCGGGCGTGTCAGAAGTCGCCGTCCCCGACGCCGACGAGGACTCGCTGACGATGGCGTACGAAGCGGCGAGCGCCGCACTCGGGGCGGCGGGTGTCGCCCCCGAATCGGTTTCTGCACTCCTCGTTGGAACCACCACCCCGCCGGTCGAGGAGGAAGCGATGTGCGCTCGCCTCTCGAGCATGCTGGGCGTCGATCCGGCCGTCGAGACGCGACAGTTCACCGGGAGCACTCGTGCGGGCGTCGAGGCGCTTGCCACCGGCTTGGATATCGAATCGCAACGACCGGTGGTGGTCGTCGCTTCGGACGCGCCTCGCGGGTCGCCCAGCGATGCGATCGAACACGCCGCCGGTGGCGGTGCCGCGGCAGTCGTCTTGTCCCCTCACGCCCCCGGCGCGGTCACCGATCGCGCCGAACACGTCGCACCGTACCCCGGGACCCGGTTTCGGCCACGGGGGGCGCCCGAGACGACCGGCCTCGGCGTCACCCACTACGATCGCACGGCGTTCGTCGAAACCGTCGCCGCGGCAGGGGCCGCCCTGGATGCGGACCTGGGCGACCTCGACGCGATCGCGCTCCACTCGCCTAACGGCTCGCTCCCGTATCGCGCCGCCGGCGCGCTCGGAACGGCACCCGAGACGATAGAGCGCGGGACCGTCGTCCACGATCTCGGTGACGTGGGCGCTGCCAGCCCACTGCTGGGGTTGGCACGGGCGCTCGACAGCGGCCACCACGACGTCGGGGTGATCGGATACGGCTCCGGCGGCGTCGCGACCGCGATGGCGATTCAGGGGTCGGGTGTCAGCACCGAGGTGGACTTCGAAAGCGATGGAGAGCTTTCCTACGGCGAGTATCTCCGAATCCGCGGCGACGTGACGCCGGGCGAACCAGCTGGCGGCGGTGCGTACGTCAGCGTCCCCAGCTGGCAGCGAACGATCCCCCAGCGCCACCGGCTCGTGGCCGGACGGTGCAAAGCGTGTGGTGGGTTCGCGTTCCCGCCGGAGGGGGCGTGCCCCGACTGTGGCACGCTCGGCACGTACGACGCGGTGCGGTTGCCCGGTACTGGCACGGTCGAGGCGGCGACCGTCATCGGGCAGGGCGGTGCGCCCCCAGAGTTCGTCGAACAGCAGGCCCGGTCGGGGGCGTACGTCAGCGCCGTCGTCGCGCTGGACGCTCCCGACGAGGAGACCGTCTCTACTCCCGCGCAGGTCATCGGTACCGACGCCGTCGCGATCGGCGATCGCGTCGAAGCCACGATCAGACGGATCTACACGCAGGAGGGCGTGACGCGCTACGGGTGTAAAATGCGGCCAATCGAGGAGTGACGCCGGGGGGTCGCTGGACGTCGGTGTCGTGACGCCGGCCGGCCGACCGATCGCCGCGTCGGTGTCGCCGGACAGTCGCCGTCCGATCGATCGAACGCCATTCGGCCGGCCGCCCAAACGTGTGGCAGACCTGAACGTTCAATAGACGGGCTGGGATCTATCGTGTCATGGACTGTAGAACCGACGACGGTGTGGTGCAGATCACGTTCGATCGCCCAGCGGCCATGAACGCGTTCACGAGCGAGGCTGCGGTGGAGCTTGCCGAGCACGTCTCGACGGCCGACCCCGACCGGCACCATGCGATCGTGTTGACGGGGCGGGGTGCGGCCTTTAGCGCCGGGGGTGACGTCCAGGCGATGGCCGAACGAGACGAACGCGCCTCGGAGGCGTACGAGCGAGTCCGTGAGACGTTCGGTTCCGTGTTCGAGGCGATGTTCGACTGTCCCGTCCCGATCGTCGCGAAGGTAAACGGCGACGCCGTCGGTGCGGGGCTGTCGATCACCGCGCTGTCGGATTTCGCGTACGCCGCAGCGGATGCGACGTTTTCGTGCGCGTTCGTTCGCGTTGGATTGATCCCAGACACCGGCGGGACCTTCCTGTTGCCGAAGCTCGTGGGCGTCCGGACGGCAAAGCGGCTCGCGTTCACCGGCGAGTTCTTCGGTGCGGCTGACGCGGCCGAGTTCGGACTGATAAACGAGGCGGTTCCCGAAGCCGACCTGGACGATCGAGTCGAGGACGTGATCGAGGTCCTTCGGAACCGACCGACTGAAACGATCGGCCTGACGAAGCGGGCGATCCACGAGAACCTCGGTCGCGGGTGGTCGGAGGCGGTGGATTACGAGCACGCACTCCAGGTGCAGGCGTACCTGTCGGCAGCCCACGAGGAGGGCGTGCGCGCGTTTCTGGAGGGCCGATCCCCGCAGTTCGAGTGAGCAGCGCACACCCCCGCGTTGGGACGTGCACATCGACCCAGTGGCTTTCGTTCCCGTCGCTGAAAGGCGGGTCCGATCGGCGTCCATTTTCGACGCGGTACGTTCGATCGGCGTCCATTTCCGACGTGGTTCGATGTGCACTGACCTCTCTCGACGGACACGTATTCGACCGTGCACCTGCCAAATTTACCAATTTAACATATTACCGTGTCAAATTATATAATCGAGTAAATGCCGTTCAATCCCACCGTTCATAACTGGATTCGAAAGGTCGATCGATAGCCAGAACCTGGCCCGATCCCGAATCGCGTTTCGGTCACTGCGATCGTACTTCAGCGTACTGATCTACGCTGTTTGCAGTACGTCGCCGCTGACGCTGTAACGGCCGGTAAATTACGTAGAGCGCCTGCAACGGTTGGATGGAACGCACTTGATGTAGCATTTTTCGGGGCGTCACGGGAGCATCACGGTGCGGGCAGTGCGATCGAGACCGTTCGTGGTGCAGTTTCGCTTCGGCGTATTCACAGCAAACGCGGCTTCGATTTCAGATACGATCGACGCGAATATTGGAATCGATAAAATGTGTATTGTATACGTTACATCACAGTATATATACATTATCCGATACTTCAGCGAACGGAGATTCGATCAGTATGAGTGCCGCCCAGATCGGGTTGCCGTTCGAGTTTCCATTGCGCTACCTGCAGGGTACGATCGCTGCTGAACCGCCGCCAGTAGCTCGTCGATCGACGAGCGCTTCGGGCATTCGTCCGATCACGTCGTGACCGGTTCCAGTGACGCCGAATCGAGTCGGTTGGTCGAGATTCTCACCTCGGTTCGGTGTGAGATCTGCGGCGTGGGAGGACGGCGGATCGTACGACTCCTG
>JBNJFV010000235.1:0-3712 GCA_051747145.1 Halobacteriota archaeon
ATCGGAGTTCGGAGCCGACCACGCACGCCGTGTCGAAGCGTATCTCGAACGAAACGGCGGCGATCCGGCGGGCGAACGGATCGCAGACGTCGATCCGCTGGGCAACGTCCACCTGACGCAGTTCTGGCAGGGGTACTCACTCGGCAACGTCAGGGATCGATCGTTCGGGGACATCTGGACCGACGAAACGAATCCGCTGGTTGGTGCCCTCCGTCGCCGCGAGGAGTTGCTCACGGGTCGCTGTGCGACGTGTCGTTACCGGCACGTCTGTCGCGGCGGATCGCGCCTTCGTGCGCTCACGGTTGCGGAGGACCTCTTCGCCCCCGATCCACAGTGTTATCTCACTGATGGGGAGGTTTCTCCCGACGCAGTACCGAATTGAATCTCCGTGTAGCTTCGTCACCGACTCGGTTCGGTCGGGATCGCCTCGACAGACCACCGAACGCGATGGTCACGATCGAAGCGCAGAAACGCCTGTGAGCGTTTCGACACGATCGCCGTACTGATACCAGACGACGATCGTCGCCGGCAGGAGCAATATCGACGCCAGGTACGCGTACAGCACGCCGAGTGCGAGTAACAGCCCAAACTCCATGATCAACGGTATCAACGCGAGATAAAGCACCCCAAGTCCGGTAACCGTCGTGAACATGCTCCCGGTCAGTGCGCCACCGGTGCCGCGTGCGGTCACGTACAGCGCGTCGTAGATGTCTTTCCCCTCGCCGAATTCGTCGACGAACCGGTGCATGAAGTGGACGTTGTAGTCGACGCCGAGTCCGATCGACACCGCGAGAATCGGTGCGTTGATCGGCGTGAGCGCGATCCCGAAAAGGCGCATCGAGCCCGCCAACACGCCGACCGTGACGAGGATCGGAACCAGGTTTATCACACCGTATATCGCACGCCCTTCGAGCCACCGGTACGACAGCATGAGAAAGACGGCGGTGAGGCCGAATGCCACGAGCAGGCTCCGGATCGCCGACTCGGTGATGCGATCGATGACGACCTGATTGACGACGAGATCGCCGGTCGCAACGGCGTCGAGACGCATTCGATCGGCGACCGATTGCGCGTCGGCGGTGACCTCGTCCTGATCGGCGTCGACGTCGACTTGAAACTCGATCCGCGTCGCAGTTCGATCGGTCGTCAGATAGGTCGCCGCCTCGTCGCCCCGCGGTGACGCTTCGAGTTCGTCAAGCACGACGTCGACGTTTCTGTCCGGGACGCCGTTGCCGGTGCTGTCGGCACTGTCGACCAGCCTCGAGAACTCGGGATCTTCGGCTGTCCGAGCGTTCATTACGCCGAGAACGCTGTCGGCGTCCGCCCGTCGATCGGTCGACTGGAACGACGGCGGCGGATCCCGAATGGCTCGATCGACCGCCCTAAACAGCAGATCAGATCGCACGTCCGGATCGTCGACGAAGACGGTCACCGTTCCGACGAACCCCTGATCGAAGTCCGTTTCCAGGTGGTCCAACACGGCCATAAATGTGTACTCGCTCGGTGCTAACGGGGCAGGGAGCGTTTGATACTGTTCGATCCGATCTTGATCCGGGAAGAACGCTTCCTCGGAAAACTCCGTGTCGACGCCGACACCGTATGCACCCCCCGCAGCTCCGACGAGGAGTGCGGACACGAGGACGACAACCGGGGCGATCTTCGCCATCGAAACGCCGATCGGCAGTATTCGTCCGAGTGTGGATCCTTCGGTGCCGAGTGGAGAGGTTCCGAATTCCGGAAACCGCGTTCCCTCCCGGAGTCGATCGAACCCGACCTTGCCGGCGGGTAAAAACACGCCGAAGATGAGGAAGGTGAACACGATACCTGCGGCGGCGACAACGCCGAAATCGCCCAGCGATTCGAGCGGACTCGTCAGGTTCGCGACGAAGCCGAATACGGTCGTAATCGTGACGATGAGAAATGCAGCGGTCAACTGGACTGTCGTTATCTTCATTGCGTCGACGATCCCAACACCGCTGGCGCGTTCCTCGCGATACCTGTTGATGATGTGGATTCCGAAGTCGATCCCGACCGCCAACAGCAACGGGAACACTGTCACCATCGTATCCGAGAACGGAATGTTAGCGTATCCCATAAAACCGAACGTCCAGATCAGCGCCATCACGAGCGCAACAGCACCCAACAGAAAGTCGATCGGATCCCGATAGGCGACGATCAGAAAGAACGTGATGAGAACGATCGCGGCGGGAAAGACGATGATCGCCGTGTCGTTGAGCAACTGCAAAATCTCGTCTTCGATGATCGCGTCACCGAAGACGACGACGTTCTCACCCGATTCGAATTGTTCGTCCGATTCGACGATGTCGACCGTGTCGAACTGCAGCCCCGACACGTCGGCCGTGTCTGCGCTCGCCGGTACGTCGTACGATACGAACACCTGCATGACAGACGCGCTCGCCGCGTTTGGGTTGAAATCCGTACTAACCGGACCCAGGGCGTCAGCTTCGTGGGCATCGACGATCGCCCGTCTGAGCTGTCGCTCGGAGGCGCGTTCGACGGCGCGATACTGCGCCTCGGCAGTCGCTGCCTCCGGATCGAGTTGCAGTGCGATGTTCGAGGCGGGGCTCCCAGTCGCCGTGACGCGGAGCCTGCTTTCGGTTTCGAGGCGGTCCTGGGCGGCGAGCGTCTTCAAAAGAACCGGCTTCGAGAGGACGTTTCGATCGTCGCTGACGAACAGCGTCGCCGTCGATCCGCCCGTATCTCGTTGATTCTGAGCGAACCGCTCTTGCATCTCTTCGAGGGCCGCCGCCGCCTCGAGATCCTCGGTGAACTGGTCCGCACCGGCCTGTTGTTCGCCACCACCACCGATGCCACCGACGAACACCGCAGTCACGATGAGGAACGCGACGACGACCCGCCACGGCGATTTCGTGATGTACCGGTTGAGCCGATCGGTGACCGGGTCGTCGCCGCGGGACCGAATACCGCCGCTCTTCCCTTCGGGCTCGGTCATGTGTCACTCCCGAACGCGTATCATGTAGGCGAGTCCCACCGCACCACCCACGAGGAGCAACACGCCGATCGACGTGAGAATCGACCCGAACGGAAGCCCGCTATCGGTGTCATCGGGTTCGGTTACGGTCACGGACTGTTGATACGTATCCGACAGGACGCTGTCGCCCCGTTCTGTGTCGTACTGGAAGTCCAACTCGACTGGATACGCTTTCGGCATGACGTCCTCCTCGGCACTGAGCGAGAACACGATCTCCGCGGACGCACCCGGCTCGAGTTCGTCGACGAAGGCCTCGTCGCTGTCGGAGTCGAAGGGACTGTCGGTGAACAGCTTCGCGTTGACGTTCGAGAGCGTCTCCGGGCGTTCGTTCGTTATCTCTAAGACCAGGTCCGTCGTCCCACCAGCACTCACGCGCGTCTGTACGCCTGTCACCGAGAACTCCGCACGTTGGGTGTCGACGACGACACGTTCGTTGAGGGGGCCGACCCGAACGGGTTCTGTCCCGTCGCCGCCGTACTCGACGGTGAAGCGGACCTGCCGCGGACCGGCGTCCGCCTGCCCGCTAATGTCGGTCTGATACGCGAACGCCGTCGTTTCCCCCGCATCTAGTTCGGGGAGCGCGAACCGCCGTTCGTCGATCGCGATGGAGTCACTCACCGGCTCTATGACGAGTACCGCGTCGGAAACCGATCGGGGGCCGTCGTTTCGCAGTGCACCGGATATGGTACCGCTGTATCC
>JBNJFV010000236.1:0-3704 GCA_051747145.1 Halobacteriota archaeon
TTCGAACTCGACAACAAGAGTGGCCCAGACGGACACGCACTCCTAACACTCAAAAAACTCAAAGGCGAAACCCGCGAAATCCCAGTTCGACTGCACCGCGACCTTCCCGATCACGACACCATCAAGACGTCACCCTGAAGAAAGACGCGACGGGTGCGTGGTACGCGTCGTTCACCATCGACACCGCCGCCCCCGCGAAACCCGAACCCGCAGACATCGACCCTGAGGACACGGTTGGCATCGACCTCGGCGTCCTCAACTTCATTCACGACAGCGACGGACGCTCCGTTGATCGTCTTGATCTGTCGGATGGTCGAGAGCGCCTCGAACGCGAACAACGGTCGCTATCTCGAAAGCAGGAGGGCTCAAACAACTGGGAGAAACAGCGTCTCCGCGTCGTCGAAGTTCACGCACAGATGTCGAACAAGAAACGGGACTTCAAGCACAAACTCGCGCATTTTTACACTACCGAGTACGACGCGGTATTCGTCGAAGCCCTGAACGTCAAAAGCATGCTGGAAGGACGCCAGAACGCCCGGGACAAGGCGGAAGTCGGCTGGCGGGACTTCCTCACTATCCTTGAACACCACGGTGACAAGAACGGCTGTCACGTCATGGAAGTCGAAGCCCGAGGCACCACGAAGGAATGCGCAGAGTGTGGTGTGGAAACCGCAAAGCCGGTGTGGGTCCGCGAGCATTCGTGTCCGTCGTGCGGCTTCGAAATTGACCGTGACTGGAACGCGGCACTCAACGTCCAACAACGTGGTTGGGACCGACTAGGAGTGGTTCACTCCGAATCTACGCCTGCGGAGACTGCGACCGCTGTGGATACACTCCAAGTATCTGCACGTCGCGTCGTTGAAACAGGAAGCCCCTGCCTCAAGGAAGCCGCGCCAGCGGCTGAGTAGGCAGGGGTAGTTCACTCGAACGCTGTGACATTGCACGGTCGACAGTCTATCGGAAGCTCGATTTGTTGGAACAGATCGGGCTCGTGAACATGCGTATCCGACTGAACAAATCTGGTACGCACACCGTAGAGTACAACACCACCCTACAAGAGTTGCGTGTCGAACGTGGCGCGAATGGTCTCGAATTCGTTATCCGGTATCGCGATGAGAATGGCTAGACCAGCAACCAAGGCTCGCTGCCCTAACCTCGTTCGAGCTCTATTTGATGTCGAACGTTTTGATACACGGTGGCCTACATCTGTCACCAGGCTATATCCCCTTCGAGCCTAGCGTCTCCGCCCGACGCTGTATATTGCTTACTTCGATATACTTATTATTTGATAACAAAATGCTATATTAATATGGGGATCGTTTCAATTATCGAGGGGTGTTTCCGAACGTACGCGGCCGCTGCCGTGGGTGCATCAGCACTTACCGTCTTGGTCGTACTCGGCGTCGTTGACCTTTCACCGACTGCGTTGGCGGCTATCTGGATCGCGATCGCAGCCCTCGGCGGTGTCACCGCGATCGGGATGACGACGAATAAAGGAGAAACCTGCGCCGACAACATAACGGACGGGCAAAAGCGCCGCTTCACTCGGTGTTGGGTTACCGGATGGCCGCTGAACGTCTACCTCATCGCGGTGATGATCTGGTCTGGCGTCTCGTTTGGATGGGTTCTCGGCGGCGCGAGCGTCACGACGTTTCGCGTCGTCGGATACGGCTGGCTCGCGGTCACAACCTACGGAGTCATCCTCCTGATCGGCCTCCTCGTGGCTCACTCCGAGGACGTCGCGACCGTCGTCGATCTTACCGAACGGAAGGCCTGATCGGGCGGCGCTCGTTATAATAGTTCATATAGCGGGCGACCGACCGACGACTATGTCGCGAAGTGGCGATATCGACGTCGGGGTCAACGACGCGCTGTGGACGATCGGATGGAACGCCAAGCGAATCTTGGTCGCCGTCGCCGTCATCTCGTTGTTTATGCTCGTTACCGAGTACCCGGGGTGGATCGCCGGCGCGGGATTCGCCGGCGGGACAGCCATCACGGTGATCGGATTGATCTACGTTTGGATGAACTTGAAAACCGTCCACGATGCGGGGATCGAGACCGTCGAAGATGCCGTCGAAGCTCACGTCGAACTCCGAGGCGAAGACATCGGACGGTTCTCGTTTCTGAACAACTCCGAGTTCGGCGTGTTGCTCCCGCCGCGCAACATCTACGTGACGACACTGCTGGTCGACGACGATAGATTGATCGTACACGACGGAGCGGTCGTCGAACTGGCGAAGCCGGGGTGGCGAGCCGAGGGCGAACTGATCGAGTACCCCTACGATCAGATCACGAGCCTCGATTACGAGTCCGCCGAAGAGCTCACCAGACTCGGAACGCTCGCGATCACCCTCTCGGGCGAAGACGGAGACAGTGACGTGTATCAGTTCGCTCGGGGGCCGGACGAGGCGATCGAGGCGCTCCGAAGCCGGCTTCGAGCCTCCCGCGATTCGTAGCCGCTTCTCATAGGGATTATCGTAGCCAACTGGGGATTTCGATGCCCCCTTCGACGCTGTGTCTCGACCCGTCGAGGGAACACTGTGAACTCCTACGATAATCCCTATCACTCGTCGGGATATTTCGGCTCTCGCTTTTCGGCCCGCCCGAGCGCCGTCTCGACGACGTCGCGAACGTCGCCGTGAAAGGTGTCGCCGTGGCCCGCATACATGTGCTCGACGCCGTCGTCTAACTGCTCTAGCAACGCCTCGAGGCTCTCTATGAGCCGCTCTCGCGACTGACCGGCCATGTCAGTCCGGCCGAAGCTCCCGTACTCGAACGCCCCATCGTTGTGAACGACGACGTCGCCGCTGAAAAGCGTCGTCTCGGAGACGAATGAGACGTGGTCGTCGGCGTGGCCGGGGGTGTAGACGACGTCGAACGCCTTATCGCCGATAAATACCTGATCGCCGTCATCGAGCGCGCCCTCCCGCCGCGGATGATCCGCGTAGGCGTACAGCGGCGCGTCGAAGGCGTCGAGGACGGCATCTAGTTGTGCGACGTGATCCGAGTGTTGGTGGGTCAACACGACCGCATCGAGGCCGTCCGTGTGTTCGCGGATGGTCTCGACGACCCCCTCGACCGCCCCGGCGTCGACGAGGACGGTTCGGTCGCCCTCGGCGAGATAGGCGTTGCAGGTAAACGTTTCCGCGTCGGCCGTGACGTTAGTTACGTCCATATCGGACGGTCGATCCCCGGGGTATTCACCTTGACGACTGTTCTCGTCTGCCAACTCGATCGTCGGCCTATCGCAGTCGAACCCTCACCTCGGAGCCGCGCTCACAATCGCCGAAGCGCAGTGTGCTCCTGACCCGGCTTACGATAGTTTGTACCGTCGGATTCGGGCGTCGACTCTCGAAGTGAGTTCTCCGGTACCGACGCCCCGTGGTATGGTGGATCACCGCATTATTTACAATGATGAAGCGATAAACTGCGGACAAATATGGGGTTCGGAAGCTACGACGAGTCCGAACAGGAAAACCGGCGGTTCGAAACCGACCAGATCGACGAAAGCGAGAAGCGGACGACGTCGGTCCACGACGGCGAGGTTAGCTTCGAGTACGGCGACGCCTCGAGCGAGGATCTACTGGCCGCCTACGAGGAGCTCAAAGACCGGTGAAACCGGGTCGCCGCGCGCTTGGGATCGCCGAGTCCTACCGCGGAACCGACGCCGGGGCGAAGAGCACGCTCGCCGGTGCGGTCGT
>JBNJFV010000237.1:0-3701 GCA_051747145.1 Halobacteriota archaeon
CTACCTGCACCGATCCCCCGAAACGGTGATCCGTCGCAACGACTTCCGGGGGAACCGCTATGGAATTCACCTGATGCACACCTCCGATTCGGTACTCGCGAACAACACCTTCAGCGGGCAGGAGTTCGGCGGCATTACGATTATGACGAACCCGACGCGAAACGCGATCGTCGACAACGTCGTGACGAACACCTCCAACGCGATCTCGACGGGCGGTTCGTACTCCTACACGGCGCGTAACGTTGCGGTCGATAGCCGCCTCGGAATATCGACGAGTGCAGTGTCCTCGCTGTACGAGGACAACGTGGTCTACAACAACGAATACGGGATGCGGACCGGATCGGTGCTCGCGACGAGCCGCGTCGTTCGAAACGACTACGTCGCAAACGAACAGCACGCGGGTGCCAGCGCCGGACCGCTTCGAATCTGGGCGCACGAGGGGGTCGGAAACTACTGGGAGGGTGCAACCGGATCGAGCACGGACGGGACGTACGATCGCGCGTACTCTCCGACGGACCCGGTCGAAGGGCAGCTACACCGCAATCCGACGCTCCGTACAGTCACCGAATCACCGGTGACAGCCGGATTGCGGCTGCTCCGCGGCGCAGCCCCCGGCCTTCGATCGGGAAGCATTCTCGATCCGAGTCCACAGGTGGCCCCACAGAACCCCGATCGGGTTGCGATCGCCGAGGCCGTCTCCGACCGCGGGATCGACGCACTCGCCGAGGAACGATCTAACACGAACCGAACCGAACGACAGGAGGATTTAGATGCCAAGTGAGAACTCGAACGAGGCGGCGACCAGTACCGTCGAACAGGAGGATCGTACGTGGAACGCGCCCACGCTCGAAGCGGTCGGGATTCAGCACCAGTTCGGGGACATCGAGGTGCTCGAGCAGGTCGACATCGACGCCGCACCGGGGACCGTGACCGCGCTCATCGGCCCGAACGGGAGCGGGAAGACGACGCTGCTTCGAATCCTGCTGGGGAGTCTCACGCCGACCGGTGGGACGGTCAGCTACACCGGCCCCACCGTCGATCGGCCGATCGGTTACCTGCCCCAACAGCCGGTGTTTCGATCCAGATTCACCGCCAGAGAGACGCTTTCGTTCTACGGGTCGCTGGTCGAGGCGGACACCGACGTCGATGCCCTCCTCGATCGAGTCGGACTATCCGATGCCGGCGATCGGCCGGTGGAGGCGTTGTCCGGCGGGATGAACCGACTGCTCGGGATCGCACAATCGCTCGTCGGCGATCCGCCGGTCGTCGTCTTCGACGAGCCCGCAAGCGGTCTCGACCCGAGTATGGGGCGGCAGGCGTTCGAAATCATCGCCGAACAGGCCGACCTCGGTACTGCAATCCTCGTCAGTTCCCACGACCTCAGCTTCGTCGAACGGTTCGCCGATCGCGTCGCCGTGTTGTGCGACGGCGAGATCCATGGGTTCGATACCCCTGAAGCGCTCCGGGATCGCTACGACGTCGACGACATGTGGGAGGTCTACGACGCGATCGTCACCGAAGCGAACGGTCTCGAGGAGGAGGTGCAAACGCGATGATCCGACGAACAGTCGGCGCGGCGGGTGCGGTGTTCGAACGGGAGGTCCGCACCGCAGCCCGGACTCGATCGTACTACGTACTCGCAGTCGGGTTGTTCGCGGTGCTGTTCGGATTGACCGCCGGTGGGGGTGGCGCGGCGACGGGGTACATCCCTACCGTCGTCGACCTCCTGTTGCCGCTCGAAGTCGTGATCCCGGTCATCGCGATCGCGCTGGGGTATCGAAGCGTCGTCACCGACCTGGAAAGCGGCGAGCTGTCGGTCCTCAGGACGTACGACGTGTCGACGACCGCGTACGTGCTCGGCGTCTACGCCGGGCGGACGGTGACGTTCATCGCGGTCGTCGGCGCTCCCTTGATCGCCATCGGCGTGCTCGTGGGGATCACTGCGTCGCCCGACACCGGGATCTTTGCGACGCACACCGGGCTCGATTCGCCGATCCTGTACGGTCGATTCGTCGTGCTCACGCTGCTTTTCGGCGTCGCCGTCCTTTCGATCGTGTTCGTGGTCTCGGTCGCTGCCGTCTCGACGCTGACGGCGATCGCGCTGGCGATCGGTACCGTGTTGCTGTTCACCGTCGGCGGCGATCTCGTGATCCTCCTCGGCCTCACAGACGGGTGGATCGGTGACGAGAATCTACTGTCTGCGCTGGCGATCGCTCCGAACAGCGCCTACCGCGGACTCGTCTTCGAAACCGTGATCACCGTTGCAGCCCCGACCAGCGGAACCTACGGATCGGTGTGGCTCAGCGCACTCAGTTTGCTCGGCTGGGCTGTCGTCTCGTTGCTCGCGGCGACGATCGTCCTCTCCCGTCGAACCGTCTGAGCGATCGCGCTCGCACACCTGATCGTCCGAGCGATCTGCACCGACCGGTCGGATCGTCCGAGCGATCGCGCTCGCACACCTGATCGTCCGAGCGATCTGCACCGACCCGTCTCGATCGACACCACGGATCGGTATCGAATCGAAATACCTTTTCGTCGATTCCACCCAGGTCGACCGTGAACACAGATCGCGTACAGTTTCTGACGTTGTACCTCACGCGATTCGCAGAGGGGTTCGGGTTCATAACCCTCATCACCTTGCTGCCGACCTACATCAACGTCCTCGATCCCTCCTCGACGACCGTTCTCGGCGTGACGATCGGTGTAGGCGTTATCATCGGCATGTATACGACGGGATTCACCCTCGCTCAGACGGCGGCCGTCGTGCCGCTGGCGTGGGCCGGCGATCGGTTCGACAAGCGAACCGTCCTCCTCGGAAGCCTCCTCGTCGGGACGATCGCGTACGCCCTGTTTCCGTTCGTCGATTCCAGTGGCACGTTCATCTTGACGCGCGCGCTGCAGGGGATCGCCGTCACCGGCGCCGGACTGATGTCGCTTTCGCTCGTCGGACAGCTCGCCGCGAGAGGGACCCGGGCGGATCACATCGGAAAGGCGAACGCCGCGAGCTTCGGCGCGTCGATCCTCGGGAGCCTCTCGGCGGGCGGGCTGTACGATCTGTACGGGTTCACCCCCATCTTTGCGATCATCATCGGCCTCACGCTCGTCGCGATCGCCGGCATCAGCGTCTTGCTGCCAGCCGATCGCACGCGCGTCGGGGGGTTCCCGTTCTCGGAGTTGGCGCTCAATCGCCGCATCCTGACGATCACGAGCTTTCGCGCACAGTACGCCTTCGCGGTGACGATGGTTCGGACGTGGATTCCGATCTACGCGGGGACAACCGCCGTTGCAGGCGGGCTCGGGGTGGCGGCGTTCGCAGTCGCGATCACGGTCACCGCCGAGAAGAGTACGAACATGATCGGCCAGCTTTTCACCGGGCGGCTGTCGGACACGTACGGTCGCGCCCGGTTCGTCTTCGCCGGCGGCGCCGCCTACGGCCTCGTCGCCCTGGCGGTGCCGCTTTCGCCGGCGATCGGCGCGACGATCGGCGGCCCGTCGACGCTCCCGCTCGTGGGAACGGTCCCCGCTGCGTTTGTCCCGTTGGTACTGCTGTCGGGGCTGCTCGGCGTGGCGGATTCGTTCCGCGAACCGGCGAGCATGGCCCTGTTCGCAGACGAAGGGACGTCGGAAGGCGGGGTCGCATCCTCGTTCGGGATCCGCGAGCTGGTCTGGCGACCTGGCAGCGTCGTCGGACCACTCGTCGG
>JBNJFV010000238.1:0-3696 GCA_051747145.1 Halobacteriota archaeon
CGATCGACGCACCCATTGCCCGGAGGACGTCGACGATCGCGCTGTCGCCCTGCGCGCTCGGATACGCTCCCCGGACGCGTACCGCTGCGCCCGGCTGCGCCGCGATCGCCCCGGCCGCGAGCAGGTACGACATCGACGAGAAGTCACCGGGGACGTGGTACGCGCCGTCCTCTGGATCGTATCGCTGTCCGCCGGCGACGCGAAAGCCGCCGGCCCCGGCGGATCGAACGCCGCGATCGCCCGCCGCGCCGATCGGTTCGGCGGCGACGCCAAACGCCGACAGCACCTCGAGGGTGATGTCTACGTACGGGGCGGATTTGAGCTCCGTCGTGAGATCGATCTCGATCCCCCGTTCGGTGACTGCCCCGGCCATGAGCAACGCGGAGATGTACTGCGAGGAGACGTCTCCGGGAATCGAGACGGTCCCGCCGTCGAGTGGCCCCTTGATCACGAGCGGTGCCTGTCCGTTTCCGCGGGTGCTCTCGGCGCGAACCCCCAGTTCCGACAGGGCCGACAACAGCGGCCCGTGGGGTCTCGATCGGAGCGAGCCGTCGCCCGTGAGGACGGTGATACCGTCGGCAAGTCCCGCCGCGGCGGTGACGAGCCGCGTCGTCGTGCCGCTGTTCGCACAGTCGATCACGTCAGCCGGGACGCCCGGTTCGCCGCCGAATCCTGTCACGTCGAGGATGTCGTCGTCCGATCTGACGATCTCGCCGCCGAACGCCTCGACCGATCGCATCGTGGCGTTCGTGTCGGCGCTGTCGAGGAAGTCGTAAACGAGCGCGCCGTCGCTGTAGCCCGCCGCGAGGATCGCCCTGTGCGTGTAGCTCTTCGAGGGCGGCGCGCGAGCGGTTCCGCGCACGGCAGACGGGGAGATGTGTACGTCCATGTCCCTGCGTCCGTCCGAAGCCGTATCAGGATATCGGAGGCGGCATCGAGAAGTGCCGTCCGATCGATCACTGTCCCGCGGTCGCCAGTCGATCACTGTCCCGCGGTCGCCAGTCGATCACTGTCCCGCGGTCGCCAGTCAATCACTGTCCCGCGGTCGCCAGTCGATCACTGTCCCGCGGTCGCCAGTCGATCGATCGACTGGCGATCGATCCCACAAGTCCCCAGTCGATCGCGGCATGCTACCTGAAACACCCCGCGACGCGTCGGTGGAAACCGTTTTACTCGGCGGGAGTCCACACGAGGGCATGCACCCTGACCTGTCGCTTCTCGACGAGTTCCTCGAATCGATCGGCGTCGACGGCTACCTGATAGACGCCGCGTCTTCGGACTCCAACCAGCGATATCTCTCCGGGTTCGACGCGCCCGATCCGTTCGTGACGCTGTACACGCCGGACGGCCTGCACCTTTTGGTCTCTGGGCTGGAGTTCGGGCGGGCGAAAACCGAAAGCCACGCGGACACCGTCGATCGACCGGCCGACTTCGACCTTGCGACGTACCGCGAGTCGTACGACGAACGCGAGGCGATCGCACGGACCAGGGAGGATTTTCTCGCCGCCTACGGGGTCGATTCGGTTGCCGTCCCGGAGCGGTTCCCGATCGGTGCCGCCGACGGACTCCGCGAACGGGGCGTCGAGGTCCGCGTCGATACGGACGACGTCCTCCTCGCCATTCGATCGGTCAAAACCGACGCGGAACGCCAGTTCGTCCGTACCGCCCAGCGAGCAAACGAGAGCGCGATGGCGACGGCCCAGTCGCTCATCTCGGCGGCGACCGTCCACGAGGGGGTCCTCCAGTACGACGGCGAACCGCTCACGAGCGAGCGCCTCAAGCAGGCGATCGAGGTCGAACTACTCAGACACGGCTGTGGGCTCGACGAGACGATCGTCGCCTGCGGCTCGCAGGCGGCCGATCCCCACGAGCGGGGCAGCGGGCCGCTGACGGCCGGCGAACCGATCATCGTCGACATCTTCCCGCGCGACAAGGAGACGAAGTACCACTCTGACATGACGCGGACGTTCTGCAAGGGAGACCCCTCCGAGACCGTACGCGAGTGGTTCGACCTGACGGAAACGGCGCTGGAAGCCGCACTCGGGGCCGTCCGGGCGGGCGCAACTGGTGCGGACGTACACGCCGCCGCGTGTGACGTCTACGAGGACGCCGGACTTCCGACGCTCAGGACCGATCCGACGACGGAGGTCGGGTTCATTCACAGCACCGGCCACGGAGTGGGGCTGGACGTTCACGAACGACCGGGATTGAACCCCCGCGGCGGGACGCTTTCGGCCGGGCAGGTCATCACCGTCGAACCGGGGGTGTACGACCCCGACGTCGGGGGCGTCAGGATCGAGGACATCGTATTCGTCACCGAAGACGGATACGAGAACGTCACCGACTATCCGATCGACCTCGTCGTCGAGTGACCGAACCGCACAACCGGCAGCCGACGACCGGGAACGCAACCGACTTGGTACCGTCACCGTAACAACAACCCGTGAACTGGCGGTACCGCCACTCGGTATTGGTCCTCTGTACGCTCGCGTTTGCCGCGACGATGGTCGCCCGCCTCGTCATTAGCCCGGTGATCCCGCGTATCAGCGCCGAGTTCGAGGTGACGAACAGCCTCGTCGGCCTCGCCCTGTCGGCGATGTGGGTGGCCTACGCCGTCTCGCAGTTTCCAAGCGGCATCCTCGGCGATCGCTTCGGCGAACGGCGGATCATCCTGACCGCCGTCGGCCTGACTGCCCTGTCGAGCCTCCTGCTTGCGGTCTCGCCCTCCTTCGGCGTGTTTTTCGTCTTTACGATCGTGCTGGGTTCGGGCGCGGGGTTGCACTACAGCGTCGCGACGACGTTCCTCGCCCGGCACTACGACGACATCGGTCGAGCGATCGGCTTTCACATCGCCGGTGCCCCGATTGCGGGGTTGCTCGCGCCGATTCTCGCCGCGATCGTCGCCGCCAGATACGGATGGCGAGCGGCGTTGTTGCTCGGTACCGTCGTCGCAGTCCCGGTGTTCGTCCTGTTCGCGTGGCGAATCCGACCGACAGAACCGAGACGCCCCGAGCAGAACATGCGCGACAGATTCCGCGTCGGGCCGGTCGTCGAGCTGTTGACGCGTCCGGAGATCACCTTCACGACGGTTCTTTCGATGCTCGGTGCGTTCTCCTGGCAGGCGACCGCATCGTGGCTCCCGACGTTTCTGGAGGTTCACCACGGACTGTCGACGGCCGCGGCGGGGGCGTTCTTTTCGGCGTACTTCGTGATTCACGGCGCTACACAGCCGGTGATGGGGTGGCTTTCCGATCGACTCTCGAGGGACGCCGCTGCTGGAGTCACCATGGTGTCGGGGATCGCCGGTTACACGGCGATCGTCCTCGCCGACGGGCTCCTCGCGATCGGTGCGTCGATCCTCTTCGTGGGGGTTGCGATGAGCTGGGGCGCGCCGCTGCAGTCGCGGTTCATCGACAAACTCTCGGCGGCAGAACAGAACGCCGGATTCGGCCTCGTCAGAACGGTCTACATGGTGCTGGGCGCAAGCGGGAGCGTGGTCGTCGGATTGCTGTCGGAACTGTTCGGCTGGGCAATCGCCTTCGGGGCGATCGGTGGCATCCTCACGATCAGTCTCGTGGCGCTGACGGCGAATCGACTCTTCGACCTGCGGCTGTGACTCCTCCCGTCGGTGAGGCGCGTTCGATCGGCCCCACGCCACGATCGCCTCGAAAGACTCACCGTACCGGCGATCGTCGA
>JBNJFV010000239.1:0-3676 GCA_051747145.1 Halobacteriota archaeon
CGGACCTCCAGACGGCGATCGAAGAGCTATCACTCGTTCTCTCCACGTGACCGATCGACGCGTTCACCGCGTGACTAATCGACGCGTTCACCGCGTGACTAATCGACGCGTTCACCGCGTGACTAATCGACGCGTTCACCGCGTGACCGATCGACGCGAATTCGGTCACCGTACGACCCGGTCGATCGATGCGGCGGTACTGATTTAATACCGCGAGTGAATGGTGGCGTATGGGTCTGCAGAGAAGCGGCACCGTAGAGCGGATCCTCCAAAAGCTGCTGGTGCCGATCTGGGCGATCACGGGAATCGTCGTCGTCGTCGGGTTCTTCTTTCCCGGAATCGTCGGCTCGGTCGTCAGTGGACAGGGCTGGCTTGTCGTATCGCTCCTGTTTTTCGTGTCCGGGTTGACGTATCTCGCCGTGTTACCGGGCGACAACGAGAGCGACGGGTCGGACACCGGGTCGCGATCGATACTGAACGTCCGCCGATTAGATGTGGTCAAAACGCTCGGCGGAGTACTCTCGCGACAGGATCGGATCACGTTCAGCGTTCCAGTCGCCGCGTTAATCGCGTTTTTCACCACACAAGCGCTGTTTCCAGACTTGACGGTGTCTGCCGTGACGAACCTACAGCGCGTAGTTACGACGACATTCGGATGGATATTCGTTGCCGTGGTGTTGCTGTCCGTCCTCTTTTGTCTGTACCTGCTTGTCGGTCCCTGGGGTGACGTTACACTCGGCGGGGCCGACGTCGAACCGACGTATACCTACCCCGTCTACTTTACCATGGTTTTCACCGCGGGAATAGCCGCAGGTATCGTGTTCTGGGGTCCCGCAGAGGCGTTGTTTCACTATCAGCGTCCGCCCCCGTTTTACGACGTCGCACCGCAAAGCGAGGCGGCCATCACCGCCGCACTCGCGTACGCGCTGTTTCACTGGGGGTTTTCGGCCTGGAGTGCGTATATCGCCATCGGCGTCCCGATCGCGTACTTCGTCTATCAACGCGGTGCACCGCTTCGAGTTTCGGCGATCCTCGTTCCGTTCATTGGCGTATCGAGGATGGACTCTCGGTGGTGTCGCTTCGTCGATCTGCTTGCAATCTTTGCGACGATCGGCGGTATCGCGACGTCCGTCGCACTCGTGAGCCAGCAGTTTCTCACCGGGATCCAATTTCAGTGGGCCGTTTCATTCGACACACTCGGCTCCGTGCTCTTCGTTTCGGGCTTGACGCTCGTATTCGTCGTCTCCGCACAAAGCGGCGTCCACCGGGGCATTCGTCGAATCGCCGCAGTGAACGTCTCGCTGTTCGTGCTGTTTGCGGTGTTGCTGTTCGCCGTCAGTCCCCAGCGTTTCGTCTTCGATCGCGGGGCCGCGGCGATCGGCCAGTACGCCGTCGATTTCCTCCCGATGAGCGTGTATTTCGGTGAACGCTGGGTGGCCGATTGGACGATCTGGAACTGGGCGTGGTGGTTCTCGTGGGCACCGTTCGCCGGGGTATTCCTCGCGGCACTCTCTCGAGGACGACGTATTCGAACCGTGGTCTTTACGGGTTTCGTTGCGACGTCTCTCGCGACGATTGTCTGGTTTCTCCTGCTGGGATCGACATCGTTGCATCTACAACATACAGGAACCGTGGATGTCCTCGGGGCGATCGACGCGTACGGCGGTTCGGAGGCGGTTGCGGGCTTTCCCATGTTCGAGGCGTTGCCGATCAGCCAGCTGTTGATGTTTCTGTTTTTGGCTTTGATCATCGTTTTCATGACGACGTCTGCAGATACGTCCACGCTCGTCGTCGCAGTGTTGGCGACGAAGCGTGGACGTGCACCCACGACGGGAACGATCGTCTTCTGGGGAGTCGTCCAGGGAGGCGTTGCTATCATGGTTATTCTCACGGGAAGTACCGAGGTGCTGCAGGCGATCGCTGTGCTGGTCGGTGGTCCGTTCGCGATCGTGGCGGTCGTGGCCATGCTGGGGTTCCTCAAGTGGTTTCGAGCACACGAACGTGGACACGCGTCGGTACTCGACGCTATCAGGTCGTTCCTCGAACCTCACGACTGGGAGAAAAACGACTAGACGAACGCTCACGCGTTGATGTGTCTGACCTCGTACCCGTTCGATCGGATGGACCGGATGATCGATCGCGCGTGGCTGGATCCGCTCGTTTCGATCTGGAAGACGAGGTAGGCCTCGCCGACGTCCAACTCGGGGGCCGATCGATCGTGTCGAACCGTCTGAATGTTCGCGTTGTGGGCTGCGATAACGCCGGATACTTCCTGCATGATCCCCGGTTGATCGTCGATACGGACGCGGAGCCTGAGCAACTGCTCGCGATCGGTCAACGCGTGGACGAGCACCGTCTGCAGCATCGTCATGTCGACGTTGCCGCCACACAGAAGCGGCATGACGGTTTCGCCCTCGACGTCGAGATCGTCGCTGAGAATCGCCGCGACAGACGCCGCCCCCGCGCCTTCGACGATCTGTTTTGCCCGCTCCATCAACAACAACACGGCGCGGGCGATCTCGCCGTCCGTGACTGTCACGACCTCGTCGACGTGTGCCTGTATGAGCGACAGCGTGAGATCGGAAATGCCGCCAGTGGCGATCCCGTCGGCGATCGTGTCGACAGAATCCAACGAGACCGGGATCCCTTTGTCCAGACTGTCCGGAACAGTTGCGGCGTCTTCCGCCTGCACGCCGACGATGCGCGTCTCCGGGGCCAGTTCGGCAAACGCCGTCGCAACGCCGGAGATGAGCCCCCCGCCGCCGATCGGAACTACGACCGTATCGACGTCGGGTAGATCCTCGTACATTTCCACGCCCAGCGTTCCCTGGCCGGCAACGATGTCGGGATCGTCATACGCGTGGACGAATGCCGCATCGGTCTCGGAGACGAGATCCTGCGCGAACGCCATCGCCTCCCGGAAGTCGCGGCCGACGAGTTTCACCTCGGCCCCGTACCCTCGCGTCGCGTCGACTTTCGTCTGCGGGGCGGTCTTCGGCATGACGATCGTCGATTCGACGCCGAGCTTCGTCGCCGCGAGTGCGACCCCCTGGGCGTGATTGCCGGCACTCGCGGCGACAACTGCCTCGGTACCGTCCTCGACGAGCTGTTTGATGGCATTGTACGCGCCACGGGGTTTGAACGAGCCCGTCCACTGCAGGTGCTCCATTTTCAGGTAGACCGTTCCGCCCGTAACCGAATCCAGGGAGGTACTTCGCTCGATCGGCGTCCGTTTGACCACCGAGTCGTCGTCGAGGCGGTCCATCGCCGCCTCGATGTCCCCGAATTCGACTGCGTCGGTTGTGTGGTGATTCATTTGCGGATCGGTTCGCTCTCGGTATTGAAAAACGATCGGTCGGCGAAGCGGTTCGACCCCAGTTGGGTGCAGCCAAGTCGGTTGGTCCACGCGGACGCGGTGATCATGGTCCAAACCGCGACCGTCTGTGTAGTTAATCACGCGGGTGGATTACGACAACCGTTTAAACCGATCGCCTAGGGGGACAGACAGTCGATCGAAGGGACAGACAGTCGATCGAAGGGACAGACAGTCGATCGAAGGGACAGACAGTCGATCAAAGGGACCGACAGTCGACCGAAGGGACCCACAGTCGACCGAAGGGACCGACAGTCGACCGAAGGGACCGACAGTCGATCGAATGAGTGTCCGACAGCGGTC
>JBNJFV010000240.1:0-3653 GCA_051747145.1 Halobacteriota archaeon
GCAACACGATCGGCGTGGCGCTGAACGCCGTGATCGGCGCTTTGTACCGTCCGGACGGCGGCCGTAATTCGGTCGATACTGCTCGTAGCGTCCGTCCCGGCCTCGACGACGGCCGCGCCGTCGGTGACGATCGATCCGCCGAGCACCGTCTCGCCCGCTCGCTTTTCGATCGGCATCGACTCGCCAGTTACGACCGCTTCGTCGACGGTACATCGGCTTTCGACGAGCACACCGTCGACGGGAATTCGCTCGCCCTGTCGGACGAACACGCGATCACCTGCGGTCAGTTCAGCCACCGGGACGTCGATCGGCGTCCCATCGGCGGCGTACTGGCGTGCGGTATCGACGTTCGAGACGGTGAGCTCCGTGAGTCGATTCAGCGCACGCTGTTTGCTCGACGACTCGTAGAAGACTGCGGCGGTCACGGCCGCAGCGACCAACAGCGTCAAATCGAAAAAGACGTCGTATCTGCCGATGAGAACCGCGATCGTGCTGTAGATGTAGGCGCTCACCGCCGTCATCGCCACGAGCAGGTCCGTGTTCGGCCGTCGCATTTTCAGGCCGATGTACGCGCCGCGCAGCACCGGAAGGCCGGTAAAAACGAGTACGACCCCGGTCAACACGAAGTACAGACGCAGAAACCCCACCCCGCCCTGCTCGCCGATCTGAACGGCGTATTCGTAGAGTCGAAGGACGTCCCAGCCGACGATCGAGTACAGATACGCCGGATACAGGATCGTCACGTACGGCACCATCAGAAAGGCACCGAAGAGGACGCCCGCCGCGTACCGAAGCGCCAGAAATTGGTCGTCCCGTCGCTTTCGTAGCCCCGACGGTCCGCCCGACTGAAGCGCCGTCGGTGCCGGTCCCTGTTCGGCCCCAGCCGCGTGGTCTGTGCGATACGCCGTGTACCCAAGCGTACTCAACGCATCACGGAGGGCGATCGGTCCAACGCGATCGGGGTCGTGTTCGACCCGTATCAGTTCGGTCACGTAGCTCGCCTCGGCGTCACGCACGCCGTCACAGCCGTTTGCCACGGATTCCAGAAAGGCTTCGCACGTCGCCGAATACATCCCGTCGATTCGAAAGAACGTGTGAACGAACTCGTCACCACCCTCTCGATCGGACGATGCCGTACGGTCCGACACGTCGTCGTCGGGGCGTTCCCTGTTCGAGCGATCGCCCGAACTGTCGGCAGCCGAACCGAGCGTTTCGTAGACGTCCCGGCACCCTGTCGAACAGAACCGATCGCCGGCATCGGTTTCGACGGTCGAGGGGTGTAGCACCCGCCCACACAGGCTGCACTCGCCGCCGGTACCGTCAGACGGCACCTTCGGAGCCCTCCGATCCCCGGCGACAACGAAGTCTCTCGCGGAGTGCGGTCCGACGTGGGGCGGGAACGGGACGGATCACGGCAGCGGAGCTATCCTCACCGCGCGCACTGACCAGGGCGCAAGTGCGACACAGGTGGTTGGTTGGGTGCGTCACGTCCTGTCACCTCCTCAATCGACAACTGTCACGGATAAACGTTTGTATTTTTGCACGCGTCCGATCACCCCCTCGCGACTGCGCCGATCGCGGGGCGGGAGTGTCGCGAAACCGAGCAGGTCGACGAACGATCGACTGGCGGTGATTCGGACCAGGTGAGCCGAACGTACCGTTCTACGTACGATCGAACTGTCCGCCGTCGGCCACTGCCTTCGAGGGGGTGGTGTCGACGCCTTGCTGACGGTGATCGGCTGCCTGGTCGCTGTCGACTGTGAACGTGTCGAGACGCTCCTGTAGCGAGTCGGCTCGCTCCGAAAGCGTCTGTGCGCTCTGGGTGATCTGCGTGAGCGACGCCGTCTGCTCTTCGGCGGCCGCCGAAACGTTGTCCGATTCGGCACTCACCTGTTCTGCAGACTCGGCAACCTGTTCGATCATGGCCGTGACTTCCTCGGTAGAGGTTGCCTGATCATCCGTCGCGGTGTTGATCTCCTGGATGCTCTGGTTCGAATCTCCGACGTTGTCCGTGATCGTATCGAGCGCCTCGAAGGCGTCTTCGATCGTTTGAATCCCCGACGAGATGCTAGTGCCCATCTCGTGGATGTCAGTGACCGAGTTTTTCGACGTGGATTGGATTCGTTCGGTTCGCTTCTCTATGTCGTCGGTCGCCTCACTTACCTCACCGGCGAGTTGCTTGATCTCTTTGGCGACAACGGCGAACCCTTCGCCGGCCTCTCCGGCCCTGGCAGCCTCTATCGAGGCGTTCAACGCCAACATGTTCGTCTGCTCGGCGATATCTGTAATCAGATCGACGATGTCGTTTATCGCGTCAATTTCGGCGGCGAGCACCTCGATGTTGTCGGCCGTCGTCGAGGATTGATCCTCGATCTCGGCCATCTCCTCCATCACGTCGGAGGCGGCCTGCTGGCCGCGTTGGCCCATCGCAGCCGTGCGCTCGGAGGTACTCGCGATTTCGTCCGCAGACGAGGCAAGTTCCTCGACGGTCCCCGATAGGCTTTGCATCTCGGAGGCGACTTCCCGGAGGTCTTCGGACTGGGTGTCGGCGTCGATCGTTATCTCCTGGATGGATTCGCTCACCTGTTGGCTAGCACGTTGCGTTTCGTCTGTTCCACTGTTGACCTCCTGGCTCGAGGTGGCAACGTCGTCGGCAAACGCACGGATCTGTGCGAACGTCCGTTCCAGTTCCGCCATCATGTCGTTGAACGACTCGGCGATGTCGTTCATCGCGGAGCTGCGACTATCAGCGGTCATCCGCTGGGTGAGGTCCCCATCTGTGGCCCGGGACATCGTCTCGCTGAACGAGGCTGCTTGCTGTTGGAGGTGATCGGTGAGCGATTCGGCCTCCTGTTTGGACGCTTCTGCGTCCGCCCGTGCCTGTTCGGCCTCGTCGCGCGCTTGCTCGGCCTGCTGGCGTTGTCGCTCGGTGTCGATCCGCGATGCTTTGAGGTCCTGAACGACGGCCATCGTCCCGATCGATCCGATGCTGAAGACACCGATCACGATCGCTTGTAGCGTCTTACTCAGCGTGTCCATCATCTCGCCTTGAATTCCGAGCCATTCGACCGTCACGAGCCCCGTCCAGAGGAATCCCGACACAGAGACCACGACGAACGTCGCCCAGAACGTTCGTTCGAGATCCGTGTCCCGGTAGTTCAATATCCCGACTGCCGCTGCGGTCAAAAATCCGAGCGTCCCGATCGCATCTAACACCGGAATGATTTGATCTGCAACCATTGCTCACGCCTCCATAGCGGGGTGGCTCTCGTCATTTGCGGTGATGGAGTTGCGTCTGTACACGTAGGCTGCGACCGCAAACGCGATCCCGGCGCCCATATTCCCCACCAGATGCTCTGTGAAATTCAACACGTCCGGCAGGAACGCGTTCTCGAAATTCGTTGCGAACGCCGCGACGAACAGAAAGACGAACGGAGCCAGAAACAGTCTCGGCGTCCGATTTCGGTAGAGCGCTACCGGAATGAGTCCGATTACTGCGACGATCAATACGACGAACGCCTGCGGGCCGAACACGCCGAAAATTGCGGTCACCGTGTCTCACCCGCGCTGTACATGATGTTTGTGGTCATCATCATACATGATGAGCGATAGATGAACGTAGTTAAACATATAGACCAAATTATCAATAATGG
>JBNJFV010000241.1:0-3637 GCA_051747145.1 Halobacteriota archaeon
GACGAGTTCGTCGTCCCGCTGTACGATCTGGACTACGGGACGACGTACTGGCTCGAAACGATCGCCCGCGGGTTTCGATCTTCGCTGGGTGGCGATTACGCCCTCGACGGTGCGGACCCCGAGACGCCCTTCTCGATCGAACTCTACGCGGTCGACGTCGAGGTCGACAACCTCGTCCACGCTACCGAGGTCGCAGAAACGTACGCGAAGGACGTCTTCTTCGGCTACGACGCCAGCGGGGCTGCCGCGGCGATCCGCCGGAAGCGTGCAGACAGCAGAGACGGGAAGACGTACCGTCCCGAGTGATCACTTCGGAGAGAGCCACTGTGACACGTTCTCGAAATGTGATTTTTCGAGATTAAAAGTACATATCGGTCTCAGATACGTCCGGAGCCCAGACACATCCACATCTCAGACAGCAGATCACGGCGATTCCAAGAAGGAAGACCGGGAGGGTGACGGCCGCCAAAAACACCTTCAGTCGTAGCCCTTCGAGCCGGTCGACCGCCTCGTCCCCACTCGTGGTCGTTGTCGGGGGCCGATCGGTAACACGTCCCGGCGGCGAGTCCGATCGACCAACCGTTCTCGACGCAGAACGGACGTGTATCCACCAGATGACGTCTGGGGGCGATCGACCGACGGAACGGCAGGTCGATACGCGGACCCAGTCGCCCGTTCGTCCGAGCCATTCCCCTGTGCGGGGCACATACATCACCGGAGTCGGTTTATCTGGACTCCCATGGTACAGCATACCATGAAAACCTGCCTCTCGCGACGTCGGGCGATCGCGCTCGTCGGGACGAGCGTGCTCGCAGGATGTCTCGGGACACCGACGCAATCGGCCGACACCGCCACCGAATCCGACTCGTCGGGACCACCCGTCGCAGCCGATCGGCTCTACGTCCCGTATGAACTGAGCGAACTTGAGACGAGATCGGTGAGCGGCGGTCCCGGTCAGGACGGAATTCCGTCGATCGACGACCCCAACTTCGTTCCCGGTTCCGAGAGCAGCCTCACCCCGGACGCGCCGGTCTTTGGCGTCGTCCGTGGCGACGACGTCCGCGCGTATCCCCAACACGTCCTCGTGTTTCACGAGATCGTCAACGACGTACTCGACGGCGATCCGGTTGCAGTGACGTACTGTCCGCTCACCGGGACTGCCCAGGGGTTCGAACGCGGATCGACCACGTTCGGCGTCTCCGGCGACCTCGTCAACAGCAACCTCATCATGTACGATCGGGGCTCGGAGAGCCGATGGCCACAGATCCTTTCGACGGCCATTTCGGGACCGCTCGAAGGCAAAAGCCTTCGGGAGTTTCCCGTCACGTGGACGACGTGGGGGCGGTGGCGGGAGGCACATCCGGAGACGGAGCTACTCACCGACGACACCGGGTATCAGCGCCGATATGGCAACGATCCGTACGGATCGTACGCGCCCGAATCCGGGTATTATTCGAGCGACAACACGATGTTCCGGCCGCTTGCGGAAACCGACGCGGTGCACAAAAAGCGCGTGGTCATCGGGCACCGGTCCACGGTGGGTACGATCGCCTTCGACAAGCAAACGCTACTCGATCGACGAGTCCTGTCCGGTTCGATCGGTCACCGCGAGTTCACCGCCGTCGCCGACGATCGGCTCGAGACCGGCTACGTGTATCGGACCACGGGGGCCACCGTCGAACCAATCGGCGACACCGAGTATCGGGTCGACGGAGCGTCCTTCGGTCCCGAGGAACTGCCGTTCGATCGCGTCCTCGCGTTCGACGGCATGCACTTTGCGTGGTACGGGTTCTATCCGGACGTGACGTATGTCAACTGAATCAGCCCGGGACAACTGGATCGATCGCATCGTGCGGCCGTTCGCGAACGCGACCGGTGCGGTACGTGCGACACTTCGGGAACCGACCAGCAAACTGGGGTTCGCTGGCGTGACCGCCGTGTATCTAATCGTATACCTGTACGCGATCGGCCACCTCGGCTGGGCGATCACCTTCGGCGCGGTCGGGATCGACACCGTCGACGAACCGATGACACGACTGTTCGAGGCGACGGGACCGTATCAGTACGAACCGATCGCCCTTGTCGAGCTGTACGCGATCGAGTTGCTCGTCTCTCCGGTGAATATCGCACTAGGGTGTGCGATCGCGCTTCTCGTGGCCGCGAACGCGACGCTCGCGTACGCCGCGTGGCGAGCACCGGCTGCCTGCGGAATCGAATCCCCGAGCAGGGCGTCTGTTGGGATCGCTGCGGGTGTCCCCGCGCTTTTGTCAGGAACCGTCTGTTGTGGCCCTGCGATAGTGCTCGTCGTCGGGGTGCAGGCGACTGCAGGGTTGCTCGGGCTGTTCGCCTGGCTCATGCCGGTGGCGGTCGTGTCGCTCCTCGCGTCGGTCGCGTACGTCGGCTATCTGGTCGATCCGGCTGCGATCGAGTGATCGGCTCTGTGAGTGCGATCGTGTGGCCGATTACACGAAACCGAGAGGTCACTCATCCGGCAGACTCGGGAAAGATACTCTCTGGGAGGTAGGCGGTGACGGTCCAGTTCGGGACGTCGACCACCTCGCTGATCTTCAGATCGACGGCGGCCGAACAGAGGATGTACGCCTCCCCGCGCGTGAGGCCGCGTTCCGCCTCGAGATGGTCGATCATGTGTCGGATCGCCTTCTTCGTCGCGACCATGAGGTCGTCGGCGATACCCGTCGTCCCGTACATCGGCTCGTCGTGGCCGGTGGGGGTGAACGGCCCGCCCGTCTCCAGTTGCGGTTGGGAGATGTCCATGTCCGAGCGAACGTCAAAACGGGCGGTGACGAACATCGGCGCTTCGATCCCCGTCACGCAGACCTCCCCGTCACCCTGCGCGGCGTGGCAGTCGGCCGTCGAAAAGCGCGCCCCCTCGGTTTCGATCGGCAGATAGACTGTCGATCCCTTCGTCATGTGTTTGACGTCCATGTTCCCGCCCACGTCGCGCGGCGGAAGGGTGTCGTGCTCGCCGGATTCCCTGGGAGCGACGCCCATGATACCGGGAAACGGATCCAGCGGTACTTCGATCCCGTTTACGAACCGGCCGACGTCGCCGTCGAGATCCCAGACGTACAACCCAGCCGCCTCGAAATCCTCCGGTAGGAGCCCAAGGCCCATGTCACCCGGCATGTATCCGGTGAACCCCCAGCCTTTGTGCTGCAGATCGAGCAGTTCGACCGCGAGGACGTCTCCGGGTTCGGCTCCCTCGACGTAGACCGGACCGGTGAGCGGATGGACGGGGTCGAAGCTGGCGGTGGCGAGATCGTCGGCGGTCGAATCGAGGTCGATCTGGCCGTCCAGCGCGTCCCGACAGTCGAACCTGACGACGTCTCCCGGTTCGATCGTCAACGCCGGCTCGATCGAGTTGTCCCAGACGTTGTGGACGTTCTCGTCGGCCGCCGAGAGCCGATAGTCGATCGTGTAGGCCGCCGATTCGTCAGCGTGCTCGTGGTGTGTCATACGATACCACATGATGCTGACGTGGCAGATAAGTTCGACGGTCGGATCGACCTGCAGGCACGCCGATCGCTTCGGCTGCTGACCGCTCTGTAGCACCTGGCGAGACGATCGACGCACCGTTCACGATGAATCTGAACGAAACGTACTCCGAAGTCATCGA
>JBNJFV010000242.1:0-3617 GCA_051747145.1 Halobacteriota archaeon
ATTTCGTCGGCACGATCCCACCGCCACGGCTAAATATCCCCACACGTAACGATTTCGCAGTGACTCGAACTCCCGATCGATTCCCCGGCGTCCTCGCTGCCACTGCGATGGGCGTGTATCTGCTGCTCGTCGTGGGGGCGGCCACCTCGGTTTCGGGGGCGGCCGAAAGCTGTACGGCGTGGCCGGCGTGTGGGACCGGCTGGAGCCTCCCAACGACGATCGACGGCGCGATCGCATTCGGCCACCGAATCGTCGCGTTCGTGGTCGGCCTCGGCGTCCTCGCGACGGCAGTCCTCGCGTGGCGAACGGAGGCACGCCGGCGGGTGCGGATTGCGACCACCATCGCGATCCTGCTGTACCCCGCACAGGCCGGTCTCGGTGCGATCGTCGCGACGAGTGGCGGGTCAACGCTACTTTCGGGCACGCACTTAGTCGTCGGCGTCGTCATCTTCGGCGCGTTGCTCGCCGGACTCGCGTGGTGGCTCGAATCAGAAACGGGCGATCCGGACGACGTTCCGACCGAACCGCTCGGCGATCCGTCGATCGACGCCCCCTCGCCGTCACGGGCTAAACCGACCGTTCCACAGTCGCCGATCCCGAAAGCGAAGGCGACGGCGAGTGCGTACTTCCGGCTCATGAAGCCACGACTCATGTGGCTGTTGTGCCTCGTGGCGGCGGCGGCGATGGTCCTGGCTGGTGGCCCGGGATTGACGACGTACACCGTCGCGGCGACGCTCGTCGCGGGATCGCTCTCGATCGGCGCGTCCGGGACGTTCAACCACGTGCTCGAACGCGACATCGATCGACAGATGGCCAGGACCAACGATCGACCCCTCGCGACCGAACTCGTCCCCGTCAGTCACGCGATCGCGTTCGGACTCGCGTTGACGGTGATCTCGGTTGGGCTCTTCGCGACGATTAACCGATTGGCCGCCGCGCTCGGACTGGTGGCGATCGTCTTTTACAGCGTCGTGTATACGCTCATCCTCAAACCCAACACGGTACAAAACACGGTGATCGGCGGTGCGGCCGGTGCGCTGCCGGCGTTGATCGGCTGGGCGGCCGTGACCGGCGAGATCGGCCTCGGCGGCGTCCTGCTGGCAGCGTTGATCTTCCTGTGGACGCCCGCACACTTTTACAACCTCGCGTTGGCGTACAAGGACGACTACGAACGTGGCGGCTTCCCGATGCTGCCGGTCGTCCGCGGGGAGACGACGACCCGCAGGCACATCCTCTGGTATCTGGGGGCGACGCTGATCGCAGCCGCCGTACTCGCCGCGTCCGACACGCTCGGATGGGTGTACGTCCTCGCCGGTGTCGTCTTCGGTGGCGTGTTCCTGTGGACCGTCGTGCGGCTGCACTACGAGCAGACCGAATCCGCCGCATTTCGAGCGTTTCACGCCTCGAACGCGTATCTCGGGGTCGTCCTGCTCGCGATCGTCTTCGAAGGGCTTGCACTGTAACACGTCACACGTACCACCTATCCGTCGCTCACAGCACCCATGTCAAACACCGCCGCGTTCTCGATCACGGTTCCGAAACACAGATACCTCTACTGGGGGCTGTTTTTGAACACGCAACTGTTGGCCGTACTCGGGTACGTCCTCTTTTCGGACGGACAGGTACAGTCGTTACAGTTCACCGCGTTCGGACTCATCTGGATCAACGTCGGCGTCTGGGTACTCACCTCGGTTCGAATCCCGCCGTCGGATTCGCGGACGCGGAACCGAGCCGCGGGGATCGCCGCGGGGTATTTTGGGTTGCTCGCGATCGCCGGAGGACTCGTCAGCACCGGCGTCGGCGAGGCGGCGACCGGATTCAGGCTCGCAATATTGCCGCCCGGGTGGGGGCCGGCACCGCTGTACAGCGGCTACTACGTCAACGTCACGCTCTTGCCCGCGTACGTCGTCGGCTACGTCGCACTCGCGTATCTGGTGTACGCGGCCGTGATCGATACGGCCGGCTCGGCGAAAGCGGCCGTCCTCGGGCTGTTCACGTGCGTATCCTGTTCGTGGCCGATACTCGCCGTCGTCGTCTCGACCGTTTTCGGTGGGGGGTCGATCCTGGCCGCGTCGGCGCTCGAACTCTCTTACGAACTGTCGACGGTCATATTCCTCCTGACCGTCGGCCTTTTGTACTGGCGACCGACGATCACCTCGAAGTTCGATCGTCGGTGATCGACGGAAAATCGATCGACGGTGATCGACGGAAAATCGATCGACGAGCAGTCGATCGGGCTCGCGATCGACGGGCGATCGAAAGGGTTCGTAAAGATGTGATCGACGGGCGATCGAAAGGGTTCGTTAGGTTGCGATCGCGAGTAGTTGAGCACACCGGACCGCTTACTCCCGTTCGACAGTGGACCGTCGAACGTCGGCGTTTTCTATTTCGATCACCAACGGCCGGTATGACCGAAATCGAGATCGAATACTGCGTACCGTGCGGCATGTTGAACCGGGCACAAGACGTCCAGGAAGCGCTCCTCCGACAGTTCGGCGAGCGCCTCGATCGGGTCTCGCTCGTCACCGGCGACGACGGCATCTTCGTCGTTCGTGCAGATGGGGAGTACGTATTCGACAAAACCGAAGACGAATTCGACGTCGACGAGATCGTTCGGCGGGTGCGACCGCACGCCGGCCGATAGACGGACAGTCCGTCACCGTGCGAGGTCGAAACAGAATTCTTAGGTCCGAACCGTTCGAAGCGATCGCATGGACGAGGTCCTCGTCGCCGAGAACGTGCGCCGATCGTACGGCGACACCGTCGCTGTCGACGGCGTGTCTGTGAGCGTCGGCGAAGGTGAGATATTCGGGTTGATCGGCCCGAACGGAGCCGGGAAGACGACCCTGATCCGTGCGCTGACGGGAACGACGGACGCAGAGGGCGAGGTCAGAATTTTCGACACCGCACCGCATCGCGTCGATCCGGCGCGGATCGGCCTGCTCCCGCAGTCGTTCCAGCCGCGAGAACGGCTCACGGCACGGGAACTCATCGACTATTACGGCGGTCTCTACGACGAACGCCGATCGACCGCCGCGGTACTGTCGGACGTGGGACTCTCGGCGGTAGCCGACACGTGGTACGAAAACCTCTCCGGCGGGCAACAACGACGCGCCTGCGTCGGTATCTCGCTCGTCAACGATCCCGACGTACTCTTTCTCGACGAACCGACGACGGGAATCGATCCGGCCGGGCGACGGGCGCTGTGGGAATTGCTCGAGGGGCTCGCCGCGAGCGGGACCACAATATTTCTCACGAGCCACTCGATGACGGAAGTACAGCGGCTCGCCGATCGGGTGGGATTGCTCCGTGGGGGGTCTTTGGTCGCCGTAGGATCGCCACAAACGTTGCTCGCCAGTCACGGGGGCGAGAGCCGTCTCGTGATCGAAATGGCCGAACCGGCGGTGTCCGCCGCGGCCACCGCCGCCGAAGACGCCGGCTATTCTGTCGAGGAGTCTGCGACCAACGTCGTGGTCTTCGACGTCTCGCCGATCGAGATCTCCGCGATCGTGGAGGCGATCGACGCCGCGGGCGTCGAGTACGACTCGCTGACGTGGACCGAACCGACGCTCGAAGACGTCTACCTGCAGCTCACCGGCGAGACGTTCGAGGGGACG
>JBNJFV010000243.1:0-3617 GCA_051747145.1 Halobacteriota archaeon
GTCTTCGCAGTTCGACGACGTCGATCGGATCGAGTTCGTCGCCTGTGGCACCTCCTATCACGCGGCGCTGTACGGATGTCATCTCCTCAACAGCCGCGGCGTCCCCGCGTTCGCACATCGCGCCGGCGAGTTCTCCTCGTATCCGAGCGCCGTCGACGAAACCACCCTCGTCGTCGCGGTCACACAAAGCGGCGAGACGGCCGACACGCTCGAATCGATACGAAACGTTCAGGACACCGGCGCACGGACGCTGGCGATTACGAACGTTCTGGGATCGTCGATCGAGCGGATCGTCGACGACACGGTGTACATCCACGCGGGTCCGGAAATCGGTGTTGCCGCCACGAAGACGTTCTCCTCGCAGGTCGTGACGATCGCGCTCCTTGTCGAGTACCTCGCCCCAGTGGTGGCCGGAACGGAGGGTGTCACGTCCGAACAGTTGCGGCGTTCCGTCGGTGACATCGCCTCGGCTGTCGACACCGTCCTCGGCAGGACTCGAACTAAATACGTCGCCAAGAGTCTCGTCGATCGGCCGACGCGGTTTTTCATCGGCCGAGGCGTCGCCTATCCGGTCGCGCTCGAAGGCGCGTTGAAATTCAAAGAGATAACGTACGAACACGCCGAGGGCTACGCCGCTGGCCAACTCAAACACGGGCCGCTCGCGCTCGTCACGCCCGAAAGCGTCGTCGTCGCCGTATTCAGCGGCCAGAACGACGAAAAAACGGTGAATAACGTCCACGAGGTCAGGACCAGGGGGGCGACGGTCATGGGGGTCGGCCCCACCGACGCCGACAGAGCCCGACGTGTATGTGACGAGTACCTCTCGGTCCCGTCGATCGCCCCCGAGTTGTCGGGCGTCCTCACCAACGTGCAACTGCAGTTGCTGGCGTACCACTGCGCGTCGCTCCTCGGCCGATCGATCGATCGGCCGCGAAACCTCGCAAAGAGCGTCACCGTCGAGTAACCGCGGCGGTTGACGTCTCTAGGAACCGGGCGGTGTTTCAGGGCTGCGTACCATGCGCGTACCGGAACTACGGACAGCATACCTATTCGAATCCCGGTTGCCAGTTCGAGCTGCGGAGCCTCGCGTATCGCACCACTACCCGACACCCCCCATCCTTCGTTTTCTGTCCCTACCCTCTGTTGGGCAGTAGATGTGGCTACCTGATTCGACAGCCGATCGGTCATCATCCGTCTCCTTAGGTCATCATCCGTCTCCTTAGGTCATCATCCGTCTCCTTGGGTCATCATCCGTCTCCATACCCCGACACCGTACCAGTCGCGTCGGTGTCACACCGAAGACGGAGTATGTCGCGAATACTAATCGACGTGGGTGGCGTGCGCACGGTATGTTCGGTACGAGCGGCGTCCGCGGTCCGATCGGTGAGACGATCACCGCAGAAACGGCACTCCGACTCGGTCGGGCGTTGGGAACGGACACCGAGCGGGTTCTGGTCGGCAGAGACACCCGCGAAAGCGGTCGCATTCTGGAGCACGCGTTCACAGCGGGATTGCTGGAGCGGGGCGTCACGGTCCAACACGCACAGGTCGAATCGACGCCGACGATCGCACGGGGGGCTTCATGGATGGACGCCGATGCGGCCGTCGCAATCACCGGTTCACACAATCCGAAAGGTGAAAACGGACTGAAGTTCTTCGACGCGCGGGGGCAACCGTTCGATCGAGGGAGTCATCGCGCCTTGCTCCGACGGGCAAACGGCCAAAGCGTTCCGCTCGACCCCGAAGCGCACACGGGACGGGAAGAACAGGTCGGGTCGCTCTCGCACCGACATGCGTCGGTGTTACAAAACCAGTTTCCACGGCTCGAGTTGGCGGTCGTCGTCGATCTCGGCAACGGTGCCGGCCGTCTCACCGCGGACGTACTGGACGAACTGGGCTGTGAGGTGGTCTCGATCAACGGGCATCCCGACGGCTCGTTTCCGGGTCGCGAGAGCGAGCCGACCGAGGCGAACTGCATGCGGCTATCCCAAACGGTCCGTGCGACGGGCGCGGACCTTGGGATCGCACACGATGCGGACGCCGACCGTCTCGTCGCCGTCGAAGACACGGGCCGGGTCGTCCCGGGGGACGCCCTCCTGGCGCTGTTCTGCGAGCGCGTTGCGAAAGCCGGCGGTGATCTCGCGGTGCCGGTCAACGCCAGTTCACGGATCGACGAGATCGGTGCCACCTACGACAGCACAGTCCTCCGAACACCCGTGGGTGATTCGTTCGTGGCAGCGGCCGTCTCCGGGTCGGTCGCCTTCGGCGGCGAATCCTCCGGCACGGCTATCTGGGCCGACGAGTGTGCCTGTTCGGATGCCCACTACGCCGCCTGCCGCCTCGCGTCGCTCGTGATGCGTGCTGGAGCACTTTCGGAACGTATCGGTCCGTTCGACGAGTACGTCATCGATCGACACCGATACCGTACACGAGACGCCGAGGCGGTGATCGATCGGGTGCGCAACGAGGTGCTCCGACGATACGAGCGCGTCGACACGACCGACGGCGTCAAACTCCGGACTGATCGCGGCTGGGCGTTGATCCGTGCGAGCAGAACCGAACCGCTCGTGCGGGTCACTGTCGAAACCGACTCGGAGTCTCACACGGCGAACCTCCTCGAGACGATCGGTACGCTGGTCGTGGACGCGATCGACACAGATGACGGCGATCGCGGCTTCGCCTGCTAATCGCTGGTCGGTATCGATGTCGGCCGAACGGATCGATCGTCCGTCCCACACCGCGGGCTGCCGTTCTTCGAGCGATGCTGTCGGCCGTTTCGGTCCCGTTCGGACAACGGTCCTCGAGTGGGTGTTCGTCAGTGCGTCTCTTCGATCGGTTCGGAGACGTACGTGTTCTCCCACTCCCGCCGCTTTTCGATTAGCGTTTCACCTTCGGGTGCGATCTCGTAGTAGTTCGTACGCTGATCGTGTCGCCCCTTTTCGACGAAGCCGTAATCGACCAGCGTGTCCAGGTTCGGATACAGTCGGCCGTGGTTCACGTTGTCGACGTGCTTTTCGATCTCTCTGCGGACCATTTGACCGGATGGGCGACCCAGCCCTGCGATCACGTACAACAGGTCGCGCTGGAATCCGGTCAGTTCAAACATACGAGTCATCCAACCGGACGGTCAGGGTGAACCGTCATTGTTAGACGCCATTGAACCGAGTTCATCCGGGCTTACCGCCTGCTGTAGCCACGGCTTCCATTCACGGCGGCATCGGTGGGTATTTTTCGCTCAAAGCCGAGTGGGCTCCTACCAGATGTCTCTTGGAAAAGTGTCCGATCGGTTCTTCGAACGGCAGATTGCGACTCGTCTCGGGGCGTCCCGGCCGGACGTTCGGATCGGCCCGAAACACGGCGTCGATTTCGGCGTTCTCGACGTCGACGGGACCGCCCTCGTCGCCGCAACCGATCCGATTTCGATTCTCCCGGACCTCGGGTTCGATCGGGCCGCCCGGTTCGCGTTACACATCGTCCTCTCGGATGTCGGCGTCTCCGGACTCGCCCCGTCGCACCTCTCGATCGCCTTCTCGCTTCCGACGGAGATCACAGACGCCGAGTTCGAAACCCTGTGGGGAGCGATCGACGAGGAGTGTCGCGACCTCGGTATCAGCGTG
>JBNJFV010000244.1:0-3597 GCA_051747145.1 Halobacteriota archaeon
GGCGTCCGACCGCGGGGCGGCGCTGCTTGCGATCGAGGCTGCGATGTTCGGCGATCCCGACGACGGGGACGGGCAATCGGACCTCAACGGGATCGCCGTAGAAGAGCGGCTCGATAGCGTGTTTTCGGTCGTCGATCGCCGCAGCGGGTTTATCGGTCCGGGGTTGCCCGCCGAGCGACAGGACACGGGCGGGATTCCCGACGACGAGCCGGTACCAGCGGACGCGCCGCTCTTCATGGGATTCAAAGCCGGGTTCGCGGGGACGCAGGCGACCGAATCGTCGGTGAGGATCGAGGACGGCCCCTTCGCCGGCGGGACGACGAAACACCTCGCCTCGCTCCGACAGGATCTCGACAAGTGGTACACCGAAAACGATCACCAGACGATGGTCGCGAAGCTGTTCAGTCCGGAACTGGCCCGTCGTGGGGCTGTCGAGGGAGTCGGCGAAACCCTCGGCGATCACAGCGGCGTCACCGAGGAGATCTACGGTCGGGTCGACGCACACGCCGACGAGTACGGTCTCGTCGGGCACGCAGAAAAGGCCGCCCGGGCCAATCGCGACGAACACGGCCAGCCGCGACTGCTCAGACGACACGTCGAATCGACCGACGGCGAGGTCGCGTCGTTGCACTTTTCGACGTATCAACGGGACGTGTCGACGTTCGAGGCGGTTCGAGAGGCGATGAACGGGACCGATCTGACCGATCGGCCGCAGATCCAACAGCGGGTCAACAACGGGATCCTCCGGTACGTGTTCGCAACGCATCGCGGGAATTTCTTGGTGCCGCCGCGATCGAGTCGATCGTTGCCGACGCCGACCGGCGAGTAAGTCCGTTCTGTCGTCGGTTCGTCCATCCGTCGATCCGCAGGCGATCGAATCGACGACGTGCGCCGGCCGATCCGCAGGCGGCCCACCGGTCAGTCGTCGATCGGCAGCGAGACCGCGAAGACTGCACCTTCGGGGTCGTTATCTTCGACCCACACGGCGCCGTCGTATCGTTCGACGAGCGTTTTCACCAGATACAGGCCGATACCGGAGCCGCCGCTTTCGAGTCCCTTGTTCTCTCGGTCGAAAATGTCGTCTTTTTCGGCATCGTCGACGCCGGGACCGTTGTCCGAAATCCGGACGTCGACCGCATCGTCGCCCTCCCTGACGGCGATCGATACCTCGGGGACGTCCTTGTCGTTGTGTTTGATCGCGTTTTGCAACAGGTTTCGAAACACCGCCGACAGCATGTCGTCAGCGACGACAGTCGTTTCTGGGACCGATCCGTCGACGGTCAGGTTCGCCTGCGGATACTGTTCCCGTACGTCGGTTACCTCCTGGCGGAGGGTCCGAAACAGCGAGATCGTTTGCGCTTCGCCCTCGGGGTGCAACAGAACGTCGGCCAATACGCGGGCGGTGTTCGTGAGCGCGATCGCGCTTTCGGCGTTCCGCAGGAGAGTCGACAGGCTTTCTTCACACTGCTCGTCGGTTCGCTCTTCGAGGATCTCCGCGTGCCCTTTTATTACGGAGAGGTTGTTTCGAATGTCGTGTCTGACGACCTGGTTGAGCAGTTCGAGGTTGTCCCGTTGTGTCATCAGCGTCCGCGATTGCGATCGCAACGTGAGCAACGAGTGCAGCCGCCGTCGCAACAGCGACCGATCGATCGGCACATCGACGACTTCGTCTATCTGCAACGGCTGTGCGTCTGATTCGACGCCGGGGTCGAGTGACGCCACCCGCGTCGTGTCACGCCGGATCAGAACCACCGGTGAGAAGGTCGGTCGTCGCCGTTCGACGAGCGCCGACAACTCGTCGTGGTACGCAGAAAAGACCTGGTCCTCGACGAGGTGCAGATCGGCGTCAGAAACGGCGTCGCTGGTGTCAACCTCGAAGTGATCGGCCAACATCCCCTCGATCGCACGGCGATTCCCAGAATCGGCGACCAGCACCTGTACCGTGTCGGACGACGTATCTGGTCGTTCCGACGAATCGGTGTCCTCGCTCTCTGGGGGCCGGCGGATCGTCATTCGAGCGACTCCCCGCCGGAACCCGCCGCCATATCCGTGTGGGGAACGCCGTGAACGATGCCGTGAAACTGCGACATCGGTTCGCCGATACGAACGCCATCGGGGGTTATTTCGAATTCTCGGAGCGTCTGTTCGAAGCCGCCGGCACGCTTTTTCAACACGCCGATCACCTTTCGAAGCGACCCGTGCGACTCGACGTAGCTGAGAAACATGAGATTGTCCGCGATCGGGCTGATGTTGGTACTCGTCGCCGAGGAAATACCCGTGATCTGGTGGATCGAATCCGTGACGAACACCGTTACCTCGTTGTGGGATAGATATCGCGTCAACGAGTGGAGTTTCCGTTTGAGGGCTGTCGTCCCGCCCTGGAGCGAGGTCGTGTAGCCGCCGAATCCGTCGATCATCACGAGTTCGGCCTCGTCGTGTTCGACTTTGTGTCGGACCTTGTGAGCGAACTCCTCTGCGGAGACCGACAGCGGATCGACGACTTGAACCGAGAGCGATCCGTCCGCCCGCATCTCGTCGATCGGCATCCCGATCGATCGACATCGGTGCATGAAGATCTCTTCGCGTTCCTCGAAGAGGTAGATCACGGCGTTTCGACCCTCGCGTGCGGCCTGTGTGAGATACAGTGCTCCCGTCGTCGTTTTCCCGACGCCCGGTGGACCGCTGATGAACGTCACGGTCCCGCGCTCGAAGCCGCCCCCCACGAGCGTGTCGAGTGCTTCGATCCCCGAACTGATCGGCATCGGATCGAACTCTCGGTCGTTCGGTTCCGGAATGACGCGCGGGAAGACCTCCAGTCCGTCGGATCTGATTTCGAGCCCGTGGGTGCCGTCGATCTGGCCGACGCCCCTGTGTTTTTGCACTTCGATCCGGCGGCCGTCGCTCCCGCGGGTGAGATCGATGACGCCGTCGCTGAGCGATCTGAGTTCGGTGATCGTCTCGCTGGTTTCGTCCGGCGTGGCGCTCGCGAGGACCGTGACGTCGTTTTCTTTGAGAAATCGCATGAACGAGAGGATGCGTTTCCGGTAGTGGTGTCGGAGGCTTCGACGTACCGCAGCTGCGTGATCGGGTCGATGACGACGCGCGAGGGGTCGATCTCGTCGATCGCGTCGTAGATCGCCTCCGTGTATCGCTCCTCTTCGATCGCGCTCGGGGCGACCAGATCGTAGGAGGGGTCGTCAGTGAAGAAGTCCGAATCCGGACCGAGATCCAGAAATGACGCCGATTCGATGTCGATGTCGAACTGCGCGGCGTTTTCGAGTATTTCCTCGGGTGACTCCTCGCCGTGGATGAACAGGACAGTGTCGCCCGATCGGATACCGCCTTCCAGAAAGTGCAACCCGAGCGTCGTCTTTCCAGTACCGGGCTCTCCGGAGATGAGATACATTCGACCGCTACAGATCCCCCCTCGTAAGAGTTCGTCAAGACCTGCGATTCCACTACTCACCTGAGAGATGGTCGAATGGGTAGATGACATGCGTTTGACATCCTCCCCGCGCTGAAGCGCGAGGATTCCCAAGCGTTGGGATATTAAGGTTCGCAACCTACCCGTTCGCTCGGTGCGAAACGCCCCGAGGT
>JBNJFV010000245.1:0-3579 GCA_051747145.1 Halobacteriota archaeon
CACCCGTACTGGTGGCAGGAACACACAGCCGCGCCGGCCGTTCAGGTCCCATACGATGAACCGCGCCGGCCGTTCGGAGTCTCACAAGCCGCGGGAGTTTTGCGGCGAACTCATGTTCGGGGGTGGTTCACTCGACGTCTTCGGCCAGCGCGTTCAGCGCCCGTTTCAGCTCTCCGCGGCGCTTCCACCCCGCAATCCGATCGATCCCGGGGATCGGTGCGGCAAGCGAGACGACCGAATGGGCGGTGACGACCGTCCCGTCGTCCTTGCGACGATAGGTGAGCCACGTCTCCATCGACTCGAACGGGCCGGCGTCGCCGTCCTGCGTGTAGTACACCGTTTCGTCGTCGATCTCGAACCGCAGGCGGAACGTCAGTCCGGTCGAACCGACCGTGACGATCGTCCCCGAGGGCGTCTCCGTTACGTCCCGGACGGTGAAGCTGCCTTCGTACCCGACGATCCGCTCTGGGGTGAGCAACCGCCCGATCGCCTCGGGGGTCTCGCGAACGAACCGGGAGACCGCTACCTCGTGCATACAGGTCAACCGGGCGGATCGCACAAAAAGCCCCCTCGCGCGATCGCCGGCGGTCACAGGAACGGAAGCGATAGCAGGGCCATCACGCCGAAAAGCGCGATAATGAGGTACACGAGTCGGACGTACCGCGCTTCGGCGGTCATCGCCTCTCGGTACGCCGAGGTCATCGTCCACACCATTCGATAGTAGGCGACCCCGATCACGAGTGTCGCGATCGCCCCCGAACCGACGAGCGACGTCCGAAGCGAAAGGCCCACCGTGAGCCCGTAGATCGGGCCGAACGAGAACGTGACCAGTATCGTGAGGCTCGCGACGACGAGAAACGGCACCGGGTCGATCGTCTCTCCCCCTCGGTTCGGAAGCTTCATGCGATACGGTACCATGGTTTTGGAAAGAACTAAGTCCACCGCTCGCCGGTGTTCGGACATGGACCGAGACAGGGGATTCGGTGCGGGCGTCCGGAGCTCGAAAGGCGATCCCCGAATCGTGTTGCTGTTGAACCTCGTCCTCTCGTTGCTGTTCGGTTACGCCATCGTCTGGGGGTTTTCGTTCGTCGGCATCGCCGAATATACCACGGTGAACGCGCTGACGGCCGCGATCATCCTGTTTGGGCTCGGGTATCTGTTCTCGCGATGAGCGCTCCGTCCGCCCGGGCACCTACCGGCGGCGGTCGAAGACGTGGCGATCGAAGCTAGTCCCTCGCCTCGTCGGTTGCGAGGCGTCGTTCGATCCGCCGCGGGATACCGACATTTATGTCGACGCCGGCCTCCCGTTGAGGTGATGCCGATCGAAGACCGCGATCACGCGTATCTCATCACGCACGCGCTCGCAACGGACACGCTCTCGAAACTCCGCGACGTCGAGACCGAGCAGGTCGCCTTCCGCAAGGGGCTCGTCAAACTCGGTCGCATCTGTGGCTATGAGATCATCGACGGTGCGATGGACACCGAGTACGTTCCGGTCACGACCCCGCTGGAGGAGACGACCGGCGAGCGGGTGAAAGGGATGGACGACGTCGTCATCGTCAACGTTCTCCGCGCTGCGACACCGTTCGTCGAGGGCCTTCTCAAGGCGTTTCCGCGGGCCAAACAGGGCGTCATCTCCGCGGGTCGAAACGAGGCGGCGGGGATGAACGACGACGGCGAGTTCCCGATCACGATCGACTACGTGAAGCTGCCGGCGATCACCGACGCCGACACCGTGATCGTCGCCGACCCGATGCTCGCGACCGGATCGACGATGTGTACCGTGCTCGATCACGTCCTGCAGGCGGCCGACGGCTACGAGAACCTCTTCGTCCTCGCTGCGGTCTCCGCACCAGACGGCTTGCTTCGCGTCTCCGAGTCGTTCCCCGAGGCCGACCTGCTGACGGTCGCGATCGACGATCGCCTCGACGAGGACGGCTTCATCGTCCCGGGGCTTGGCGACGCGGGCGATCGGGCGTTTCGGACGACGTGACCGTGCGATCGACGCTAAGCGACGGCCTGACGACACGCGATCGACGCGCTCGGTGCCCCGACGCGCTCGGTGCCCCGACGCGCTCGTACACGGACCCACGACGCCCGCGGCGATGGCGGTGGTGCGACGTGGCGGTTCACGGCTCCCAGTCGCACGACGCGCCCGCGGTCTTTGACTCCGCGTCGATCCAGGCGTCCAGACACGCGTAGTTGCAAAACGAGCCGATCGGTTCCTCGCCGGGGGCCGTACTGACGTACACCTGTTCGTGGGCTTCCACGTCCGAGGTACAGAACGTACACGCCGTTTCCATGCGGGGACGGACGGGTCGGACCGGCATACGCGTTCGGCGGACGTGCAAGACAGCCGCCAATCCGGACATTCGATCCGTCAGAGCCTGTATACGATGGTCATTCGGTCAATCTGATCCCGTATTCGAGTTCGTACCGTTTCGCATCGGTTGCCGAATCCGCCAGCCAGCGAACCCCTTCCTTTCGGGTCGAAAACCGCCCGAAATGAGGTTGTCTGACGCGGGTTCGATCTCCAGTGAAAATCGACCAACGATCGTCGCACCTGCCCGCGATCGTCGCTGGAGGTCATCGCCCGCGATCGTCTCTCGAGGTCGTCGCCATCGATCGTCGTCAGTACGTGTGGTCGTTCGATTCGTCGGTCTCGGCGTCCGTTTCGGCGTCCTCGTCCGCAGACCCTCCGCTCAGGCCCTCGTCGCCACGGTCGAGTGCTCGGGGCGCGTCGTGGTGTTCGGAGTAGCCATCGAACCAGCGGGCGATCCGTTCGATCCGATCGACGACGTGGGCCGGTTCGCCCGAGCGGGACAGTTCGTGGCCCTCCCGTGGATACCGGACCAGCCGCGTCTCCACGCCGTTTTTCTTCAAACAGAGATAAAACATCTCGCCGTTGTTCACCGGCACCCGGTAGTCGTTGTCCGAGTGAATCACGAGCGTCGGCGTTTCTACCTCCGCGACAGTTCCGATCGGCGATTGGTCCCAGAGGAACTGCGGCTCCTCCCAGGGCGTCGTCCCGAAGTCGTACTCGACGAGCTTGAACGCGTCCGTCGACCCGTAGAACGACGAGAGGTCGAAGACGCCCCGCTGGGCGACCGCCCCCTCGAACACGTCGGTGTGGCCGACGATCCACCCCGTCATGAACCCGCCGAAGGAGCCGCCCGTGACGAACGCGTTCGTCTCGTCGACGTACTCGCGATCGCAGACCCGATCGACGCCTGCCAGTACGTCCGACATGGTCCGTTCGCCCCAGTCGCGTTCGATCGCGGTCGCGTACTCCTCGCCGTACCCCGTCGACCCGCGGGGGTTCGACCAGAAGACGCAGTATCCCCGCGCGGCGAGCGTCTGAAACTCGTGCCACATCGTCCCAGACGTACTCCACATGGCGTGGGGGCCGCCGTGTATCTCTACGATCAGCGGGTACTGCTCGTCTGGGTCGAACCCCGGCGGCGTGAGGAACCACCCGTGGAGGTCGACCTCGCCGTCGTCGCTCTCGTAGCGAAGCTCCTCGGGTTCGCGAACCTCTCTGGTCTGCAGATACGTCTCGTTCAGCGCCGACAGACGCGT
>JBNJFV010000246.1:0-3547 GCA_051747145.1 Halobacteriota archaeon
ATGGGCGTGATCGGGCTCGAAAAAACCCTCTCGAACGAGTTCGCACCCGACATCCGATCGAACTCCGTGCTGCCAGGGCCGCACGAGACCGCTCGAATCACGGAACTTGTCAATCAGGCGGTCGACCGCGGCGACTACGACTCCTACGAAGAGGGGCTTGCCGACTGGGGCGACGGCATCCCTGCCGAGCGGATCGGTGAGCCGATGGAGCTGGGCGACACGGTAGCGTTCCTCTCCTCGCCGCGATCGGGGTACATCAACGGCGTTGCGGTACCGATCGACGGCGGTGCGGGTGCATCGAACCTATGAACCCAGTCAGGTTCGACGCTGCGGAAACGTACGAACCAGAGGCGGGCTGGCGACGGGTTTCGATGGCGGGCAGCGAGGCGTTCACCTTCGAGTGGTTCGAGAAACCGCCGGGGCACAGCTCGCCGATGCACGACCACGAGAACGAACAGGTGTGCGTCTGTCTGGAAGGTGAGCTGACGGTCGCGACGGCGGACGAAGAGATAACCCTGCACCAGTACGACTCGGTGCACCTCGAACCGTGGGAGACACACCGGGTCGAAAACACGGGCGACGAACGAGCCGTCGGCCTGGACGTGTTCGCCCCCGGGCGGTCGTTCGACTTCTGGACGGATCGGGAATGAAATACCTCGCTCGCACAGTCGAGGGACGACCGCTCCTCGGCTCCGACGAGGGGTTCGTGCCGCTCGGTGCTGCAGACCCGACGCTCGAAAGCGTTCGTGATGCGCTCGCCCGCGCTGCGGCAGGCACACTCCCAGACGTCGCAGACGCGAGCGCAGATCCGATCGATCCCGCCACCATCACGTTCGGACCGCCGCTGAAGCGGTTCGGAAAACTGTGGGGAATCGGCCTGAACTACGCGGAACACGCCGGAGACCTCGACGAGACGCGGCCCGAGGAACCGGCCAGCTTCATGAAGCCGCGAACGGTGGTGACGGGACCGGGCGGACCGATCCGCCTCCCCCCGACGGCGCAAAGCCGGCGGGTCACGGCCGAAGCGGAACTGGCGGTCCTGATCGGACGGGAGTGTCGAAACGTCCAAGAGTCGTCGGTAACCGACGTCGTCGCGGGGTACCTGCCGGTGATCGACATGACGGCCGAAGACATCCTGCAGCGCAATCCGCGATTTCTCACGCGGGCGAAAAGCTTCGATACGTTTCTCGTCGTCGGGGCGCACATCGCAGTCCCCGAGGAACCGCTCGAACTCGCGGATCGATCGGTCGAGACGATCGTCAACGACGAGGTCGCCGCGGCAAATCGGATCGAAAACATGCTCTTTCCGCCCGCGGAGATCGTCTCGTTTCACTCCGACGTGATGACGTTACAGCCGGGCGACCTGTTCAGCACGGGAACGCCGGGGGCCGAACCGATCGAACCGGGCGACACCGTTCGAGCGGTCGTCGAGTCGATCGGTTCGGTCACCGCTTCGGTCACCAGGTGATCGACGCCCGCCATCGAGTCGGAAGCGATCGTATCGGAGTAAACCACTGCTGATTGGAACACCCTTGAACAGACCACTGCGGATCAGAACACCCCGAATCGATGCACGTTAGACCTGATGCCGAGAAACGCTTATGGTGGTCTACTGGTAGCACGAACTATGTACACCGTTTTGATCGCGGCCGATCCGGATCAGGACAGCGCCACAGTTGCCGCCGAGGCAGTGACGAACCTTCCCGGGGGCGACGACGAGTTGGAGATCGTCGTGTTGAACGTCCAACGGGAGTTCGAGACGCCCGACGAAGGCGCCCGCGTCTCGTCCGACGAGTTTTACGAGGCGACGGAATTCCCCCGGAGCGTCGAGGTACTCACAGAGATACTCGAGTCGGCGGGACTGACGGCGACGAAACGACGCGAACACGGCGACCCCGCAGAAGAGATTCTCGCCGTGGCCGCCGAGATCGACGTCGACGCCATCGTAATGGGCAGTCGCAAGCGATCGCCGACCGGGAAGGCCATCTTCGGGAGCGTCACCCAGTCGGTCCTGCTGGATGCCGATTGCCCAGTCACCGTCGTCACCCACGAGTGATCGACGAGCGATCGAGCAGTAAGTCGAAGCGACCTCAAGAAGCCACTCTGATAAATATAAAATTGTTGTGTAGTATCAACAAATATCTATATAGTGGTATTTTATCGAAGCATAGATCTGCGATAAAACGCCGACAAGCGTTTGCTACTATCAGTCCGGTCAGCGATCCGATCGGTTGCACGTCACTGCACGAATAAGAACGCGACCGAACGTCACATTTCGATCCGGTTGGTAGAATACCGCCACTAAAGGCCCGGAGAGACGATTTGGTTCGGGAGAGCAAACAGTAGCGGGGAAACGACGATCGGAGCGTGAGCGGCGCTTCGATCGATCTCGTAGCGAATATGCGATCTGACGTACGTGAGATAGTGAGCGATATACCCGTTCTCGAGGATCCACATACCATTACAGAACACTATATCTCGAGATGATAAGTAGTCTCCATTCGATAGGGGATCAGTGACCGTTCGATGCGATGATCAGTGACCGTTCGATGCGATGATCAGTGACCGTTCGATGCGATGATCAGTGACCGTTCGATGCGATGATCAGTGTCCGTTCGACGCGGTAATCAGTGTCCGTTCGACGCGGTAATCAGTGCCCGTTCGACGCAGTAGTGGACGTTGTATTCGGGTTGAACGCGCCCGTGGAAACCGTCCGATCGATCGGTCGAACGAGCCACCCGCTCGAGTTGCCCCGTGCTTATGTGGCATGAAAGCTATTGACATAGTATGAACGTGACCTTCGATTTCGACGGCGACGTGGCGCTCGTAACCGGCGCGTGTGGCGCGCTCGGCAGCGCGGTTGCGACTGAATTCGCCGACGCCGGTGCGACGGTGGTCGCAAGCGACGTGGTCTCGATCGACGACGACAACTCGCTTTTGGAGCCGCGGGATTCGATCGACGCACGACAAGCGGACTTCACCGACGAGGACGCCGTCGAATCGACGATCGAGGCCGTCGTCGCCGACCACGGACGACTCGACTACCTGCTCAACGTCGCCGGGACGTGGCGCGGGGGCGATCCGATTCACGAAACCGACGCCGATCAGTTCGAGTTGCTGTTCGACGTGAACCTGAAAACGGCGTTTCTGGCGTCGAAACACGCCGTCCCCCACCTCCGGGAAACGGAGGGGGCGATCGTCAGCGTCTCTGCCCGCTCAGGGTTGGAAGGCGGTGCAGGTGACGGCATCTATCGATCGACGAAGGCGGGGGTCCGGATTTTGACCGAAACCCTCGCCGACGAAAACCTCGGGACGGTGCGGGCCAACTGCGTCATGCCGAGCGTGTTGGACACGCCGATGAACCGCGAGATGATGACGCCGAAAGACGAGTGGGTCGCGCCAGCGGCGGTCGCGAGGGTAATGTTGTTTCTCTGCTCGGACGCGGCGGCGGTGACGAGCGGTGCTGCGGTCCCGGTGTACGGCGACGCGTGATCGACGCTCGTTCGAACCGCCGGAGAAACTCGCGACAAACGCATCGATCGGATCG
>JBNJFV010000247.1:0-3528 GCA_051747145.1 Halobacteriota archaeon
CGGACGCGCTCTCGATCGGTCTCGGAAAAACGAACGCGGACGCGCTCTCGATCGGTCTCGGAAAAACGAACGCGGACGCGCTCTCGATCGGTCTCGGAAAAACGAACGCGGACGCGCTCTCGATCGGTCTCGGAAAAACGAACGCGGACGCGCTCTCGATCGGTCTCGGAAAAACGAACGCGGACGCGCTCTCGATCGGTCTCGGAACGTGTATGCGACTTCCGGCAAGCGGGTGGACGCATGATCGGAAAACTCGACCCGGAGACGCTCGCGCGCGTGCTCGGTCGGACGGGTGCAGCGAACGCGAACGTGGTGGCCGGCGCGGCGTACGGCGAGGACGCGGCGGCGATCGACCTGGGGGAGACGATACTCGTGGTCAGTTCCGACCCGATTTCGCTTGCGGCCGAGGCTGCCGGATCGCTCGGTGTTGCGGTCGCCGCCAACGACGTCGCCGCCTCCGGAGCCGATCCGGCCTTTCTCACGAACGTCATGTTCCTGCCGGACGACGATCCCGAGACGCTCGATACGCTGACCGCACAGCTCGACGCCGCCGCAACCGCGATCGGTGTGACGATCGTCGGCGGCCACAGCGAATACCTCCCGGTGCTTTCGCGGCCGTTGCTTTCGCTTTCGTGTTTCGGTACGACCGATCGGTTCGTCCCGACCGGCGGCGTTCGACCGGGCGATCGAATCGTCCTGACGAAAGGGGCGGCGATAGAAGGCACGGCGATCCTCGCCACTGATTTCGAACAACAGCTCCAGGAGGCGGGTGTGTCGGCGGCGACGCTCGACCGCGCGGCGTCGTTCTTCGAGGAGATCAGCGTGATCGAAGATTCTCGGGCAGTACGCGACCTCGCGACCGCGATGCACGATCCGACGGAAGGCGGTGTTTGGGCTGGCCTCGTCGAACTCGCAGCCGCCTCGGCGGTCGAACTCGAGATCGAACGCGACCGCATCCCGATCCGGCCGGAGACGAAAACGATCTGCTCGGCGATCGGCGTCGACCCCCTCCGTATTTTCGGGTCGGGTGGGCTCCTCGCGTCGATTCCCGAGGCTAAAACCGACGTGGCGATCGATCGGCTCGAGGCGGTCGGGATCGACGCGGCGATTGTTGGGGAGGCTCGGGAACCGGCGGCTGGCGACACGGGTGCGATCCGCATAGACGGCGATCGACGTACCGATCCCGGTCGGGACGACCTGTATCCGCTGTGGGAAGCCCTCGAAGACGCCAGCTAACAGTTGTTGGCAATGTGATTGACATTATTCAGTTTGGAACGCGTAGACTGGCGTTCCAGACAATGTGTGTCTGCATTCACATATAAATTTGAGTTATATTGCCAACTACTGCTAAGGGGACGGGAGGGTCGAACGACGAACACCACAGCTTTTTTCATCGGCAATCGTACCGTGGCCATGGAACTTTCCGCCGAACAGGAGACGATCCGCGAGGTCGTCCGCGAGTTTGCTATCGAGGAACTCCGTCCTGGTGCAAAACGAGCAGACGAAACGGAGACGTTCCCCGAGGACGCCTGGGACGGATTGGCCGACCTCGACCTCACGGGGTTGACCGTACCGGAGCCGTACGGCGGATACGACGCGGATCGACTGACGTACGCGATCGTCAACGAGCAGGTCGCCTACGGCCAACTGGCCGTCGCGACTGCGCTTTCGGTGCACTGCCTTGCGACCTCGTGTATCGCCGAATTCGGTTCCGACGAACAGAAGGAAACGTGGTTGCCCGAGATGGCCGGGGGTCGACCAGTCGGGATGTTCTGTCTGTCCGAACCCGAGGCGGGGTCGAACCCCGCAGAGATGTCGACGACCGCCGTCCGCGATGGCGACGAATACGTCCTGAACGGACGGAAACAGTGGATTACGAACGGCGATCGCGGCGAGGTGGCGATCGTCTTCGCGAAGACCGATCCCGACGATCGCGGATCGATCACGCAGTTTCTCGTTCCAAAAGCCACCGACGGAGTGACTGTCGGGAAGAAAGAGTCCAAACTCGGGCTTCGCGCGAGCGACACGACGCAGTTGACGTTCGACGACGTTCGAATTCCAGCCGCAAACCGACTCACCGAGGAGGGTGCGGGCCTGTCGGCGGCGTTTCACATTCTCACCGGCGGCAGAGTCGGGATCGCAGCGCAGGCGGTCGGGCTGTCACAGGCGGCGTTCGATGCGGCGCGCGAGTACGCGCGCGATCGCGAACAGTTCGGGGAACCGATATCGGAGTTCCAGTCGATCAGACACACGTTCGCGGAGATGGCAACGCAGATCCAGGCCGCCCGGCAGTTAGTTCAGGAGGCCGCTCGGCAGGACGACGCGGGGGAGGACAATCGCGTGGCCGCCTCGATGGCGAAATACTTCGCGAGCGAGGCCGCCGTCGACGTGACGAACGACGCCGTACAGATCCACGGCGGCTACGGTTACACGACCGAATTCGACGTCGAGCGGTTCTACAGAGACTCGAAGATCACGACGATCTACGAGGGAACGTCCGAAATCCAAAAGGAGATCATCGCCCGCGGCGTCCTCGAGTGATCGACCCGTCCGACAGGGGTACAATCGACAGCGAAGCCGTTTTCGACGCGGGTCTCGTGTGCTAGGGTGTGAACTACGACGCCTACGACGCGATCGTCTACGATCTGGACGGGACACTCGTCCACCTGGACGTCGACTGGAACGCGGTCGCCGCTGACGTGATCGACGTCTACGAGGCGGCGGGGATAGACGCCGACGGAGGCGACCTGTGGGACCTTCTCGGTCGATCGACCGAACACGGGCTATTCGAGGCCGTCGAATCGACGATCAGCGACCACGAACGTACGGGTGCACAGACCTCACGTCGCCTGCCGCTGGCAGACGACGTGCCGCGTGTCGACGCGCCGATCGGGGTCTGTTCGCTCAACTGTGCGGACGCCTGCCGGATTGCCCTGCGGACCCATTCGATCCGGAGCGCTGTCGACGCGATCGTCGGCCGCGATACAGTCCCAACGCAGAAACCGGATCCGGCTCCGCTCTTGGAGACGGTTGATCGGCTGGGGGTGAAGCCTGCTGACGCAGTGTTCATCGGTGACTCCCCCCGTGACGAACTGACGGCCGACCGAGCCGGCGTCGCCTTCGAGTACGCGGGCGTCAATCGGACCGATTAGCTCACGTTCGGGTATCCGATTCGTTAGCGTCCGGTTGGCGGAGAGCAGATTCGTTAGCGTCCGGTTCGCGGGCATCGACCCGTCGTTTCTCGTAGACGAACAACCCGATCGAGGTGAGAAACCAGATCGGTGCCCCGACGCTGATCGCGAACGAGGCGCGCGCACCCCACGTCGGAAGCGCCGTCCCGAGCGAGAGGACCGCAACGATTGGGGAGCCAAACAGGATCGTCAGGACGAACGTCATTTGCATCACCCACCCGAAGTCGACGCCGTCGGGGTCGGTCCGTTCGATGAGTTCCGGCACGATCGAAGATTCGGCCCTGACGGCTAAGGTGTGGCGATTTGCGGCGGTGTGTCGGTTTGCGGCCGTGTGCCG
>JBNJFV010000248.1:0-3507 GCA_051747145.1 Halobacteriota archaeon
TCGATCGTGAGTCACTACTTTCGAGCGATCGCGACGAAACGCGACGTATTGACCGTACTACTACAAGTCTCTGGATCGTACCGCACCAGTATGTCGATTGGCACGTACCTCCGCGCGGGCGGTCGAACCCTCTTCGATCGCCCGGCCGACATCCTCCCCGTTTACCTCCTCGCGATCGGGCTCCTGCTCACCGCTCAGGTTCCGATCCTGCTTGCAGTGGGGGCGATTGCAGTCGTCCTCGTTCGTAGCGGGGCGCTCGAAGCGCTCGTCGACGAATTCGAGGCGATCGATCAGGAGGCGTTCGATCCCGATTCTTTCGACCCCGCCGACCAGGCGGCCGCGGAGCCGATCCCGCCGGGGCTCGAAGAGGCGCTGCTCGGGATGGGTACCCCCACCGTCGTCTCGCTGTTCCTCCTCGGACTCCTCGCGAGCGTCCTCGTGGTGCTTTTCGCCCGCGCATTCGCCAACGCCGCTACCCTGAGTGGGGTAGATGCGGCTCTTCGCGGCGAGGACGCGGTTCGTGGGGCCGTCGACGGCGTCGCCGATCACTGGAAGCCCTTCGTCGCGTTGAGCCTGATCGAAGCGACCCTTCTTTCGGTCGCCGCACTGCCGGTCGTCGGCTCGCTCGCGTTGATCGCGATCAACCCACCGATCGGCGTGCTCGCGCTTTTCGTCTCGATGCTCTTCGGCCTCGCGGCCGGGCTCGTCGTGCTGGTGGGTTTTGCGTTCGCCGGACAGGCGATCGTCGTCGATCGGGTCGGCGCGTTTTCGGCCATTCGTCGGAGCCTCAAGCTGATCGTCGCCCGTCCGGTGGCCGTCGGCAGCTACGTCCTCGTCGCGATCGGCCTGTTCGGCGCGTCGACGACGCTTTCTGCGGTCTTCGGACTGCTGGGGGTGTCACAGCTGTCTGGATTGATGGGCCCGCTCGTCGTGGTTCCGTTCGTGGACACGTTCAAGACGGCGTTGTACGCCGACCGCGCTCACACGCCGATCGATCGCCCGCCGATCGGCGACCGCCTCCTCGCGGCGTTCGGCGACGGCGTTCGATCGATGGCGGCGTTCGTTCGCGACCACCCGCTCGCGCACGTCGGGGCGATCCTCGTCTTCTCTGGCGGAGTCGCGTTCGGCGGGTGGCTCACGTCGGGGGTGGACATCCCGTTCGAGGGGCCCGAGGACGTCGGTGCCATCTTCGGGACGTTCCCGGTCGGAACGTTCGTCTCGATCGCCGTCAACAACTGGCTCGTCGGCGCGAGCGCGGCGTTCGGCGGCGCAGTCCTCGGGATTCCGACCGCAGTGAACCTGCTTTTCAACGGCGCGCTGATCGGGGGGGTCTACGGCGTCTCCGACCCGCTCGTGTTTTACGCGCTCGTGGCACCTCACGGCGTGATCGAACTGCCGGCAATCTTCGTCGCCTGTGCGGCCGGATTCTACCTCGCGGCCGTCGTCGGAAGCGCGATCCTCCGGAGGCGGGATCGAGCGGCCGTAGTCTCGGCGGTGGGCGTGACCTATCGAGTCACGATCGGTCTCGCGATCGTCTTCGTGATCGCCGCCTTCGTCGAAGCCTTCCTCACCCCACCGATCGCCGAGTTCGTCCTCGCCTGACAGCACACCGATCGGAGAATCGAAATACCGCTTCGATTAAGTACCACCGAGTGTGATTATCCAGTAATGACCTTCCGAAACCGACGCCAGTTCCTCCGATCGGCGGGTGCGACCGGCGTTGCGGCCCTGATCGCCGGCTGTACCGCAGAGCGGACCGGGAACGGTGAGAACGGCGAGGCGACGACCGAGCCGACGACCGAACCCGATTCGGAGAACGGGACGGCGACCGGCGAGGCCGACGACGAGCCGACACAGCTCACCGTCGGAACGTACGAGTCGTTCATCGACGCGCCGAGTACAAGCCCCGGCGACTGGCTGAAAGACGCCTTCGAAGCCGATTTCGACGCCGAGGTGGTCTGGGAGACGCCGTCAAACGGCGTCGCCGGCTACATCGAGCGGGCGAACGCCGGCGCGGCGATCGAGGCGGACCTGTATCTCGGCGTCACGACCGACGATCTCATCCGCATCGACGAGAATCTGGAGCGTGGTGATCTGTTCGCCGCCGCAGGCGACGTCGACGGCGGGGCGGACGTCCAGGAGGGGTTGCAGTTCGATCCGCAAGGACGTGCAGTCCCGTTCGAAACCGGCTACATCAGCCTCGTCTACGACGAGAACGAGACCGAAGCGCCGGAGACGTTCGACGGCCTGCTCGAGGAGGAACACCGCGGCGAACTGCTCGCACAGAGTCCCGAGAGCCAGACCGGGCGGGCGTTCTTTTTGCACACCGTCCACACTGTCGGCGAAGACGAGTATCTCGACTACTGGGAGGCGCTGGCCGACAACGACGTTCGCGTGCTGGGCTCGTGGTCGGATTCGTACGCCGCCTACACGAACGGCGAGGCCCCGATGGTCGTCTCGTATTCGACCGATCAGGTCTTTGCGAACATGGAGGGAGCCGACATGAGCAAACACCAGATCCGATTTTTGAACGATCAGGCGTACGCGAACCCCGAGGGAATGGCTCGGTTCGTCGATTCGGAGGCGATCGACGCGGTCGAATCGTTCATGTCGTTCGTCCTCCGCCCCGACGTGCAGGGCGAAATCGCGGAACGAAACGTCGTCTTCCCGGCGACAGAAACCGCACGACTCGATCCCGAGTACGAACAGTTCGCCCACGAACCGCCGGAACCGGTTACGTTCACGTACGACCAGCTCGAAGGGACCCTCAGTGAGTGGATCGACGCCTGGGAACGACAGTTCGCGAGCAACTGAGGACGCCAGATCCGCGTCCGACTCATCCGACGTGCGGGGTCGGACCCGTGAGTGGATCGAAGCGCACGCGCTGTCGATCCTCGCCGCGGCGACGACGGCGGTGCTCGTGGGGATGTTCTTCTATCCGGTCTCGACGGTGTTCGTCGAGGCCGTTTTGATCGACGGTGCGGTGAGCGGCTCGGCGTTCGTCGAGATCCTCACCGACGAGTTCTACGTGGGCGAGCTGGCGACGCTTTCGGGCGCGGGATCGATCGGCGCGGGGCTGTCGGCCCTCGTCGATCGGGCCGCTGCAGGCTTTCCGAACGCGCGGATGGGCGTCATCGGTTTTACCGCCTATCAGGCCGCGCTGTCGACGGTGTTGAGCGTCGCGATCGGAGTGCCGGCCGCGTGGATCCTCGCCCGGTTCGAGTTTCGGGGACGAAAAACGCTCCGATCATTGACAATCCTCCCGTTCGTCCTCCCGTCGATCATGGTCGCAGTCGGATTCGTGGCGACGTTCGGCTCGAACGGCACGCTCAACCGGACGCTTGCGGTGGTGGGGCTTGGCCCCGTACGGCTACTGTTCACGCTGGAGGCGATCCTCATCGCGCACGCGTTTTACAACGCGCCGCTCGTCGCCCGGATCACGACCGCAGCGTGGGAGTCGGTCGACGCCCGCGCGATCGAAACCGCACGGAGCCTCGGGGCGGGGCC
>JBNJFV010000249.1:0-3507 GCA_051747145.1 Halobacteriota archaeon
GTCGACCCACTCGTCTGTCGTCCGTTCGGTGAGCGTTTCGGTCAGTTCGACTTCCAGTTCGTCCATGTGTTCGACGCGATCGGGGTTCGTCGTGAACCGGTCGTCCGCAAGCAGGTCGGGTCGATCGATCCCCTCGCAGAACTCCTCCCAGAGCTTCTGGTTGCCACACCCGACGTTCAGATATCCGTCCGCCGTGGGATAGCTTTGATACGGCGCCAACACGGGATCTTTCGTCCCCATGCGAGTGGGCGTCTCCCCGGCGAACGCCTTCGCGGCTTGTTTGGTGAGCCACGGTAGCGTCGCATCGAGCATGCCGAGTTCCACGCGATCGCCCTCGCCGGTCCGTTCGCGTCGGTACAGCGCGTTGACGATCCCGAACGCCGCCCACATGGCGGTTATGAGGTCGGTCTGCGGTAGGCCCACCTTTACGGGATCGCCGTCCTCGGGGCCGGTCACGCTCATGATCCCGCTCATTCCTTGGACGAGCAGATCGTATCCCGGTCGCTTGCTCCACGGTCCCGAATCGCCGAACGCCGAGATCGAGCAGTAGACGATCGAATCGTTCACCGCCCGCACGTCGTCGTAGCCGACGCCGAGTCGTTCGGCCGTCCCCGGTCGGAAGTTCTCGACGACGACGTCCGCCGTTTCGATCAGGTCGTACAGGGCGGCCAAACCCGATTCTGTTTTGAGGTTGAGCTCGACGCTCTTTTTGTCGTAGTTGACCGTCCAGAAGTACGGTGATTCGCCGTGTTCGGACGCCGATTTCCCCGGTCCGTCGTATCCCTCGGTGGACACGAACGGCGGTCCGGAGTGACGACTGTCGTCGCCCGCCTCCGGGCGTTCGACTTTGATGACTTCCGCCCCCTGGTTTGCGAGCATCATCGTGGCGAACCCGCCGGTGACAAACGTTGTCAGATCGATCACTGTGACGCCGTCGAGTATCCGAGTAGCGTTCGAACTGGACGTACCCATGATTCGAGGAAGACTGGTAGTGTTATTAAACGTTCCCGTCGACAGCAGTCGTTGAATTCTCGTTGACAGCAGTCGTTGAATTCTCGTTGACAGCAGTCGTTGAATTCTCGCTGACAGCAGTCGTTGAATTCTCGCTGACAGCAGTCGTTGGGGTCTCGCTGACAGCAGTCGTTGGGGTCTCGCTGACCGCAGTCGTTCACCCTCGTTGACAACAGCCGTTTGGATTTCGTCGGCAGCAGTCGTTCTGTTCCCCTCGTCAGCGGCTTCGCTCACAAACGACTGCGATCGAAATCATCTAGTTTACGATCGGTGCCCAAACAATAGCCGAGTGGATCGAGAGCGATCTGCCGGTGGTTATTCCTGGGCAGGTCGCGACAGCGACGTCTCCTTTGCGGTGATAATCTCGAGGTACGCAGGCGTCCCCTCCTCGGTCTTTTCGATCGCACGCTCGAGGGCGGGTGCGACTTCCTCTGGGTCCTCGACGCGTTCGCCGTAGCCGCCGAGCGCTTCCGCGACGTCGGCGAAGTCCCCGCCGAACGGGGTGTCGTACGACGCCATCTCGAAGTTGTTCAGGTGGATCGTGAGGATTGGCAGGTCCTCCCTGACGGCCGTCTCGAAGTCCAGCCCGGTCATGCCGACTGCGCCGTCGCCCCAGAGGTTGATGCACAGCTTCTCGGGGTGGACGAGTTTCGCGCCCATCGCGAGGCCGAGGCCGTAGCCGAGTTGGGTCGTCTTCCCCCAGCCGATGTACGACAGCGGTTCGTCAGTCTCCCAGAACGGCGCGAGGAAGTCCCGCGGGTTCCCTGCGTCGTGGGTGATGATCGCCTCGTTCGGGTCGATCACGTTCGTCATCTCGTTGATGACGCGGTAGGGGTTGATCGGCGTCTCCTCGGAGGTGAGCTTCTCGTTCCACTCGTCGAGCCACTCGCCTTTTACCTCCTGAATCTCGGCTGCGACGTCGTCGAAGCGGCCGCGGTCCTCGTCGACGCGATCGCCGACCGACTCGACCAGCGCTTCGAGCGTGAGCTTCGCGTCGCCGACGAGCGAGTACTCCGACACGACGTCCTTGTCGATGTCGGTCGAGTCGAGCGTCGAGTGGACGATCGTGCGATCGCCCTCCGGGAGCGTCAGACCGTATGCGGTGTCGGTGAAGCTGGTACCGATGCCGAAGACGACGTCGGCCTCCTTCATGAAGTGGTGAAGCTGACCGGTTTCGCTCTTCGAGGCGGCTCCAAGCGAAAGCGGGTGCGACTCGGGGAAGGCACTCTTTCCGTTGAGGCTCGTCGCGACCGGCGCTTCGAGCGTCTCAGCCAGCTCTTCGAGCGCGTCCCAGCCTTTCGCGTAGTGGACGCCTTGCCCGGCGAAGATCACCGGCCGTTCGGCGTCGGCCAACACATCGGCGACTTCCTCGACGCCCTCCGGATCCGGACCGGTGCGATTCGAGGTGGTCGGCGTGTAGTCGAACTCGCTTTCGACGTCCATCCAGAAGACGTCCTTTGGGACCTCGACGACGGCTGGGCGCGGTCGTCCGTTCCGCGCGGCGCTGAAGGCGCGTCGCATCGTCTCGACGACCGCCTCCGGATCGGTGAGCTGTTCGCAGGATTTACTGATCTGTTGGTAGTTGACGAGCGAGTTGAACTTCGGATCGACGTCGGTCTTGGCTCGATCGTACCCGGCCGGGATTGCCACGATCGGGGCGGATTCACCGTACGCCTGTGCGATCCCGCCGAAGGAGTTCTCGGTGCCTGGCCCGTGTTGGCAGGCGAACGCACCCACCTCGTCTCCGGAGGTGAGCCGTCCGACGGCGTCGGCCATGTGTGCGGCCGTGCGCTCCTGTCTGGTGATGATCTTTCTGATCCCGACGTTCTCGGCCGCGTCGGCGTCGAATAGCGGGTTGCTCGGGAATCCGAGCAGGTACTGTACTCCTTCCTCTTTCAGTATTTTTGCGATCGTATCGTTGACATCCATGAGATTCACTTGGCTCCGTTAATCATCTTATACGAGGTTCGACAACGGGCTTAAATCCTTCTACTCACACGCATTTTGTACGGGTTTTCACACGAATAATAGGCCGGTTCGACCGGCGGTTCCCACGCGGGATGTCCGTCGCCGGTTCGCGCCCGGGCGGTGATGTTGTCACCTTTCGAAAGGTTCAATCCCGTCGCCTTCGCATCCGACACGTATGGCAGATCGCCCGGAACTCGAACAGCTGTACGTCCACGAATCAGTTGAAAACGTCATTCCGAAGGAGGCGTTCGTCGCGGCCTTCGAGGAGCTTTCGATCCCGGCGGAACTCGTCGGAGACGGTGAAACCTACGAGGAGACCGACGCGGTCGTCTCCTACGTCCCCCGACCGGAGTATCTAGACGCCGGATGGGTTCACTGCGCCAGAGCGGGATACGACGAATTCGACACCGACGCGTACGCCGAAACCGGCGTCCCGCTGACGAACAGCAGCGGCATCCACGGGGCCACGGTCGGCGAAGTAGCGATCGGGTACATGCTCTCTTTCGCTCGGTTGCTCCACATCTACCG
>JBNJFV010000250.1:0-3492 GCA_051747145.1 Halobacteriota archaeon
GCAGGTAGCCGCGATCCTGTATCGGGTGAGCGATCTGTACGATCCGGACGAGGAGACGTCCCCGGAGGAGATCTACCGCAACGTCCGCCACATTATGGCGACGAAGGACGCCGGCGGGTTACGGCGATAGCCGATCGGTCGCCGCTTCGGTGCGTATTACTTCGGTGTGTCGGATCGATCCTCCCGTCTCGATCGGGCAGCGAGATATCCGACGCCGGCGACACAAACGGCCGGTATGGAGTACCACCAGCGCCCTGCGAAAGGACGTGCGACTCCCGTCTCCTCCGGCGTTGTCGGGTGCTCCGTCGACGGTTGGTCGATCGATCGGTCCCGGCTGTACGCTTCGACCCGCCGATTCGGACCTGCTTTATCGTCTGCCCGTCGTTCGATCGAGGACTTTGAAACCCCCGGTTTCGGGACTGTTGGGTCCACACCGTCCCGTTCGGTCGCCGAATCGCCCGCCGGTTTCTTTCTCGTTGCCGGATAGTAGGCCATGACGTCACCGCCGTACTGATTGACCTGTACCCCATCGAGCGTGCCGTTCCCGTGGACGACGATCGGAAACTCCCCGTCCACCTCGATCCGCTCGGTCGACCCGTCTGTGTACCGAAGGTCGATCGAATCGACCGCATCGGCTCCCGAAACGTACTCCGTTCGCTCGATCCGGACGGCGTCACCGTCGACGTCGACAGCTCGCGGTCCGAGGTCGCAGTTCTGGTGGGGGTTTTCGACGACCATGTCCTCGAAGGAGACTAACTGGAGAACCCGTCCGGGCGAGCCGTAGGTTCGCGTTTCGTCGTCGATCGCAGGCGGGTCGTACTTCTTCGAGACACCGTCGGCGAACACGAGTCCGATGTCGTCGGCCGTTCCGGTCACGTCGACGGTGTCACAGTCGAACCGTACGGCCTCGATCGCACACTGACGGGTCCGTTCGATCGTTCGAGACTCCCCCGCCGCCACAACGTCGACGCTCGCGATCGGCCCCAGCCACTCGTCGAACGCCTCGTCGTGTCCGCCGGCGTAGCCGGCGTAGCCGAACGTCGTTTGCCCCTCGTATCCGTCGGTGAATTCGACGGTTCCATCGTCGCATCGGATCGATACCCGATCGATCGGGCCGCGCGTCCGCACCCGATAACAGCCGATCGAGATTTCGACGTCGGTGGCGGTTACAGGCTGCGTGTTCGCCGCAGTGGCTGCCGCACCCAATCCGAAAAGAACGCGACGACGCGTCGACGGCATGTGGTTGTCGGTGCTCATACTCGACGTACGACCTCGTGTCTCGGTGCCGACGTGTCGGTGGCGCGTCTCATCATCGACGGACCGATACGACGAGGAGCCGTTTGATAGTACGGACCGTCACGGATGGTGATTGGTTCGAAATCGGATGGAACGCCCTCGAAAACATCGATAGGTAGCGATCGAATGTGCGGGTCTCAAATCCAGCGTTTTATCTGACACGTACAACGAACCGAAACTTCCGGCGGGACCTTCGGTTGTGCCCACCGACTGCCGATGTGGCGCGAGGCCGTTGTCGGTCGCTACGGCGTCCGTTCGAATCGTGCTGGCAAACGTTTATTCCGACATGGTGTTACTAACACGACGTTGGTCATGGTACGCTGGGGATCGATCGGTGTCGCTGCGAGACCGGGAGCGATCGTGGGGTTCGTCTTCGGGGGGTTGATGCTTTGGCTGTTGGTGGTCGCATTACAGAAGGAAACGAAACCCGGCAGCCGGAGCTTTGCGCTGTTCACGGGAGCGGTGTCCGTCTACGCGGTTATCACCGGTATCAACGTACTGTCTCCCGCATTTGCTATCTCTTTGGTGGCGAACAAAGCCATTCTATCGTGTGCGCTTTTCGTTGGCGTGGGGTGGCTCATGTTGGGCCTGGAACTGAACAACCGGGTGTCCGTCTCTCGAACGTTTCTCGGCGGTGTCGGGCTCTACGCGATCGGTTCACTGCTCGTACTGTGGGCGAACCCGGGGCACGTCGCGATCGGTGCGGACGCAACCATGAACGGAACGTATCTCTCACACACTGAGGGCCCCTGGTACTGGGTCATCGTTGGAAGTACTGTGTTCATGGTGCTCGGCGGTACCGGATTGCTCGCCGACGAGAGCCTTCAATCGACCCATCTACGTCGCAAGCAAACTGCCATCCTCGCTGCGGCGATCGTTCCGACGCTGGTTTTCGGATTGCTCACCGCGTACCTCCTGGCGCATCCCCAGCGAGAACCGTTCGACTTCACCGTCGTGGGGTACGGACTGACGGGGATCGTCTTCGGCGTCGCCATGTTTCACACCGGCTTTCTCGATATCGCAACCGTCGCTCGGCAAACCGCACTGGGTGAGATTCGAGCGGCCATGATCACGCTCGACGAACGAAATCGTGTCGTCGACTGCAACGGTAGCGCCCGGGACCTATTTTCGATCGAAACCGAGTGGACCGGCATGCAAGCATCGACATTTTTTACCAATGGGTTGACGCATGACACCCCGGAATTTTGGGCTCGTTCGAACGACAGGACAGAGGTTACACTCACAATAGACGGCGAACGAAGACACTTTTCCGTTTCGGTCACGACGATCGGCGACGAGACGCAATCGGGGCGGTTGATTTTGTTGCACGAAATCACCGACAGTAAACGTCGCGAGCGTACGCTCCGGCAGTTCAAACAGGCGGTCGAACACGCCGGGTGCGGGATCATGATCGTCGACCCCGACGGCGCGATCACCTTCGTCAACTCGGCGATGGTCGCCCAAACGGGCTACGATGAAACCGAACTGATCGGGAGTACGCCGAGTATCCTGCAATCGGGTGCGTGCGATGAACCGTTCTTCGAGGGGGCCTGGGATACGATACTCGACGGCGCTGTCTGGCAAGGAGAGGTAACCAACGAGCGGAAGTCGGGGGACCGATACACCGTCGATCAGACCATCGCACCGATCACCGACGAAAGCGACCTCCTGGCGGTTGTTTCTGTCAACCACGACATTACCGACCGAAAGGAGCACGAACGGAAAATCGAGAAACAGCGTGACGGGCTGGATCTGTTGAATCAGATGGTGCGCCACGACATCAGAAACGACCTCCAGATAATTTTGGGATGGGCGGAGCTGCTCGAACAAGAGACTGACGGGACAGAACGTGAATACGCCGAACGGATACTGGAAAGCGCCAAAAACGCCGTCGATATCACCGTCGAAGCCCGTCAACTGGCCGAACTGATGCTTCGATCAGAGACGGACTACGAGCCGACTCCGATCGGGCCAGCGCTGACGGTGCCCATTGACCAGCTCCGCGATTCCGTAGCACACGCAGTCCTCGAAGTAGATGGTCCCGTTCCAGCGACCAAAGTCCGAGCCGATGAGATGTTGAGTTCCGTGTTCCGGAACCTATTGAACAACGCCGTTCAGCACAACAATTCAGCCGTTCCAGAAGTCACCGTCTCAGTGGCTGACTACGATGATCACCTCGAGGTCAGCGTCGCGGAC
>JBNJFV010000251.1:0-3484 GCA_051747145.1 Halobacteriota archaeon
GTCCTCCCACGTGACGTCGGGCACCTCGACGAAGACCTCGCGAAGCGCCGAGGGTTCGATCCCCTTCAGCGCCTCCTTGAGGTCGCTTTCTGTGACCTGAATCGACTGGAGCACGTCAGCGTCGATCTCGTCGCTTTCGAGGTCCAGCTGGGGACGGATGCGCCGCAACGCGTTCATCGCCGACTCCTTCGCCAGCGATTCCAGGTCCGCGCCGACGAAGCCGTGGGTGTTTTCGGCGTAGACGTCGAGGTCGATCCCGTCGGTGAGCGGCATGTTCCGGGTGTGCACCTGGAGGATCTCCTTGCGGCCGTCCCGATCCGGAACGCCGATCTCGATCTCCCGATCGAACCGGCCGCCCCGCCGTAACGCGGGGTCGATCGCGTCGACCCGGTTGGTCGCGCCGATGACGACCACCTGTCCGCGCTCTTCGAGCCCGTCCATCAGGCTGAGCAATTGCGCAACGACCCGGCGCTCTACGTCACCGCCGGCCTCTTCGCGTTTGGGTGCGATCGAGTCGAGTTCGTCCATGAAGATGATCGCGGGCGCTTCCTCTGCGGCCTCCTCGAAGACGTCGCGAAGCTGCTCTTCGGATTCCCCGTAGTATTTCGACATGATCTCGGGGCCAGAGACGGTGTGGAACGAGGCGTCGATCTCGTTTGCGACCGCCTTTGCGATCAACGTCTTGCCGGTCCCCGGCGGCCCGTGCAGGAGGACGCCTTTCGGCGGTTCGATCCCGAGCCGTTTGAACAGTTCGGGATGTCGCATCGGGAGTTCGATCATCTCACGAACCTGTTCGAGTTCGTCGTCGAGCCCGCCGATGTCCTCGTAAGCGACGCTCGGCGCTTCACCCGCTCGACCCGCGGTGGCTGCCGTATCTCGGATCTGTTCGGCTGGTTTTTCGGCGATCTGAACCTCCGTCGAGTCGGTGATCACGACCGTCCCGCTCGGCGAGGTCGAGGCGATCTTCAACGGAACCGCCTGGCTCTGGCCGCCCATGAATCCGAACCCAAGCGGCAGCTGCACGTTCTGTCCTTTCGTGACCGGCTGGCCGCCGAGTTCGCGACGGATCAACGAATCGATGTTGCCCCGAATTCCGAGCCGCTGGGGCAGCGCGATCGTGATCGAATCGGCGGGGTTGACCTCCGCTTTCTCGACGGTCACCCTGTCGTCGATACCGACGTTCGCCTCCTGTCGAAGCCGCCCGTCGATGCGGATCACGCCGGTCCCGTCGTCTTCGGGATAGCCGGGCCAGACGCGTGCGATCGCCGTCCCCTCGGTTGCTTCGATTCGGATGAAGTCACCGCCGCTGAGGTCGAGTTCCTCCGCGGCGAGCCGATCGACGGCCGCAAGCCGACGGTTTGCGTCCTTTTGTTTGAGTGGTTTGACAGTGAGTTTCATTTGGGCACCGTAATTGTGAGTACGCTGTTGTGCGTGTCAACTGTTGCGGCCGCCCCCGGGAGTTCGAACTCCGATTCGGTGAGCCGATCGCCGTGGTCGATCACGACGATCGCCGTCGTCCCGACGATGTCGATGTCGACGGATTCGTCGCTGACTGGAAGGTCTGCTGCAATGACCCAGTGATCATCGTATTCGTACCGACGAATAAAGCGCTCGTCGCGACCAGTTGTTCGTATCGAATTCATCTAACTAACTCTGAGTTAGCCATTGATATATTTAAACTTTGTGTATATAAATCGCATGACGTGGACCGTACACCGATATTCACTGGGGTTGCGGTTCACGCCTATTTCGTCGTATATTCGCTCCCCGATGGTTTATTTTCGGCCCTTGCGACTAGTTGGTATGGAGCAGGTCACACACCACGGACGGGACATCGCGTACCGCACCTTCGATCGCGGTGGGAGCGGTCCGACAGTTTTGTGTATTCACGGGGGCGGTGGGACGCATCGAATCTGGAAGTCGCAGGCGCGCCTCGCCGATCGGGTTCCGATCGTCGCACTCGATCTCAGCGGGCACGGTGACAGCGACGACGTCGACTCCGAGCCGGGGTTCGAGACGCTGTCTGCGTACGTCGACGACACGGCCGCGGTCGCAAACGCCGTTGGTGCGGACGTGTTGGTGGGCAATTCTCTGGGCGGTGCAGTCGCCCTGCAGACGGCCGTCGATCGCGAAATCGAACTCGACAAGCTGGTGTTGGCCGGGACTGGCGCGAAATTGGCCGTCCTGGACGACCTGCTGGCGTGGCTCGAAGACGACTTCGAACGGGCGCTCGAGTTCTTGCACGCACCCGATCGGTTCTTCCACGATCCGGACCCCCAGCTCGTCGAGCTGTCGATCGCGGCCATGCGCGAGACGGGACAGACCGTCACGTTGCGGGACTTTCTGACGAGCCACACCTTCGACGTACGTGACGAGCTGGACGGGATCGACGTCTCGGCGCTCGCGATCGTCGGCGAATACGACAAGCTCACTCCCGTCAGCTATCACGAGTATCTCGTCGATCGGATCCCCGACGGACGGCTCGAAACGATCGACGACGCCGCACATCTTTCGATGCTCGAACGACCGGACGCGTTTAACGAGGCGCTCGAGGCGTTTCTCCTCGACGAGTGAGCCGACTCCAGTACGTGATATTTCGGTGTGGGAGATTACAGTGAACCGACCGGTTAGTAGATCCCGTCGAGATCGTCTTCGACGTGGCTGTGTTCGTCGGCGGGGAACGCCCCCGATTCGACCGCCGACTTGAACCCGGTGATCGCCCGTCGCATCTCCGATCGAACGTCGCCGAACTGTTTCGAAAACGACGGCGACCAATCTTCCAACCCCAGCACGTCAGAGATGACGAGCACCTGACCGTCACACGCCTCGCCCGCGCCGATCCCGATCGTCGGAATGTCGATTTCGTCGGTCACCTGTTCGGCCACGTTTGCGGGGATGTGCTCTACCACGAGCGAAAACGCGCCCGCGTCTTCGTGATCGCGTGCCAGGTCGAGGAGGTCGGTTGCGGCCTCCGTCGTCGTCGCCTGCCTCCCGTAGCCGCCCAGTTGGTTCACCCGCTGGGGAGTCAACCCGAGATGTGCCATCACCGGGATTCCAAGCTCCGTGAGCCGCCTCGTCGTCTCGACCGTGTGCGGGCCGGATTCGAGTTTCACCGCGTCTGCGCCCGCGTCTTTCAGCATCTCCCCCGCGTTTCGGATCGTCTCGGCCTCGTCGACGCCGAATGAGAGAAACGGCATGTCGGCGACCACGAGCGCGTTCTGCGTCGCTCTGGCCACCGCGGCGGTCCGGCTTTTGACCTCTTCGATCGTCACCGGAAGCGTGGAATCGTACCCCAGTACCGTATTTCCCATGCTGTCGCCGACGAGGACGACGTCGATACCGGCCTCGTCTATCACCGCCGCCGTGGGGGCGTCGTACGCCGTCAGCATCGTTATCGGCGTCGAACCCGCTTTTCGTCGGAGTTCTCGCGTCGTCACCATACGTGGCGATTCGTCGCCGCACAAATAAATCGAACCGAAGCCGA
>JBNJFV010000252.1:0-3484 GCA_051747145.1 Halobacteriota archaeon
GCGTCTACGGCACGCGAGGCATCCGATTGAATCCGATCGACCATCGCTTCTATGTCGTCGACGCGTCGCTGTGACTGTTCGGCCAGCGATTTGATCTCTTCGGCGACGACCGAGAACCCCGCACCTGCCTCACCGGCTCGTGCGGCTTCGATCGACGCGTTGAGCGCGAGCAGATTCGTCTGATCGGCGATGTCGTTTATGACTTCGACGAGCGAGTCGATCTCTTCGACGCTCTCGTCGATCTCCCGCACGCGAGCGGCGACGTGATCGGACGAATCTTCGATCGAATCCATCGCGTCGCTCACGCGTCGAGCAGATTTTCGGCCCTTCTGGGCCTGTTCGTTCACCTGTTGACTCTCTGAGGAAACTTCCTCCGCGGAGGAGGCGACCTCTTCGACCGCCGCACTGAGGTCCGACACCTCGCTTCGTACTTCGCCCATCCCGTCGCTTTGTTCGCGCGCCATCTCGAGAATGCCGTTCGTCCGACGGGCGATCTCCTCGGAGGCGTCTTTGAGTTCCAGAAGGGAATCTTCGACGTCGCTTTCGATCGCATCCGTTTCCGCTTGCGATACAGAGACCGATTCGTTGGGGGATGGCGTTGATGCCATACGTACCGGTAGGGTATTTGTTTCTAAAAGGCTGGTTGTGCAATTATAGAAATTCATAAACAGACAATATTACAAGAGAGCATATGCCGCAATTATATCATCGAATGATACCGTATGCCCGACACAATTCAATCGGGCGATACCCGAGCGGTTCGTGGCCCAGTTGGCCTGTCTTTGCGGTTGCACTCGGGACCTGGTTCGTCAGTCGGGTTCCGACTACGTTACTGGCGTGACTCTGTCGATCGGTTTCCGACTGTGTCTGACGGAAATCCGTCGATCGGTATCCCATCGTGTTGTCTGTGAGATGGACGCCGTGACGTCGCGCCGACCGAGTCGGACCGGTGGGGTTTTGGTAGTTCCCACCGGCAATTTCCACATGAACGGTACCCCGGAGAGAAACTACAGCGAGGCCGAAAAGCTCACCTACGCTGACGCCGGCGTCGACATCGACGCGAGCGAGGCGGCGACCGCGGCGTTGATCGGTGCCGTTGGCGAAAGCGAGGGCGATTACGCCGGCCTGCTCGACATCGGCGATCGATACCTCGCGCTCGCGACCGACGGCGTGGGTACGAAACTCCTCGTCGCCGAAGCGTTAGGGGATTACTCCACCGTCGGCATCGACTGCATCGCGATGAACGTCAACGACCTCGTCGCCGCGGGCGTTCGACCGGTGGCGTTCGTCGACTACCTGGCGATCGACGAGCCGAACGAACGGTTCACCCAACAGATCGGCGAGGGGCTCGCCGTCGGTGCAGCCCGCGCCGACATCCAGCTCGTCGGTGGGGAGACCGCCGTCATGCCGGAAGTCGTTACTGGTCTCGACCTCGCTGGGGCGTGTGCGGGACTGGCCGGGAAGGACGCGCTCTTTGAGGGGACTGCCGAACCGGGCGATACGATCGTCGGCTGGGCGTCCTCGGGGATCCACTCGAACGGACTCACGCTCGCACGAAAAGCCGCAACGATCGAGGGCGGTGCGTACACCGATCCCTGTCCGTTCGACGGATACGAGACGATCGGAGCGGCACTGTTGGAGCCGACACGCATCTACACCGGCCTCCTCGATCCGATGCGCGAGTACGGCGTTCGCGGTGCGGCCCACGTCACCGGCGGGGGATGGACGAACCTCGAGCGGCTGGGCGAGAACCGATACGTCGTCGACGATCCGTTTCCGGCACACCCGATCTTCGAGTTCGTCCAGTCACGCGGGAACGTCTCCGATGCGGAGATGCACCGAACGTTCAACATGGGAACGGGCTTCGTGGCGGCAGTTCCCAACGAGGACGACGCGATCGATCTCGCCTCCGATACCGACGGGCGCGTGATTGGCCACGTCGAGACTGGATCTGGGGTTTCGATCCGCGGACTCGATCTGTGACGGTGCTGGAGTGAACTTCTCGGTCCCGACGCGAAAAGGACTGCTCAGGACAACTGGGCGGCGATGTCCGCCTCGGTAATGATGCCGACCGTTTCGCCGCCTTCGGTCACCATGACCGCCTTGTAGTGATCCAGCAGGTTCCGAACCTCGTCGACGGTCGCATCCTGTGCGACGGTCGGGAACGACTCGCTCATGACCTCCCGCACGGGGAGGTCGCCCACGTCCTCGCCGGCGCGGATTACGTCTCCCTGGCTGATCGAGCCGACCGGGATCCCGTTTTGCAACACCGGCAGCTGCGAGTACGCCTCCGCCTCCATGCGATCGATCGCTTCGCGGACCGAATCGTCGGGGGCGACTGCGATCACCACTTCGTTCATGAGATCCGCCGCGCGCAAGACGTCGCCCTCCGCCTCGTCGAGCGCGTTGACGATGCGCCGAAGCGTCGACAGCCGCGGGTCGACGTCGCCCCCTTCGATGCGAGCGATAAGCGGTTGCGAAACGCCCGCGGACTCTGCGAGCGCGCTCTGGGTCAAACCGAGCGCGTTCCGCCGCTCTCTGAGATCCTGTGGCGTGGGAAGCTCCATACCGACCTATTACTCTTGGTTATTTGAAAAGCTTTCGTCGCCGTCTGTTCTCCCCGTGGTCACTCGGCGTCGTCGGCTTCGGTTTCGATGACTTCGATGACCGAAAGCGGGACGTCGCGGAGTGCGCCGCCGACTTCGCTTTTTGCGATTCTCGAAGCGTGTTCTTCGCCGTCGGCGTTGAATATCTCGATCTCCAACAACAGCCCGACGAGCGCGGTTTCTGCGGCGATGTACGCCGAATCGAACGGCTCGCCGCACGCTGGACAGCCCGTGACGCCGACTTCGACCTCGACGTACTCTTTGTTCTTCTGATTCAATCGCTTGCCGGCCTCGCTGACGGCGACGCCGATCGCGTCGTCGATGTCTTCGACGTCGCGAACTAACCACGCGGCTTCCATCGCGACGAGATAGTTGCTCATACACCCATCTCGTACTACAGGGTTTCGTGTCTTGTGGTTCGTCCGCACCGTGACGATCGGTGGTGCGGCCCGTGCGACCACGAGCCACAAATCGGCGTACGAATCGCCGGCTATTCTGATAAGTTATCGCGAAACCCTCAATTGCTGACGGGGGGGATTTGTCGCGACGATTCTCCCGATCAGGTGTGGTTGTACCCATCGCAAGTATGCTTTAATCGCAGGACTCCGTCGGGGTGACCCGAATCGATGGGCCAACAGGTATATATACCCACGTGGCTGCCCGGCACATACGGAAATGATAGAATCGGCCACGCGGCTCACGATGTTCACGCTGTACCAACTGACCGTCGCGCTCGGGATCGTCATGCTTCCGATCGCGGTCGTCGCACGACACGTTGGTGTCAACCTCCCGATCAGGAACGCGATCGAAGCGACCGAAACCGCCTACCACAACGCGACCGAAGAATAACCAGCTAAACTGTTTTCCGATCGACTCGT
>JBNJFV010000253.1:0-3478 GCA_051747145.1 Halobacteriota archaeon
GTCCAGCAGGCTCTCGATTCGATCGCGGTCGGCAGTCGCACTGACCTCCGTGTGTTGTATCCGTCCGGAGAGATCGTCGGAAGGTGCCATGGCGGAGGTCCGTCCGGGACGGGCAAAAATTGGGGCGGTCCTCATCGATCACGTGTCGCTTCTCACCGACGCGTGGGTTCGTATGTGCGTTTACCCGCGCTGCGGGTACCATGACGTGTGTATACTCGCGCCACACGTTCCATGACGTATGTGTACTCGCGCCTCACGTACCGCGATGTGTGTGTACCTGCGCCGAACGTACCGCGACGTACGCCGTGGTTGATCGATGTTAATCCGATTCCGATCGGCTCGGTCCGACCCAAATTCCGATCGGCCCAATCACGGTCACAGACTCGATCGTGACGGATCCAAAAGGACGAATCGGGCATAAAGAGTTTTCCTATCAGGGTTATCACTGAGACTAATGAGTAGTTACGAGTACGACGTCGTAGTCGTCGGGGCGGGCACGTCGGGGTGTTATGCGGCGGCGACGGCCGCGCAAGCGGGCCTCGAGACGGTGATCGTCGAGCGAAAAGACGAGGCGGATGCCGGTCACATCGCCTGCGGGGACGCACTCAAGGGCGCGAACAACTTCCCCGAGGCGATTCCTCGATCCCAAATCGAACCGGCCTTCACCAACACCGACGTCGACCACGGTCGCTTCGAGATCCCGAGCGAGGACACTGTCCTCGAAATTCCGGTCCCTGGAGAGCTTGCCGTCATCGATCGGTGGGAGTACGGTCGGCTCGTCATCGAGGGCGCAACGCGAGCCGGTGCGGACATCCACTACGACACCGTCGTCGCTGACGTCGCCCAGGCGGACGACGGAACCGTGACCGGCGTTCGTGGCAAGCGACGCGGCGAAGTGGTCGCCTACGACGCCGACATCGTCATCGACGCCGCGGGGTCGCTTTCGCTCCTGCAGGACAAAACCGATTTCGAGGGGACGCACTTCGACACCAACGTTCGCTACTCGCAGTTCTGTTCGGCATACCGCGAGATCGTCGAAGTCCCAGAGGAGGTCGAGTGGAAGGACGCGCTCGTGTTCAAACCGACAAAGCGGGCCGCCGGATACCTGTGGTACTTCCCGCGGACTGGAACGACGATCAACGCCGGGCTCGGTTTCCAGATGAACGAGGAACCGATGCAGATGATCGACGATCTCAAAGCCGACCTCCGAAACCGACCGGAGTTCGAAAACGCGACCGTGACTGACAAACTCGGCGCGGCGCTCCCGACGCGACGGCCCTACGACTCCGCTGTCGCCAACGGGTTCATGGCCGTCGGCGACGCAGCGGGCCACGTCAACCCGACGACCGGTGGCGGGATCGCTGGAGCGGCCTACGCCGGTCAGTACGCCGCCGAGCAGGCGATCCGCTCGATCGAAATCGGCGACGTACGCGAGGAGACGCTCTGGCGGTACAACGAGCGCGTGATGGATCACTTCGGGGCTCGATACGCCGGGTTGGACGTGTACAACATCCTTTCGACGGCCGTCGACGTGGACGACCTCATGGGGCTTTTGGCGGCGCTGCCCGGCGATAAACTCGCGGAGGCGCTGTACGCCGGTAAAACATCGATGAGTCCCGTCCTCGCTGTTCAGACTGCGATCAAAAGTTACGGCTACTGGCGGCAGATCCTCGAGTTCTACCGGACGAAATCCCTGGCGGAGGAGCTGATCGACCATTACGGACGCTATCCGGACTCACCGGAGGGGATGGTCGGATGGACGCGCCAGCGCGACGCGTTGATGGATCGCATCTACGAGACGACCGGCGCTGAACAGAAATACTGAATCAATCTGTTATTCGATTCGCTCGATCGTCCCGGCGAGCACGTCGATGGCGACCTGAATGTCGTCCTCGTGAACGTCGAACGTGCGCGTGTGGTGTCCGCCGGGGTGATCGGTCCCGACGCCGACGTACGCCGCGGTCCCGCCCTGTTCTTGGACGCGCTTCATCAGGTACGTCGCGTCTTCGCTCCCGCCGAGACTGGCGCGTTCGACGATCGAGGTCACACCCTCGGTCGCCTCGGCTACCTCCGCCACGACGTCGACTAGCGTTTCGTCGCTTCGGGCGCTCGGCGCTTCGCCCAGCCGATCGATGTCGACGCTACAGCCGTGCATCGACGCCGCACCTGCCAGTACCTCGTCTGCCCGATCGACCATGTACTCCATGAGGTCGGTGGTCTCTCCGCGAACTTCTCCCTCGATGAACGCCTCTTCGGGGATGATGTTCGTCGCGGTCCCCCCGCCGACGAGCCCGGCGTTGACACGCGTCTCGCCGTCTGTGTGGCGTGCGATCCCATACAGGTTCTGGATCGCCGCTGCCATGGCTTGCACGGCGTTATCACCGGCTTCCGGGCGAGCGCCGGCGTGCGCTGGCGAGCCGGTGAACGTGGCGCGGAACTGCGAGACGGCGAGGAAGCCGTCGATACCGGCGACAATCTCCCCGGAGGGGTGGTCGAGGCCGATGTGGACCGCAAGCAGAGCGTCGACGTCGTCGAGGTGGCCGGATTCGGCGATCGGTTTTCCGCCGACGATCTGTTCTTCGCCGGGCTGGAAGATGACTTTCAGCGTCCCCTCGAAATCGCTTTGGGCGACCGCGTCCAGCACGCCGAGCCCGATCGTCGCGTGGGCGTCGTGTCCGCAGGCGTGCATGTATCCCTCGTTCTCCGACCGGAACCCGCCGGCTGCAGGTGCGTGTTCGGACGCCTCCGATTCGGGGATCGGTAGCGCGTCGATGTCCACGCGGAGGCCGACGGTGGGTCCCGATCCGGTCTCGATGACGGCGATCGCGCCGGTGAACCCATCGCCGAGCGAGGCGACGACGTCAGGATCGGCACCGGCCTCCAGCGCTCGATCGCGCCACGTCGCGAGCGTTTCGTCGTCCGGGAGGTTCATTCGCGCGTCGGTGGCGTGGATGTCCGAACCATAATAGAGCCCGTCGAGGTCGCGCGCTTGCAGTTCGTCGACGAGCGTCGCTGTGGTGTAAAACTCACACCACGCCGGCTCCGGATGGCGATGGAGGTCTCTACGGAGCGCTACGAGGTCGTCCACGTCGGATGTCGTGCTCATATGCATCCTCTGTAGACCATTCGCAATAAAGAATGAGCAACCGGGGATCGAGAACGGGATATCGAGATTCGACGACCTCCGACGCCGATCGGTTCGTCAGTTGTGGCGGTGTCCGAGCGGTTTCTTCTGGCCGACTTCGATCTCGACGTGGATCGAGTCGGGAAAGTCCATGTGGCCGATCTCTCGTGCGATGTGGTCCGCTCCGTGAATCTCCAATCGACGTCTGTAGACGGTGTACGTCCAGTTGGGAAACTGCGGCCCTGTAGAAAGGGTTCTGTACTGCGGCACGCTGACGTCTTCCGGAGGTGTGGCGTGGGGTCCTTTACACTCCCCGCCCTTGCGTTCGACCATCTCTTTGATGTCCGTTACCGT
>JBNJFV010000254.1:0-3475 GCA_051747145.1 Halobacteriota archaeon
GTGAATTTTCGAGAAACGACTGTTCGTCCGAAAGGATTGCGTACGTCGAGGCACCGCCGAACGCGCCGATCGAACCCACAGCAGCCGCGCCTCCGAGGAGCTGCCGACGGGAGACGCCCGCCCAGGTGTCTTTAGACATCGACGGTCACCTCCCGGTAGCGACGGATTCGACCACCGCTTGGGGCGACTACTCGCGACCCGCTCGCGTCACCGCATTGGGGTGCTGAAACGCCGTGGGTGGTCGTCCTCGGACAATCCGGGGTGATCGTTTTCGAACCGTCTTGGGGAACCGGTCTCGAACCGTCTTGGGGAATCATCTGCCTCCGGGCGGACTGACTGGGACCGACCAGCCGTCCGCCGTCGATCGATCGTTCGCCGAGTTTGGGTTTGAGTATGAACCCGGTACCCACATCGAAGGTGACGGCTTCCGTTCGAATGGCCGATCGGGGCCCGCTGCCCGCAGACGAGACAACCCATGGGGAACGGCGAGTCATGCTCCTCCGTAGGCCTGATCGCTGCAGGGACTCTGCGCGCCGTCGTTGTATCGACACTGTTCGGCGGTGAATTCGAGGCTGAACCGAAGGGCCGCCCCTTTAACGTCGTTGTTGACCAGCTCGTCGTCGACTTTCTCGACCGATCTGATCGGAAATCGCCATCGGAGACACACGCACGTGTCGTGTGGCGTTTTGTGCGAGTTCGTCCCCGGGAAACACGCTCGATCGTCCAGTGGGAGCGACCCGTCGCCGTCGTCGGTGTTCCCGTCCGCATCGAGCGGAACGCCCTTCGAGAGGGCATCGAAGACGTCTCGGAGGCTACCGGCGACCAGAACCGATTCGGGGTCGATCTTCCCCTCCTTGTCTGTGTCAGCGTCGCAGTAGTACAGGGTGGCCTGCAGGTAATCCGCGAGATGGCCGCCCCCGACGCCGCCGACTTCCTTGCGTATCGTCCCACAGTTCCACAGGAGCGCATCGTTGTCGACGATCGAAAAGCAAAACCGAAGGAACCCGCTATCGCCGGGTTTGATGTCACTAATGTTGTATTTGATCTTCTGTTTCTTCCGATCGGCTTCGGAGTCCTCGTCGGCGTCGTGTCCGTACGAGCCGGCACCGAGAACGCCTTCGTCACGGAGACTGCGGCCGATGCCGCCCGGTTCGTCGCGACGACCTTGATCGCGGAAGAACTCGTAGTGGACGGCCAAGTCCAGATCTCCCGTGGCTAGTTGGTTCGAATCGAGCGATTCCTCGTCGCGTTCGTACGCGGTCGTTCCGAAACCGGCACCGGCCGTCGTAACGCCGACCGCGCCGAGTCCGAGGAGAACGGACCGTCGTCCGAAATCCGATAGGTTGTCTGTCATTCGTATTCTGACTCCCGATCGACTACGGCTCGCGGTCGATCATACGCCGAATAACCGGATTTGGGGTGTTAGCTATACAGTGGTATACTCGGGCGAACGGCACATTGGCGGGGGATTACGGAACCTAAGCGCGAGAGCTGTTGTCGAAACCGAATACTACCGAAACGGACGGGTTGTCGGTCCGATCGGCAGTCGGCGCATACATAAAGGGCGGATCGACGAAGCATCCGGTACTGACCATAGATGTTCCGCAGACACGGCCAACTCAGCGAGATCGAAATCTACGACGTGCTCGCCAACCGCCGCAGATGGGAGGTGATACGCGTGCTGACGGACTCGCCCGGCCGTATCACGGTTGCCGAACTCGCCGCGGCGATCGCAAAACACGAAACCGGAAAGGACCCGGCCCCGAAAGCCGCACGGGACAGCGTCTACGCGTCGTTACACCAGACGCACCTGCCGAAGCTCCACGATCACGGGATCGTCAACTACGACACGAACGCCCGCGAGATCCGACTCGAAGACGGCGCGCGCGACGTCGATCGGTACATGGACGTCGTCACCCGATACGGGATGACGTGGGGAGAGTACTACCAGCTTCTCGGCATCGTCGGTCAACTACTCGTCATTACGTCGCTGATCGGGGTGCCGCTTTTCGGCACGATCAATCCGCTGTTGTGGGCGAGCGCGGTGTTGACGGTGTTCGCCGTTTCTTCGGGGTATCAGCTGTGGACCTCTCGATGGCGTCTCGTCCGACGCATAACGGCGTACCGAAACGACTGATTCGGCGTCGATCGGGGACCCGCCACGGGGAGATTTCCAGTGATATTTATACTAGTGTAGCAGTGTAGTGAAACCAATGGCTATGCCCTCCACGTCGCTGGTATCGACCAATGGGATTCTTCCGGGGACGCTCATAACAAGCGACGAACTGTGGATCGTGTCGATGCTTTTGGTACTGTGGGCGACCGTTGGGCGGTGGATGTACAAGGATGCACGCTCTCGCGGGAGTCCGTGGGCGTGGCAGTGGGGGTTCGGAACGCCCCTGACCGTGATCGCCGGCATCGACGTGCTGCTTTTGGTCGTGATTATTTACCTCCTGCTCCGGGATTCGAATTAGCGGCCTCCTCGTCGAGTCCAGTCACCCGGGCGAGCCGAATCCGTGCCGATCGCAGGTCTAGTGCTCGCCGTTAGTACGCGAAAGTTCGTCCGGATTCGCACCGACTTCGAAGAGCCGGGCGTCACACACCGGACAGCTGACCGCGATCACGTCGTGCGTTCGACAGCACGATTCGACGACCTCGTGGCCGAACGACAGCCGGGTTTCACAGTCCGGACACCGATCCAGACAGAGCCGCAGCGCACCCAACACTTCGCTCCGGGCGTCGAGCCCCGTCGACGCCCAGCCGCTGTGTCGTTCGGTCAAAAGCTCGTTCGCTGCGAGGTCGACCCGGAGTGCGGTCTTCGACTCCCACCGACCGGTCGGGACGCCGTCGACGCGAACTGCCGTCGACGCCCCGTCGCTGACCGAAACCGCCTCCGGATCGACAGCCAACAGCGCCCCGATCGCCCGGCGAATCGCTCGATCAGAATCGAGGTCGTCCGTCCGATCGCGGAGGTCGCGTTCGAACTCGGCGCGGACGCGGACGTCCCCGTCGTCCGTATCGTCCAGAACGCCCGCCGTTCGCAGTATCGATTCGGGGACGACGTCGTGTTCGATCTCGGGCGTTCGATCGGGTCGTTTGTCGAATACCGCAAGCAACCATCCGGGGAAATACCGACGGGTGATCGCCGGCGTTCCCGGGACGAGGTAGCCGCGCAGGTAAATGACCGCCAGCGCCGCACCGAACGCCACTGCGGCCACCGGTCGGGAGACGATCGCGACGACGATCGATCCGATCGCCGCGAGTGCTACGTTGACGATCGTACACGGATAACACCGGTTCTTGCCGGTGTAGTCGGCGTTTCGAATCTCTCGAAGGCGAATGGGAAACTGTGTGCTCATCGAATCGAGCGACGACGTATCAGCGAAAAAGTATGGGGAGCGTACCGGGCGATCGGGGGTCGATGAACTGGGTACGCGGGAGATTGGGTGGTAGATGAACTGGGTACGTCGGGCGA
>JBNJFV010000255.1:0-3433 GCA_051747145.1 Halobacteriota archaeon
GCCGCGTCGAAAGTCGGTGTCTGCACGCCCACGGCGAGACGATTTCGGCGATCGAACGCTGCGCGGACGCCCTCGTTTCCGAGTGGGACAGAGACGACTGCGGGCGACCGTACACGACCGATCGGTCGGCTATCATCCAACAGCTGCCGGCGGTGCTCGATCGGGCCGGGGTTCCTGCGGCCTTATGCGAGCTCCTTGTCGACGTGACCGGCGCGATCGGCGCGGATCTGCCCGCCACTCCCACGCCGACGCCGCCGTACGTGGTCGTCTCCAGTACCGGACCGATGGTTCGAGCGACGATCCCGGCGGGCCGGCTCGTGGTGCAGTTCGAACTGTTCGCGATCGATAGATCCGATGGCGAGGTCAGGTTCGTCCGTACCCGCAAATCCGGTCGCGATTTACTCGACGTAACGCTGCACGATTGATCGGCACCCCGACGCCGTCGGGGTCAGGTCCACTTGTCGAGGCCGGTCTGCACCACCGACGCTTCGATCCGTTCGAAGCCGCGGGCCACCTCGTCGGGGTCGACCTCCCACGTGTCGGTGACGTACCGTTTCGCGGCGGCCAGATCCGGCTCGATCGACGTGTCGAACGCGTAGTCGTCAGTCACCGGCGGGTCGAAAAACAGCTCACGGATTCGATCGGCGTTGGGAACGTGCGCCTCGCGTACCTCCAGCACCGAAAAGAGGTCGCCGTGTTCTTTGATCAGTTTGATCGCAGTCTTCGGGCCGATCCCACGGACGCCGTCGTTGAAGTCGGTCCCACAGAGGATCCCCACGTCGACGAGCTGTTCGTAGCTGATTTCGTGGGCCGCAAGCGTCGCTTCCAGCTCCATCAGCTCGGGGTTCCCCTTGCTCGTCAGTCCCCGAAGGGTTCGGGGCGCGCCGAACAGCAACGTGTCGTAATCCTCGCTGCCGACGTAGTCTGCGTCGCCGATCCGGTTCATGTACGCCGCCTGCGCCTCCCCCTCCGCGGGCGCGTCGATGTACGGCACGTCGAGGAGATCCAACAGTTCTCGCGTCGTCCGCTGGATGACGGCAGTGAGTCGCTGCGTTCTGGCTTCCATCCGAGCGGCCTCGATCGCGTCGCCCCGTTCCTTCGCGGCTTCCAATCGTGCTTCGGCCGTCTGTCGCTTTTCGCGGCGGCGTGCCACCTCATCGTCTTTCAACTCCGTAACCCCGCCGTCGAAGACGAATACCGGGACGATGTCGTGTTCGAAGAACTTCGGCAGCCCCTGTACGACCCCGACCAGGTTCGCCACCTCTTCTCCCTCGGCTGTCGTGTAGATGGAGTCGTTCGTCCACTTGACGGTCGTCGTCAGGTACCGATACAGCCAGTTGTGCGCGTCGACGGCCACGGTACTCCCCTCCAGTTCCTCGAAGGAGATCTCCGAGATGGACGCCAACGATCGAAGATCCGCGTTTCCCATACCACGTGTAGGACGGGATCACCTTTGAAGCTCCCGAGTCAACCGATCGACGGTGCGAACGGAACGCTACTTTTTTGGATTCGCCGTGATCGGCGGGGGATCCCGATCGGTGTGCCGGTCGAGAAACGCTCGTTCCCGCCGAGTCACAGCCTCCCTGCGCCGATAGATGTCGAGCCCTCGCTGGTATCGGTCGCGATCGACACGTGCTGGAGCGTCGGAGGGTCGTTCGAGGACCAGTTCTGCGAGTCCGGTCTCGCGACCGGTGAATCCGAACCCCGCTTTGTGCAGCGCCACGTAGGCGAAGGGGTTGTTGACCGCGATCGCGACCCGACCGTACTCGCGATCGGCCGCCTCCGACACCACGTGTGCGACGAGCGTCGGTCCCAGCCCCTCTCCGCGTCGATCGCGTCGAACCGTTACGTACCGAAGCCACAGGCGAGTGGCGTCGGTTCGATCCTCGTTGAAGGCGATCGCCGCGAGGACGGTCCGATCGAACGCCTCCGGATCGATCCCCGACGGGAGTGCGGGAAGCTCCAGCGTTGCGGGGTCGGTTGCGTTCGACGCACGAATCACAGCCTTACCGGTTGTGCCGACGACGAACTTCCCGGCGTAGCTGAACGTGCGATAATCGAGCCTGAGCGAGGTGTCTTCACCCATCCATCCCAGGGTTACACACTCCATGTCGATCCGATCGCCTCCATACGTCCCCAACGGTCGCCGTCCGGGTGTGTTTTACGTTCGCGCGCTCGATACCGACGTATGTACGGCCCCGGCGACGTCCGGTTCTTCTCGAAGATCGCACGAGTCTACGACGTCGTGATGCCCGCCGCGGACGAGGCGGCGATCGACGCCGGCTTGCGACGGGCCGACCGACCGATCGAACGCCTCGTCGATCTCGGTGGCGGAAGCGGCCGCGCCACGGCGGCGACCGACGTGGCCGAACCGATCGTCGTGGACATCTCCGAGGGGATGGTGCGTCGGGCTCGCGATCGGGGGTTCGCGTGCGTCCGCGGTGACGCCCGCCAGGTTCCGATCCCCGACGATGCGGTCGACGCGGTCCTCGTCGTCGACGCATTCCACCACATGCCGGGCCAGGACGCCGTTCTCGAGGAGATCGCGCGAATCCTTCGCCCCGGCGGCGTCGTCGTCATCCGGGAGTTCGATCCCTCACGACCGATCGGGTGGTCGATCGAACTCGGCGAGCGACTGTTCGGAATGGGATCGACGTTCCACACGCCGGCGAACCTGGGAGCGAAGCTCGACGCGTTGGGGATGGCGGTGTCGCTTCGCGACCACCGGCTCGGATATACGGCAGTCGGGGTCGTCTCGTCCGACGACAGCTGATCGCGTGGTTCGACACGTCGGCGTGGAATGTGAACACGGGACACTCACGGCTGGAATCACTGGGATCTTTATCCGGGCCTCGAAACGGAACGTATGCTCGCGATCCCAACCGCACTCGAAGGACGCGTCGACGGTGACGCGTTCCCGCTCGTCTTCGGGGACCTGTTTGCGATCCTCGGAGTGCTCACGTACGGGATGATCGATCACAGCACGTTCGGCGATCCGCTCCACGCCGCGTTGGTGTACGCCCCGTTCCTCGTCGGGTGGCTGCTTGCATCTCCGCTGATCGGCGCGTACTCCGCCGGCGCTGCCGAATCGGCCAAGGCCGCGATTCCCCTCGGCGTCCGCGCGTGGGTGCTCGCGGCCCTGGTCGGATTCGGCCTTCGATGGACGCCGGTGTTTCCGGGCAGTCTCGCGATCCCGTTCGTGCTCATCACGTTCGTGCTCGTCGGCGTGTTGATCGGCGCGTGGCGCTGGCTCTTTTTCGAACTGTTCGGGTAGGTCCGTACGCCGGGTTTCGACGGCTTGCCGACGGATATCGAGATGGATTCAGGAGAGGTCGGTCTCAGTAGGGCGATCGCCTCGTCGCAGGAGGTACAGCCCGATCGCCGAGGCGACGAACGCGAAGATAGCGAGGACGCCGAACAGCGCCGGTGCACC
>JBNJFV010000256.1:0-3331 GCA_051747145.1 Halobacteriota archaeon
GCATCCTCAAGGTACTCTGTGCTGTCACACTGCGACACCGTCCTCGTCGCGTTGGGTCACCTCCGGCGAGGGATCTCGACGGACGTTATACCAGTTAGTGGTTGTTTGTACGTCTCGACCCGCATACAGTCTGTCGAAACGCGACCGACTGATTCGGAGGCTGTACATCGGTTTTCGACCCGACGACGCGCAGGCGGGCCGACACCGGACTCGCAGATCGTCGACCTCGAATCAAACCTCGAGAACACGTCGATCAACAGGAGAACACGTCGATGAGCAGGTCCAGTGCGCTCACGAGTCACAACGTGGGCGTATCGACGCGCACTGCGGTTTTTCGGGGCATCGTAAGGAGATTGAGGCCCTCACGTTTGAGTCGAGTATCAAGCGTCCTGGCTCACTGTGACGGGTTTCGGTTCGCTACCGAAGCCGACGGGGGATTCAAATTGACATGGGCGTTCACGTGATTCATCAACCACCTTCGAGGGGTGCAGTGAAGACGGCGGCTACAGACGGCGATCGATCGGTTTGGGGCGATAGACTTGTCAAAGGTGATCGACGACCGCTGCTGTCGTGAGCGGGATCTGAGGGGGGTTTACCGCCCTGTCGAATTACGCGGTTACGAAGTGGCTCGACGGGTCTCTCGGGGAATTCCCATACACTCCACCGAGACGTATTCATCGTACGGTTTCGGCACGATCCATGACCGCTTTAACCCGATCTATCGACACCGGTGCGGTCGTCTCGCCGTCGACTTTCAACGACGTCCCCACGATCGCCCCGTCTGCGATCGCCAGTAGATCGGGGATCGAATCGGCGTCGACGCCGCTACCGACGAATATCGGCGTCTCGGAGTCGCTTGCGGGACGCGATTCGACGACGCCTTCCAGGTGCCCCACGTCTACTGATCGACCGGTTGCACGGCCGCTTATGATGACGGCGTCGGCGAGGCCGCGGTTGATCTGGTCTCGGATCGATTCGCTCGCCTCGACCGGCGGCCCAAGTGGCGTGGAGTGTTTGACGTCGACGTCTGCGAACACGGAGACGGAAGCGCCGAGCCGCTCTCGCAATCGCATCGTCTCGTGTGCGACACCCTGAACGACGCCTTGATCTGTCACTCTCGCGCCGGTGTGGACGTTCACGCGGACGAATTCGGCATCGACGGCCGTCGCGATCGACACAGCGGCGATCGCATCGTTTCGAAGGACGTTGATCCCAACCGGAAGGTCGGTTGACTCGGAGACAGCAAGCACAGCCCGCGTCATCGACGCGACCGTGTGTTTCGGGACGTCGTCTGGATAAAACGGCGCGTCGCCGAAGTTCTCCACGAGTACCCCGTCTACGCCGCCGCGTTCTAAGCGTGTCGCGTCCCTTCGGGCACGGTCGACGACCCGCTCAATCGGTGCGTCGGCTTTCGGTGCCCCTGGTAGCGGATCGAGGTGGACCATTCCGATAATCGGTTTGTTCGTACCATACACTGCATCGAGATTCATAGAACGATTTCGATCGGATTCGAGTAAGGTGTAGTGGTAGTGGGGTAAATCGATCGAAGTGTATTGTTGTATCTGGGGTGTATAAACTATATATTGCTATATCGATTCCACAGCGTCCAGTTCCGTATCTCACCCGACGCAACGCTCGCAGAGAACATTCGACGGACGATCCTCTCACGGCACGGAACGCTCCATGACGAACCGGATTACGTGTTGCGGATGGAGCTCACAGAACCTACCCGGTACTTTTCGATACTGGAGGCCATCGCTGGCGGAAGCACCAGCCGAAACGAGATCGCAGGGACAACGGGCATCGACTACAATCAACTCTCGAAGTATCTCAATCGACTCTCCCGGCTCAGGCTCGTAGACCAACACGTCCCCTTCACAGAACAGAAAGAGCGGACCAGAGAGAGGGTACAACGTTGTCAACGAGCAGCCGTGGGTCGATCACCGGGATATCTGTGCAATCACCCGGTTCGAGTTTACCATCCTGCCTGCGTGCGTGCGGTCGTGTCGGCGAACGACATTGTCAGCGAACGAACTGTTCAGTAGTCACCGTCACACGTGGCAAATGATATTCGTTGATCGTTGGCCAAGTTCTCGAGATAAATCGATCGTTGCGATAGTGAAACCGCGATGACGGATCGAAACAGCGGCTCGATCGCTTTCAGATCCGAAGTTCCGTCTCGAGCGGCGGATCGGTGAGCATCGTTTTTACCGTCTCGATCGCCTCGTCGGTTTCGGCCTCGTTTTCCATGAGGACCGTCTCGCTTGGAAACAGGTGCTCGCCGAGAAGCAGCCCGTGGTCGCGGGCGGTCGAGCCCGTCATCGTGAGGTAGACCCCGACGCCGGAGTCGGCGATCGCCGCCTCCTCCTCCGTCGACGGATCGGGGTACACGAACTGCACGCCCGCGATCGCGTCCGTTCCGAGCACCGCTTCGACGAGCCGTTCGTATCGCGGCGAGATACACAACGGTCCCTCGTACCGTTCGACGAACGATCGATCGAGCGATTCGCCGGGCCCGAGCACCTCCGGGAGCGCCATCAACGTGTGATAGACGGTGTCTCCGAGTCCGGTCACGACGCGAACGTCCGTATCCCGCGGATTGATTCGCGTGTTGACGTCTCCGAGGGTTTCGACGCCGTCGCCCCGCAGTTCGACGACCTCTTCGAGGACGAGATCGGCGCTGTCGAACCCCAGCGCGAATTCGTGGGTACGCAACGCCCGAAACGGTTCCTCCCTGCCGATCAGCTGCAGGTCGATCGATCCGAAGGGCACCGTCACACTGTCGAAAACGATCCGTCGGGGATACCCACTTCGATCGTCTCGCAGAAGCGTAAACTCGGGGGCAGTCGGTTCTGCAGCGTCGCTGTATTCGGCAAGACGCTCGTAGGGGCCCTTCGCGCTGGATTGGGTGCCTTTCGTGAGCGCCTTCTCGTACCGTAGCGTCGAACTCACAGCATCTGCGAGGTCACCGACATCCGCGACGTCGGCGAGGCGTTCGAAGACCGCTTCGAGCGGTCGTCCCTTCCGGGGCACAGCCACCGGAACCGTTCGGCTCATTGTGTGGTAGTGACGGTGAGAATGTAAACCGATTCCGTTTCCAGTTCCTGGGTTACCGCAGATTCAGTTCTAGTTCCTGCAGTAACTCTGATTCCGGGGCTAGATCCAGTTTGATTCCAATTCCGGCTCCGATTCCGGCTCCGTTTCCGCTTCCGATTCGAAATCACCGGACACAATTCACTGCGGACGATCGGGTCCGCCAGACGAGAGAATAGAGCGTGATTAGGTGTCGTCTTCGGCCGAGCCGGGACCGCCGCCCATGAACACGCCGCTG
>JBNJFV010000257.1:0-3280 GCA_051747145.1 Halobacteriota archaeon
CCGCGGCTGTTGAGGAGATGACATCCGTACAGCGCCGCGTGATAGGAGGTGCCACAGGCGACGAACTCGATCCGATCGACGTCGTCGAACTGCGAAGACGAAAGTTCGTCGAATCGGATCTGTAAGTCGCCGTCGGGATCCATACGAGGGCGGATAGCGTTCGCCAACGCCTCGGGCTGTTCGTTGATCTCTTTGAGCATGTAGTGGTCGTACCCTTGCTTTTCGGCGGCTTCTGCGGACCACTCGATCGTCGTTATCGGCGGATCGACGCGTTCGCCGTTTCGGTAGACGGTGTGGGACGTCGGTTCGAGAACGGCGACGTCGCCGTCTTCGAGGTAAATCACCGCATCGGTGTACTCGAGGAACGCAGGCACGTCACTTGCGAGGTACCGGACCTGTTCGCCGACACCGATTACGAGCGGCGATCCGTTACGGGCGGCGTAAATGACATCCCGGTCTCCAGTCACCATCGCGAGTGCGTAGGATCCATCCAGCCGATCGATCGCCAGTTCGAGGGCGGTACGTGGGTCGTGGCCCGCCGCTAGGTTGGCCTCGATGAGATGTGGTACGACTTCGGTATCCGTGCCACTCGTAAACGTGTGGCCGCGTTCGGACAGCTCCTCGCGAAGTTCGGCGTGGTTTTCGATGATTCCGTTGTGAACGACGGCGATATCGCCGGTACAATCGGTATGCGGGTGAGCGTTTTCGTCCGTTGGCGCGCCGTGCGTACTCCATCGGGTGTGACCGATGCCGACAGCAGCGCGCGGGGAAGACCGTTCGACGATCGATCGGAGCTCCTCGGTCTCACTTGCCACCTTGTGAACAGACAGATCTGTCCCGTTTCGGAGCGCGACACCGGCTGAATCGTACCCCCGGTATTCGAGGTTCGACAGGCTTTCCAACAGCGTGGGAACGACTCGCTCAGTCGATATACATCCCGTTATTCCGCACATTTCATCCACCACCTCGCCCAGATAGTAAATTGCGGCGTGATTCGGGTGTCGGCGCAAGTGGAGGGCGTTCGGTTTCGACAGTGTGGCGGGTGAACGCTAGCCGTTTCATAGTGGATCACTCATAGTGGATCACCGTCGTCGTCCCGTCTGACTGTCGGGACAACAACAGGTTTACATAGGCGGTTGAGGTCGGCTTTGTTATTGTTCGGTTTGTCCGAACGGAACAAATCAGGTCGCACCTACCGGTTGTGCTCCCGGGGAGCACGCCGGCAATCGATGGGCATCCAGCCAAGCGTGGCGACTACCTGGTACGTCGTCAGAAGATCTCTCGACGGACGCTGGAGGGATACGGTGACGACTCCGTCGGTGATGACTGGCGACGAACTCAGGTCGAACCACTCGAAAATGTCGTGGGATCGAAAAGACAGTCGATCTCGAACGTTACGGGGTCGAAACGTGTTGTCCGATCGCCAACAATCCGATCGAACCGATCGTGACCGCGAAGGCGACAGAAAGGCCGATCACGGCCGTGGTGACCGATGCACCGAAAAGTACCGCCCCGAATATCGTCGCGCCGATGTAATAATAGGGCCACGTGCTTTTCTCCGTCGCTTCCGCGTCCAGAAACGTGTACAGTTGCTCGGCGTTGGGGCCAATTTCGACGGTCCCCCGGTTGTCGTCGAACTGAATGACGTCCGTATCGTCCATTTTCGGGAGGTGACATTGATACAGCCCGACGTACACTCGCTTTCGCTCCTGGGAGGAAAGTGCGGTGATCGGTTTGTCGTTTTCGATCGCGGCGATGTGTTCTGCGAGATCGCTCAACGTGGTACCACCGGGGTTCTCCTCGAGATACCGTAATACGTGCCTTCGTCGTTCGTTTTTGAGCACCTCGAACACCAGATCGAGCGACAGTTCCGAGACGTCAGGATCGTCTGGGGCAGCATCTTTTGCGGTCGTTTCGTCTGGTTCTATATCGGGCGTACTGGCGCTCTCTTCGGGCGTAGTCGTTGTGATTTGGGAACTCATTGTTCAATTACTCGTGTATGTTTTCGTGGCTGTTCTGTGGGTACGCCAGCAGTTGTCGCGTCTAACAAGATACGTGATCGAGTCGGGTGCCCGAGGCCGAATATCGACCACCTGTTTATGTACCTTGTTACTCGTCGACATGATGTCAACACCCGTAACGCAAGCAAATAAATCTTTCTGCGGCCCCTTGCCCCGTATGCCTCCCTTTTACTCGCGTCGAAAATACTCGCTTGCGTGCGAGTGTCACGTGTGGGACCATTCTGCTGAGCATCGTTTCGTCCCCCGACGCAGTCGGTCGTTCGTCTCGAACGGGCCGTTGGATCGGATTCTGGTAGGTGGTTCCAAGTCAACCGTAACGTGCGGGTATATTCACCCGAATCTGGGTCCATAGTTGCTACCATTGTCACATCGAGGCGTGCACTCTCCTACCATGACCACCAGTATAAACCACCTGTATTCTTTAGCCGCGTTTCGATCGGCAGTCGTCATCTACTGTCCGGTAGTCACCCATTTCGAGCGTGTCGATTCCGTTCGAAATCGACAGCGGGTATCGAGCTATCCACCCAAACGAGAACCGCTCACGACCGATACGCCGCACTTTCGTCTCGAATCGCGGTATCGATGCGATACCCGCCGCATTCACGAAATGCCGACTAAGGTTGGAATAACAAAGCCCGTCTGAGAGCCAGGTAACACACGATGTGGCCGTCGGATGCCGGATGCGGAAGACACCGCACTCGAATTCGAAGCCCCCCTCGCGCTCGCGACGTGAAGGTTCACTCCAGCGCGCGCTACTCCCGTCCACCGGCGTGGGCGTGCCGACGGTGAACCGAGATGCGAAAGACGAATGGATAGACTACATGTCCGAGACCGAATACACGATCAGACCGTTCGAGGATCGCGATCGAAAGGGATTTTTTCGCCTGTTCGAACACACCTTCGGGCAAAAAAAGTCCGACGAGTGGTTCGAATGGAAATACGTCGACAACCCCTACGTCGATCACGTGCCGATGTACGTCGCCGAACTCGAGGGCGAACTCGTCGGTGCGCGACCGTTTTTCGCGTTACCGATCGCCCGAGAGGGGTGGATCGGACTGGCACTACAGCCAGGTGACACGATGGTTCACGCCGACCATCGAGGGCAGGGGTTGTTCACCAGGATGACGGAGGCTGCACTCGAAACGTACGTCGACAGCGACGTCGATTTGATCTTCAACTTTCCGAACGCGAAATCCGGACCGGGGTACCGAAAGATGGGGTGGGAGGTCGTCGATCGGATTCGAGAGTTCATTCGAGTG
>JBNJFV010000258.1:0-3272 GCA_051747145.1 Halobacteriota archaeon
CGATCTGACGACGCCGTAGGCTGGGTATTCGACGAGCGTCTGCTCGATCTGCGTCTCCCGTTCCCACGACAGCGCGTACGCCGCGGCGATCGCCCGGACGGACTGGGGCTCCCACACGCCCCACGCCGGCGGTTCGCCCGGCGTTGCGATCGTCGGGATTGGCGTCTCCCCGGCGTCGTGGCGCGTCGGCTCCAGCACCTTCGTCGCGACGCCGTGACAGTCTTTCCCCGCGAGAAAGACCTCGATCGCGTCGGGCTCGGCAAGCGCCGGCCAGTAGGGCCGATCCGCGAGCCGTCCGAGCGCGCTCCGATACGAGTCGGGGTCCGTCGCGATCGGTGCGGCCTCGAGCGTCCGATCCGATGCGCCGAGGTACCGGTCGTACTCGAAGCTCAGCGCGATCCGCTCCCGTGCGGATTCGGGCAGCGATCGATCCTCGTCCTGACGGGCGTAATACAGTTGTCGCAGACAGTAGGCTCCACGAGCCAGGTCGCCGAAGCTGACGGTGTTCACGCCAGGGGTTGGTCCCGTACTGGTATTTCAACCCTCGCCAGCGGCGTTCGCATCCGATTCGGACGTGGGCTGTGCCGGGGACCCGGCGTGCGAACCGATCGGGGATCAAAATGAAACGTCAGTTTCGATGTCTTCGGTCGCCTCCCGGAGGCCGTCCTCGCGTGCATCCCGCGCCAGCGGGCCTTCGATCTCAAAGTCGGTAAGTAGCGCTCGAAACTCGTCTCGAAAGCGATCGTTCGCGCGGGTCGATTCGAGATCGGCCGCGACGACGCGACTGTAGCGTTCGACCGTCTCGCCGTCGACGTCGAGACGCGCTTTCCGCTCGTCGATCGATCGTCCCTCGACGACGAGTCGGCGGAGCCGATCGATCGGAAACGGCGCGTCCCGATCGGCCTCCGAGACGAGATGGACGTCCATCCGGGCGTCGAACACGACGTCGGCGGGGAGATCGAGGGCTGCGGCAAGTTCCTCGTCGCTTCGATCCTCGAAGAACCCGCGAACGATCGAGTCCAACACCGCCGCGTCGAGGTCGGTGTCGAACTCGTAGCGCTCGCGCATCGTCCCGATCAACTCCTCGATCCGATCGTCCACGTCGGCGCTCTCGTGGGTTAGCGACCCCGGCGACTCCGCCTGACTTTCGGTCACCGTGTCGGCTCCGGTTGCGTCGAGGAAAATCTCCCGCAACTCGGCTGTCTTCTCGTCCATGATCGAAATGAGAGTCGATCGAGCTACAAAAGGGTGTCTTCGGTTCTCGCGTTTGGAGAACCACCGCCTCCCGACGTCGATCAACGTCGTAAACCAGACTATTCATAATAGTTGACGAACGACTGTCTGACGATGGCTACCACCACCGAACCGGTCGATCTGGTCGGCGACGAAGCGGTGACGAATCTCGCCCGCGCGGCGCTTTTCGCCGCGTTGATGGGTGCGTTCGCGTACGTGTCCGTGCCGAACCCGCTTGCGGTCGGCGTGCCGATCACGCTGCAGGTCCTCGGCGTCTTTCTGGCCGGCATCATGCTCGGGCCCGTCTGGGGGGCGTTCGCGATGGTCCTGTACCTCGCGGCGGGGGCGATCGGCGCACCGGTGTTTTCCGGCGGTGCCGCCGGGCTTGGTTATCTGATCGGCAGCCCGACGCTTGGGTACCTCTGGTCGTATCCGATCGCCGCCGCGGTCGTCGGTCTCCTCGTGCACGGCGGCGTCGACATCGGCGCATACGCCGACGCGTCGACATCTCACCTCGTCGGCGCGATGATCCTCGGGACGATCGTCATCTACGCGATCGGAACGTTCGGATTTGCGGTCGTCCAGCAGGTGTCGGTACTCGACGCGTTCGTCGTCTCCGCGGCGGCGTTCGTGCCGTTCGAGGCCGTCAAGATCGCCGCCGCGGTGGGCATCGTCAAAAGCGACGCGATCGCGGCCGCCTGAGGCCATGATCGAGATCCGCGAGCTGACCTACCGGTTCGGAGACGCGCCCGCCCTCCGTTCGGTGTCGCTTTCGATCGACGACGGCGAGTTCGTCGTCGTCGCCGGCCCGAACGGATCGGGGAAGACGACGCTCGTCCGGCAGTGCAACGGCCTCCTGACGCCCGACGAGGGGACCGTTCTCGTCAACGGACGGTCCGTCGAGTCCGATCTCGTCGCCGCACGGACTGCGGTGGGAATGGTGTTTCAACACGCCCGCGACGGATTCGTGGCCGCGACGGTCGGTGCGGACGTCGCGTTCGGCCCCGAGAACCTCGGTCTCACCCGAGCTGCGATCGACGATCGGGTTCGTGACGCGCTGGCGGCGGTGAACCTCTCCGGACGCGAGACAGCACGCATCGACTCGCTTTCGGGCGGCGAACGCGCGCGCGTCGCGATCGCCGGCGCGCTGGCGATGCGACCGGACCACCTCGTTCTCGACGAGCCGTTTGCCGGCCTCGACGAACCCGCCCGTCGATCGGTGCTCGAGCGCCTCGATCGCCTTCACGCCGACGGTACCGGCGTCCTGGTCGTCACCCACGACCTTCGAGGATTGCTCGATCGGTGCGATCGGGTGGTGGGTATGTGCGATGGTCGGGTCGTCTTCGACGAACCGCCTGCGACCGCACGCGAGCGTCTCGAAACGCTCGACGTGTACGTGCCGCCGCAGGAGGAGCCGCTCGATCGCCGGTCTGCAGAGCGGATCGCTCGTCGTCCCGCCGACGGAGCCGCTCGCACCCCGGCGGACGATCAGTCCGGGTGAATATGCTCGGATACGTCCCCGGCGAAACGATCGGCCATCGGTTGGATCCGCGATCGAAGCTGGCGTTTCAACTCGCGTTCGCGGCGGTCGCGTTCGCACACACCTCACCGACCGGGCTCGCCTCGTTGACGGTCCTGGCGCTTCTCGTCGCCGTCGGCTCCGGACTGTCGATACTGCGGGCGATCCTGTCGGTGCGGATTCTCGCCCCGTTTCTCGTCGGCGCGCCGATCGTCGCCGCCCTCACGTTCGGGCCGCCGTGGATCGATCCGACGGCGGCGATCGATCCGGCGCTCGCGAGCTATCGGGTCGTGTTGATAGTGCTCGTCAGCGCCGCCTACGTCCGTACGACGCCGGTTCGCGATTCGCGCGCGGCGATCCAGCGAACGATTCCCGGTCGCTTCGGCGTCCTGTTGGGCGTGGGCGTCTCGCTCGTCTTTCGGTTTCTCCCCGCGTTGCGCCGTGAGTTACGGTCGATCCGTAGCGCGGAAGTCGCACGGCTCGGTTCGGCGCGGTCGGTCGGCGATCGAATCGGCCTGCT
>JBNJFV010000259.1:0-2053 GCA_051747145.1 Halobacteriota archaeon
GCCGATCTCTTCGAGAACGATCTTCGCGATGTCCCCTGCGGCGTTCGACACCTTGTCCGCACCGGAGATCACGCCGAGAACGGGCGCGAGCTGTTCGGCCTCGTCGGGGCCGCGGGCGGCGAGCATCAGGCTCATTCGCGCACGTAACTGGAGGATGTCCATTTTCGCCTCCAGTTTGAGCACCTCGTGTGCGATGTCGGTGCTCTGGTGGAGGACAGCCGAATACGACAGGTCGATGAGTAGCTCGGAGGTGTCTTTCATTTCGACGAGCAGCTCCTTGACGCTGACCGGCTCGTACTCGACCGGCTCGGTAGTGAGGCTGCCCTCGAATCGTCCCATACCTACTCACTCACTAGCTGCGGACTAAAATGTTGTTACGGGTGCCGTCTTGCGATTGTGTCCGATCGCGATCGTCCCGCGATCGGATTGCAGCCGGCCGATCGGACCCTGGTCGCGCCCCCGCCGGCGATCGTCCTGACCGCCCGTCGGTCACGACGAGAGCACGTACACGCCGGCGATCGGCGTACCCACCCGTTCGTCACGACGCGAGCACGTACCCGCCGTCGACTGGCTCGACGACGCCGATCGTCGTGAGCCACGCCAGCAGGCGATCGTATCCCGACCGCCACTCGGTGCGCCATCGGGGGGTTCGACGACGCTCCCACGTCGGCGCGAGGTCGACGATCGGTTCGAACAACGAATCGCGAGCAACGGGGGCGTCTGCAGCCGCGAGCGCGTCGACGGTTTCGCTTGCACCGAGGACGGTCTCGACGAACCGATCGGCGAGCGTCGATCGATCGGGACGCTCGGCGTTGCGGACGACACCCGCAGGGCCCCTTCGAACGAGGCCGATCGCGCGCAAAAGCGTCAGCCACGACGTGGCGTCGCTGGCCGCCGACAGCGAAAGTCGTCGGTGGATGCGACGGTGACACTCCGACTCCGAAGTTGGGACCATGGGGACGGCCCGGTGGGCGGTCCAGATCGGCTCGAAATCCGCCGGAGGCGGTGGAAGTCGCGTGAATTTAAATCGCATCGCCAACCGATCCCTTACGCCGGCACACCGAACGACTCTGCGAGCAGGTCCTCGTTCGTTTCGCCGAAAGCGTAGGTGTCGCCGTCGACCACGTCGATCGTCACCTGCGCCGGGGCGAACACCGATTCGGGGACCTCGTAGAAGTCCCAGTCGGCAGCCTCGAAGATGTCGACGAACGGGGTCCCGTACGCCTCGGTAGCCGAGGAGGGAACCTCGTCGAAGCGATTGAACTCACCGCGGACCTGCAGGTACACCTCGCCACCGTACGCGAGTGCGTCGTTCGTCCGCCCCATCGCGACCGACTCGTCGTAGCTGACCGGGGCGACGGGAGCCGATCCGGTGGCGCTGAGGATGTCAGCCGGCGGATACCCGAGTTCGGAGAGCCGAAAGACGGCCAGTTCAGCCGCGCGCGCGGCCATCGAAACGCTGCCGACCATCGATCCGGCGGCGTGTGTCGGCAGGAAGACGCCCGTCGGGTCGACGCCCGCGAGGTCGGCGACGTGTTCGGCGATCCGATCGTCCGGCAGATCGATCGACTCGATCGACAGAACGGTGAGATCGAACTCGTCGTAGTAGCCCATCCGCTCGAAGTCCGTCTCCTCGCCGACGAGCGCCCGGGCCGGTCCGGAGCCGAGCCCGTTGTACGACTCGAAATCCAGCTCCCAGCCGGCTTTCTGCGAGCAAAGCAACGCGATACCGGGCGCGTCGGTCGTCAGTTCGACGTACGGACGCGGCGTTCCCCGAATCGAACCCATGCTCGTGTGGACGGACGCGAGTCCGGCGGTCTGGATCTCCGCGAGGAACAACCCCGCCTCGATGCCCCCTTCAGCGTCGACGCCGAAGTCGATCACCGTCGCCCCCGAATCGAGTTCGAACGCCTGTATGCGAAGTTCCCCGGCAAAATCGAGCGCCTCGTCGACGAGTTCGATCGCCGATCGGTTGATGCTGTCCATACCACGACCTTGCGCGGCTTCTCCTAAAGGAGTTGTCTGTCCGGGACGACAGTCAGGCGGGCCTACC
>JBNJFV010000259.1:2153-3265 GCA_051747145.1 Halobacteriota archaeon
GGTCTACCGAGATAGCCGGCAGATAGGTTTACCGAGACGCGTCGTCAGCCACGTCCCGCCCGCCCTTCGCATCCCGGCCGAGGTACGACTCGACGGCGTGGACCTTCTCGGCTGCGGACCGATCGACCGTCCGTTTGTCGTCGATCTTCAGGACCGTGCTCACCCGATCGGCGTCGACCGCCTTGTGCGCGGCCGCGGCCGCGGCGAACAGTTCGTCGACGTCGTCGGTTTCGATCACGGTCCCCATCGGATTCGTCTCGTAGGCGACGTCGAACGCCTCCAGGGCGTCCACCGCCTTTGCGACCTCTTCCGACATGCTCCCTTCTTTCACCGGTGCGACGCTAAGTAGTGCAACGACAGTCATAGATCGTAGTTCGAGCGGCGCGACCGTAACTCCGATGGTCGATCGAGGCGGTGGAAACCGAAGCATCGATCGACGGATGTAGAATAGGGGTCCCGATCGAGAACTGTTATGCCGCCAGCGTGAGTTGGGTCGGTATGGTCGAGGAGCCGTACCTTTCACACCCCGTCAGGCGACTCCGGGAGGACCCGATCGACGGCGAATCGGTCGCGCTCGTGGTCGAATTGGGTGCCCTCGATTCCGATCGATTCGCCGAGCAGGTACAGGCACTCGATGGGGCTGTCGAGCGCAAATTGGTGTTCGACGCGTACCTCCTCGAGCTTCCCCAAACAGCACTCGATTCGTTGTGCAGCCTCGATGGAATCGTTCGAATCGAAACCGCGGCCACGATCGCGACCACACCTGACATCGACACCTCCGAGGAAGGAGACGACGCTACCGACAGGAACGACGACCGTATCGGTCTGGACGGCGATACAGAAAACCGCGGCGGTTCGAAGGACGAGACCGACAACCGCGACGATTCGAACGGCGAAAACTCCGTCGAGAGTGCCGATCAGGCGACGTCCGAAGAGCCGTGACAACGGCCCTCGAGAACGTGTTCACGTACCCGAGCGGACGGTTACGCTTCGAACGATGGCGGACCGAGGAGTTCGAGTTCGTAGGCGTCAGCCACGGCGGGTAGCCGTTCGAGTTGGGCGTCCGTGGGAGTTGGATCGGGAAGCGGCAGGTCCTGTGACACCCAATCAGA
>JBNJFV010000260.1:0-3224 GCA_051747145.1 Halobacteriota archaeon
AGTTCGCCAACCCGGACGCGGTGACGTATTCCGAGATGCGGAGTAACTACGACTCACACGTCGGCATCATCGTCACGACAGCCACATCCAACGTGACAACGGAAAACGAGCCCGCCGAGAGCGGGGTGACGGGACGATCGAACACGAATGATCGGTGACGGCATTTCGGGACACTGTTCGCCGCTCGCAGGCGCCTTGAGAGGCTGAAGCCGCTGGGTTCCCCTTCCGCGTCCGTGACGTCGGTCGTGTGTTCGCGACTCGCTCCAGCAACAGAACTATTATCGATTCGCGGAAACCGTCGGTAGATGTCCTTCGTACCCGAACACGTGAGCACGATCACGTTCGATTCGTACGGCACACTCGTGGATACCGATGCGGCCGAGCAAGCGCTCGCGGATCGCGTCTCCGACCCGGAGCCGGTATCGAAACTCTGGCGAGCGCGGTCGCTCGAGTACACCTTCGTCGCGAACCACATCGACGCCTACGAACCGTTCTACGAGATCAACCGCGACGCGCTACAGTACGCGCTTGACGCACACGGCGTCGATCTCTCGACGGACGAGCGAGACGAGATCCTCTCGGTGTATCACGAACTCGACGTGTTCGAAGACGTTCGCGACGGCATCGAACGCCTTCGCGATGGCGGCTACGAGTGTTACGTCGTCTCGAACGGGAACCCCGAGATGCTGGCCTCGCTGGTCGAACACGCCGAGATCGGCGATCTCATCGAGGATACGATCAGCGCCGACGAGGTTCGAACGTTCAAACCCGACGCCGAGATCTATCGGCACGCCGCCGGGCGAACCGGGACTCCGATCGAGGAGATCGCCCACGTGGCGGCCGGCTGGTTCGATATCATGGGCGCCCAACACGCGGGGATGCAAGGCGTCTGGGTCGATCGAAAGGGGTCACCCTTCGAGACGTTCGACGGCGATCCGGATCTGACCATCGAGACGTTTCACGAGTTGGCAGACGCCCTTGGCGTCCAGTAGAGAGAAGAGAAACGCGAGATACAATAAATTATAGTCGATGCGAGTTGGAGATGGAGCCAAGCGTGTATCGCCACACCCCCGATTCATGATGCGAACCCTCTTTTCACTCGACGATGGTTGAACGGCTCTACGTGGGCGTCCTCGCGATGGCGTGCGTCGCCGGGTTCGGCGTCGCATACGCCGCGTGGACGAATCGTGAGGCAACGGGGGCCGACGCGCTCGGGGCAACGGGGCTGGCGGTGGCGATCTGGGCCGGCGGAACGATCGGACTGGTGCTATCGACGGCCTCCACCGCAGAGCTTCGCTGGCTGCAGTTTTCGTATCTCGGTATCGTCGCTTCACCGATCGCCTTCGTGCTCTTAGCGCTCGAGTACACGGGACACAAACAGTATGTCACCAGACCGGTCCTCGCCGGACTCGGTGGGCTCGGGGCGGCGTTTTTATTGTTGGTCTGGACGAATCCGGCACACAATATCTATTGGGCGCACATCGAGTACACGGTCGCGGTTCCGGAGGGAATCTCGACGACGCCGGGACCGGGGTTTTGGGCGTTCGTCGTCTTCACCTACGCGTCGTTGCTCGTCGGCTCGGCGCTGTTCGTCCGGTACGCCGTTACCGCACCGCACCTCTATCGCGTCCAGACCGCGGCTCTCCTCGTCGCGATCGCGGCACCGTGGGCTGCGAACATCCCTCACGCGTTGCAGTTCATGACGGCCGATTACACGCCGATCGCGCTGTCGGTGACGTGTCTCGGCCTCTGGGTCGCGATGTTTCGCTACCGACTCACCGACGTCGGGCCCGTTGCCCTTCGAACGATCTTCGAGAGCGTCGCTCCCGGGGTATACGTGCTGAATCGACACGGTCGAGTGATCGACGTCAACGCCGCCGGAACCGAACTGTTCGACGTCGCCGCGGATGACGTCGTCGGCCGTCCGTTTCGAGAGATCTTCTCGAACGAAACGCTGCCAGAGTGCGTCTCCGCGGAGGCCACCCAAGAGATCGTCGCACTCGAAAGTGTGGGTTCGACGGACGGCTCGGACGACCGTTACGTCGAAGTGTCCGTGACGCCGATACGGGACGAACGCGGCCGAGAGGGTGGGAAAGCCGTCGTCATCACCGACGTCACGAGCTCCCAACGACAGCAACGACAGCTCGAAGCGAAAAACGAGCGACTCGATCAGTTCGCCGCGGTCGTCTCCCACGATCTCCGCAACCCGCTGTTCGTCGCCCAGGGCCGGTTGGAACTGGCCAAAGCCGAGTGCGATAGCGAACATCTCGAACCAGTCGCGGACGCACACGAACGGATGGAAGCGCTGATCGATGATCTGCTCGTGTTGGCCAGAGAGGGCGATTCGGTGAGCGAGTTCGAGTTGGTCGAACTCGCGAGCGTCGCGAGACGTTGTTGGGACACCGTCGACACGGGCGAGGGGACGCTCGTCGTCGACGACGGCGTACGATCGGTAATACTGGCCGACGATGGACGACTCCTACAACTGTTCGAGAACCTCATGCGCAACGCCGTCGAACACGGCGGCGAGCGCGTGACAGTTACAGTCGGCGAACTGGACGGCGGCTTTTACCTCGAGGACGACGGCCCCGGGATCCCCGAAGACGAACGAACGACCGTTTTCGATGCCGGCTACTCGACGAACGACGAGGGGACCGGCTTCGGGTTGCACATCGTCGCAGAGATCGCCGACGCACACGGCTGGGGTGTTCGGGTCGACGACGGGAGCGACGGCGGCGCGCGTTTCGAGATCACGGGCGTCGAAAAGCGAGACGATTGAAGGGAACGCATGCGCTCGACCTCTCGTGAGCCCACAGTTGTACGACAAACAGCGTGTTCTCGGCGCGTTGGATGGCCCGTTCACCGCGAATTAATCGATCGTTAAACCAAGCTACGGGTTTTAATCGATCAATAGATATATGATAGTCGGTGTCATGGCGACTAACGGAACGGTCGAACCGGGGGGACCTCACGATGTCGACGATCGATACCAAAACGAATCAACACATACATCAGAGCCGGTACACGAAACGACAGCGGAAGCGAGGGGATGACCGGTGGTGGCGACTCAACGGCACGATCCGTTTTTACGGACTCGTCTTTCTCGTCGGCACGAAAATCGCGGATATCACGACGACAGTCGTCGGTTTGAAGTACCTCCCGACGATCGTCGAGGCGAACCCGCTCGCCAATCACCTCTTCGTAGAGTGGGGGCTGTTTACTGG
>JBNJFV010000261.1:0-3168 GCA_051747145.1 Halobacteriota archaeon
GTCTTCGGGCACGAGCGGATCCTCTGTGACCTCGTCGAGAACTGTCGAGTGGTGTTCGATGTACGGGACGTTCTCGCAGGCGACCGCGAGGTGGGCGTGGATCGGCTCGATGTAGTGCGGCGAGAGGGTGAGCCCCCACGCGTTCGCGATCTCGGCGACGCCGATCCACGGGGTGATCCCGCCGACTCGCGCCACGTCCGGTTGGACGATATCGACGCCGTCGCGTTCGATCACCTGTTTGAACTGGGTCGCGTTGTAGAAGTTCTCGCCCGTCGCGAGGGGAACGTCGACGCGGTTTCGCAAGTCGGCGTAGGCCGCGTAATCCCCCTTCTCCAGCGGTTCCTCGAACCACGCCAAGTCGACGCCGCGGAGGCGATCTGCGAGCCGTCGGGCCTGATCGACGGTGTAGGCGCAGTTCGCGTCGATCATCAAATCGACGCTGTCCGGTAACACCGAATCAACCGCTTCGATACGACGAACGTCCTCGCCGTGTCCCCGGCCGACCTTCATCTTCACGCCGTGAAACCCCGATTCGATCGATTCTTCGGCGTTTTTCATCAGCGTCTCCTCGTCGAAGTGGAGCCACCCGCCGTCGGTCTGATAGGCGGGCACCTCCTGTTGGTGTCCGCCGAGTAGTTCGTATAGCGGCGACCCCGTTCGTTTCCCGAAGAGGTCCCACGCCGCCGTATCGACGGCGGCGAGTGCGAGCTCCGAGACCCCCTCTCGGCCCACGAACGTCGTTTCGGCCCGCAGCGTCTCTCTGAGGTGTCGAGGGGCGGCCGGTTCGTCCCGAATGACCGGGACGCAGACCGAATCGAGGAACTCCAAGATCGCCCTCCCACCCGATCCGATCGTGTAGGTGAATCCGATCCCTCGCTCTCCTGTCTCGGTGATCAACTCCGCGGTGATCAACTCCAAGCTGTCGAACGACTGGGTTGCGTCCTCTAACGTCGTCTCGTTGGGAATCCGATACAAGCCTGTCCGAATTTCACTAACGCGTGACATCGATACTACAGCAACTGCCGCTCGCGACTTAACTGCTCGGACGGGCTTCGAAAACTCCAGTCTGCTCAGTCGTTTAAGACGATCTGTGCCGGGCCCATCGCGTCGTACTCGTCTTTGTTGAGCGTGATCTCGATCGCCTCCTCGACGCTGTCCAGCCCCTCGAGCTCGTGGGTAACGTACGGCTCGAGGGTTACGCGCCCGTCGGAGACGAGTCGGGCGGCCATCTGTCCGGCGTCGTAGTTGGGGCCGAGCGGCATCGTCCCCGTCATATCGACGGGGTTGACCCAATCGACCATCCCGCTCCGGTACGGGTGGGGATCGAGAGTCACGTCCGTAGTGAGGATTCCAACCTGAACGACCGTCCCGTTCCGTCGGGCCATGCGGTGTGCCTGCGCGAGCGGATCGTCGCCGACGGTCGCGTGGGACTGCTCGGCCCCGACGGCCTCGAAGGCGACGTCCGCGCCGATGGAGTCGGTCTCCGCGTGGATTCGGTCGACGGCGTCTTCCTCGGTGGCGTCGATCCCCGTCATCCCCATCTCTTCTGCGAGGGCGACTCTGTTCGGATCGATATCGATCACGAACACCTCAGCGGCCCCCATGTGGAGTGCGGCCTGCCCGCACTGGTTCCCCATGACGCCGCCGCCGACGGTGGCGACGATATCGCCCGTCGTGAGGTCCGCATCGTGGACGCAGAGCATCGAACTCACGAACGGCTGCATGGCGGCTCCCTCGGCGTCGGAGACGTTCTCGGGCAGCACACAGAGCGCCGCTTCCGGGACGGAAACGTACTCTGCGAGTCCACCGGGGCGATGGAATCCGAGCGTCTCTTTGTTCGGACAAAAGTGGTAGTACCCGCGACGACAGTACTCACAGTCGTAACACGACACCTTTCCCGGCGGATACACCCGATCGCCGACCGACAGGGTCGTCACGTCGTCGCCGACCTCGACGACCCGACCGCTGAATTCGTGGCCGAACAGTTGTGCCGGTCCCTCCTCGAGTCGCTCCTGGATCGCCTCGAAGTACGCCGACGCCTCGCCGTGGTAGATCATCCCCTCCGTGACGCTGAGTTGGACGCGATTGATTTCGACGAGTGCCTCGTCTTTGCCGACTGTCGGATCGGGGACGGTCTCGACGGATAGCTCACCGAAATCGTCGAACACGATGGCTTCCATACCTTTTAGTTGTGCACTGATGGTCATATAGGTACGTCCCGGCCCGTCGATCGACAGGACGACTCACGCCGCCACCAGTTGTGTGCAGTAATTGAACTACCGACGTCGATTTATATTACACGTCTGTCTACATTCGGCGGTTCTGCTATTCCGGAGGTAGAATGATCCTCTCGCCCCAGTGTTCAGCCGTCGCCGTCTGCATCGCCTCGTCGTCGTATTTTTCGCGGAATTCGCCGATTAACTGGCCCATCTTGGCGTACCAGTCGTTGAGCATCCGCTGCATGTCGTCGGCGATCTCGTCCGCGTCGGTCGGCCGAAAGACGTGGTAGTATCCGCCCTGCTCGTAGTTGACCTGCTCTTTTTGCACGAATCCGCTCTGTACGAGTCGCTGAATCGACCGGTACGCGGTCGAGCGTTCTCGATCGACCGCTTCGGCGATCTCGTCGACGGTCATCGGTTCTGCTCTCTCGGTGAGGATCCTGAATATCTCTTTGTCGAGTCCTTTTAAGCCGTGGATGCACTCGAGCAGGCCCTCGCACGCCATATCCTGCTTGAGGTACTCGCTCATTGAATCCGCCATCTTTACCGGCGATACGCATCCGAGACGCATAAGTGTTTGTACGTTCGATACAATATTGTGCGATAGTGAGCGAACCGACGTTCGTGTCTCACTGGACGGGACACGACCGTCGGTTTATGAGCGATCGACCGCTACGTCGCACAACGCCGACCGATCCCCATGACTGACACGAAAACGAGAGTTCGATCCCACGTCGAGTCCACTCCCGGCGTACATTTTAACGCCGTGAGCCGAAATCTCGACATCGCGACCGGCCAGACGCAGTACCACCTCCGCCGATTGCTCCGGGACGACTCGATTCAAAGCCTCGAGGTATGCGGTCGGACGCACTATTTCGCGACCGGCTATTCGGAGCGAGAACAGGCCGCGATCGCGCTGTTGCGCCGCGAGACGACGCGTGAACTGGTC
>JBNJFV010000262.1:0-1351 GCA_051747145.1 Halobacteriota archaeon
CTCGCCGCGGACGGCAGCCATCCGGGGACCTACACGTGGCGGGCGAATCCGGCGTCGACGCTCACCGGCGTCCCGACGGTCGCCGGCTGGTCCCACGAAGTGGGCTATCGCGGCAGCGAGGCGTACTACGATCGCGTCGCGGCGGTCGATCGGGCGTTCGCCGGCACCGACGCGGAACGACTCGCCGTCCTCGAGGCGCACGGGGTGACCTACGTGTGGGTCGGCCCGACCGAACGCGAACGCTACGGCGAGGTCTCGTTCGACCATCTCGAGGGGATCGAAGTGGCGTATCGGACCGAGGCGGTCACTGTCTACCGTGTCGATCGCGACCGTGTGGCCGATCGATAGGACGCCCTCCGCACCGCGGTTTCGACGGCGTCGGTGGGCTCGTAGCCGGTCGATAACTAACTGCAACATTCTGCTCGTATTCAGCACTCAGATGGCAACAACCGCCGCACCGATCTCGGTGCCGACCCCGAAGGAGGCGATCGCGCGCGTGAGTGGGATCCATCCGACGATCGAACGGCACGCGCTCACGCTCAGAGACCTGTACGCTCGCGTCTCGATCGACGCCCGCGCGTGGCGATTTGCCCGCCACTCGCCCGCACCGATCGATCCGTTCGCGCTCTACCGTGTCGATCCGGGCGAGATCACTCACACGGCGAAACCGGCACCGCCGCCGAAGTGGAAGCTCGCCGGCCGGATCCTCGATGGCGAATGGGACCTCGATCCACCGTCGTTCACCGACAAGGACGGTTGCGTCCACTTCGAGATCTACAACTCGTTCGAAGCGCACTTCGTCGACGGCGTCCCGTGGGACGAGACCGCCTTTTACCGGATTCTCGATCGCGAGATTCGACACGGTCGCGTCTGGTGGGACTGCAGCTCCAGGGCGGATCTTCGTCGCCGGTGTGAACACCTCGATCGGCTCTACGAGGACATCGAGACGCACGGCTACCGCCTCCAGGCCGAACTGGCACGCAACGGGCGGTCGAATCCCCTGGATGGGCCACGTCACACGACGGTCAATCAGATCGTCGAAGGGGAGATCGCAGTCACCGTCGCCAGAGACGGCACGCTCCTGTTTTTCGACGGTCGGAACCGCCTGTCGATGGCGAAACTGCTCGGTATCGACTCGATTCCCGTGGTAATCCTGGCCAGACACGAGCGGTGGCAGCGACTCCGCGAAGCACTGGCAACCGGCGACAGACAGCCGGCGGATCTCTCGGCGGAGCTGCGTTCACACCCGGACCTCCGCGACGTTCTCGATCGGCGCACACCGACGGAGGTGCACGCCTCAGCTTCCGGATCGACGCGTTCGGATCGACTCCTCTACGAAAAACAGTAGTTC
>JBNJFV010000262.1:1451-3145 GCA_051747145.1 Halobacteriota archaeon
ACCGACAGTTCACTCGTCGCTTGGATCACGTCGAGCGCCTCGGCGTCGATCGTCTCCACGTCGAGCCAGTGGGGGACGTATTCGCGCTTTTCGAAGGTCGATCGTTCGTCTTCGGTTCCGATCGTACACCACAGTTGGACCTCCTCGGGGCCGTGCCAGTCGCCCTGTCGCTGGATCGAAAAGCAGATCTGCTCTTTCCCATCGTACTCGATGACGGCGTCCTTCCGGATGCCGGGATCCCCTCTAACGATGAGGTGTTGCATACCTCTCCGTTTGGAGGGTCGCCGCTTAACGGCTTCGATGCGGATTCGATTGGTCGTGTCGTCGTGGATTCGGTTAGCTGCGTCGTCGTGAACTTGGTTGATCGCGTCGTCGTGGATTCGGCCGCCAGCTGCCGACGAGCAGCGACGCCGAACCAAACGGGTTTTAACGCCCGATGTCGAAATCACGCCAAGGTAGATATCCATGGAAATGCCACGCCGACTGAATACGTACTGTCCGCACTGCAACGCCCATCACGAACACGAGGTCGAAAAGGTCCGCACCGGTCGATCGACCGGTATGAAGAAGGTCCAGGATCGACAGCGACGCCGCCAGACGGGCCACATCGGCAACGCCGGCAAGTTCTCGAAGGTGCCCGGCGGCGACAAGCCGACGAAGAAGACGAACCTCAAATACCGCTGCAGCGACTGCGGGAAAGCCCACATGCGCAAGGGATGGCGCGCCGGCAAACTCGTCTTTCAGGAGTAACGATGCCAGGAAACTACGTCCGCGTCAAATGTGGCGACTGCGAGAACGAACAGATCGTCTTCGAAAAGGCCGCAAACGTCGTCAACTGCGCCGTCTGCGGGACGACGCTCGCGGTACCGACCGGCGGAAAAGTCGAGATCGAACACGAGATCACAGAAACCGTCGAGGCACGATAACAGATGAAGTACAGCGGCTGGCCCGAATCCGGTGACCTCGTCGTCGGCAAGATCGACGAAATCGCCGACTTCGGCGTCTTCGTCGACCTCGAGGAGTACGAGGACAAACGCGGGCTCGCCCACATCAGCGAGGTCGCAAGCGGGTGGATCAAAAACGTCCGCGATCACGTCCGGGAAGGTCAGACCGTGGTGGCGAAAGTACTGGACGTAAACGAGTCCTCCCAGCAGATCGATCTCTCGATCAAAGACGTCAACGAACACCAGCGCAAAGAGAAGATCCAAGAGTGGAAAAACGAGCAGAAGGCGGACAACTGGATGCTGTTGGCCTTCGGCGAGGACGTAAGCGACGACACGTACGGTACCGTCGCGAACGCGATGCTCGAAGCGCACGACAGCCTCTATGCGGCGTTCGAGGCCGCGGCGATCCACGGGGCCGAGGCGCTCGAATCGACCGACCTCGACGAATCGGACGTCGAATCGATCGTCGAAACCGCCCGCGAGAACGTTTCGGTACCGTACGTCGACGTCACCGGGTACGTGGATCTTTCGATACCGACGCCGGACGGCGTCGACTCGATCAAGGAGGCACTCAAGGCCGCAGAGGGCAACGGCGAGGTCCCTCCGGAGGTCGAACTGTCGGTCTCGTACGTCGGCTCTCCCGAATACCGGATCAAAGTCCGAGCGCCGGATTACAAGACGGCCGAATCGCAGCTCGAAACGAGCGCGGGGCGGGCGATCGAGGCGATCGAAGCCGTCGGCGGGACTGGA
>JBNJFV010000263.1:0-3142 GCA_051747145.1 Halobacteriota archaeon
GTGAATCCTGTCGATTCGCTACTGAAACCGCGGGCTCGAGCGACGCGCCTCGTGATTCGATCGTCGCTGCGGCAGGATTTTGGTGCCGTGGCGTGATCGAGAGACATGGTCTCCGATCGATCCGATTCGACGGTTTCGACTGACACGGTCGTTCCCGCGGGGGGTGGCGACCTCGATCCGCAAACCGACCTCCAGTGGCTGCAACTGGAGGAGAACGAGACGATCCGCTGGGCGAGTACCGCTCACAAGAGCAGTCTCGTCGCTCCGTTCGCGATCGGGATCCCATTGTCGTTCGTTCTCGTCGGCATACCGATCCTCGTCGCGGCCTATCTGGACTTCGTCAATACGAACTACGTGGTGACGACTCGTGGGCTGTATCGCAAATCCGGAATCGTATCGCGAGACGTCCAGCAGATCGGCTTCGAGAAGGTCCAAAACACGTCGTATTCGCAGTCGGCGATCGGCGCATACTTCGGATACGGGACCGTCGACGTGAGCACCGCCGGCAGTTCGGGCGTCGAGCTTCGGTTTCGAAGCGTTCCCGAACCAGCACGGCTGCAGGAGCTTATCACCCGCGAAACGGACCGCCGACGCGATCGGGGCGAGGAGCGATCCGAGACGGAACCAGCCGACGTGCTCGATGAGATCCTCGCGGAACTGCGGGCGATTCGCCGCGCGCTCGAGGCGAGCGACAATCCGATCGACGAAAACGGTGATTCGATCGAAAAGAGCGACAATCCGATCGACGAAAGCGTTGATTCGACAGCCGCAGACGCCGACGACGGAGATCGAACGGCCGCGCAGTCGGAGGCGACCCGCCGTGATTCGAATGACTGACGCGCACATTACGAAGGACGACCCCCCTCGGACTGACGAGTGGCTCGGGCTCGCCGCCGACGAGACGATACGATGGCGCGGCCATCCACGGACCATGCGGATCGCACCGTCGGTCCTTTTCGGCCTCGCCGCTACCGGGCTGTTCTTCTGGCTCGGTGTCGAAATCGACTATCGACTCGGTATCGCCGCGCCGCTCGGTGTGCTTTTCATCGCGTGGGTATACGTCGACCTCAAACGAACGGTATACGTGATCACCTCCCGCGCCGTCTGGACGCACAGCGGCGTTCTCGGCCGAACCGTTCGGCGCGTCTCGCTGCGAGACGTCCAGAATACGGGCTACGAACAGTCCATCCGCGGATCGACGTTCGGCTACGGAACGGTGTCGATCGAGGTTGCGGGCGGTCCGGACGTTCGGTTCGTCGACGTCGAATCGCCCCGAACGGTGGTCGGGCTACTCGAGAGAAGTGATCGCCGCGAGCGATCGACGCTCCCCGGCCGTCTCGAACAGTGGACGGCGATCCGTGCGGCGATCGCCGACGTCCGACGGGCGATCGACGCGTGAATCGCATCAGGACCGATCACCCTGTACCGGACGGTTTACTACCCGTGAGAAACGAAGAGCGCCCATGTCGGTACTGTGGCTCACCGTCCTCGCGATCGGTTCCACTGCGGTCACGTGGAAGGGAAGTGAGCTACTCGAACGATCGAGCCGTAGATTGTCGCTGTACTACGGGTTGCCAGCCGTCGTCCAAGGAGCCGTCGTGGTCGCGATCGGGTCGAGTTTCCCCGAACTTTCGAGTGTGGTGTTGGCAGTGTTGCTCCACGACACGTTCGATCTGGGTGTCGGCGCGATCGTCGGGTCGGCGATTTTCAACGTCCTCGTCATCCCGGCGTTGAGCGCGCTCCGTCGGAGCCCGCTGGAAGTGAACCGCGACGTCGTCTACAAGGAGGCACAGTTTTACATGCTCGCGATCGCGATTTTGCTGTTGACCTTTTCGTTCGGCGTGATCTACAATACGAACGGGGACGGCACCATTTCTGTGATCGGTCGACCGCTCGCGCTCATCCCGATCGGCATGTACGGGCTGTACGTCTTCATTCAGTATCAGGACGTCTCCGACTACGAACCGCTAGTCGAACCCCCGGAGGGGCCGATCCTCGGCGAGTGGGTGAAACTCGCGGTCTCGCTTGTGGTAATCCTCGTCGCAGTCGAGGGGTTGGTCCGGGCGGCGATCGGTTTCGGTGCTGTCTTCAACTCTCCGGAGTTCCTGTGGGGGCTCACGATCGTCGCGGCGGGGACGAGCCTCCCCGATGCGTTCGTCAGCATCAAAGCCGCCGAGATCGGTGCGGGCGAGGTGAGCGTCGCGAACGTTCTCGGGAGTAACACGTTCGACCTGCTCGTCGCGCTGCCGATCGGCGTGTTGCTCGCGGGTCAAACTGTCGTGAACTACGCCCTCGCCGTCCCGATGATGGGCGTGTTGACGCTTGGTACCGTCGCGCTGTTTACCGCGCTACGGACTGACTTACAGATCACCCGACCGGAGGCGATCGTCCTGCTAGGTGGGTACGCCGTGTTCGTCCTGTGGATCGTCGCCGAAACGATCGGGTACGTGGATACGCTGCCCGGCGTCTGACCCGTCATGTCTGAGCAGGCGCTGTGATCGGTTGCCAGAGATGCGCCGATAGAATTACGGGGACGGTGTCACCGTCTCGCATAGGTTTATCATCGCGTGAGTCAATCCTCTCTCCGTATGCCAACAGCCGGCGAGCTGGAGATCTTTCGACATTCGCTCAAAAGTATCGTAGAGGAGATGGGCCTCACCTTACAACGGACGGCCTACTCGACCAACATCAAGATTAGACGCGATCACACCTGCGCCATCTTCGATTCGAATCTACGGCACATCGCCCAACACGACGTCGCACCACAACACATCGGTTCGATGGTCTCGGTCGTCCCCCGTAACATGACCGAGCGCGCCGGCGACCTCGAGCCTGGCGACGGCATCCTGATCAACGATCCGTACAAGGGAGCGGTACACCTCCCCGACGTCATGCTCATCTCGCCGCTTTTTTACGAGGGGGAGATCGTCGGATACGCGGCCAATTCGGCACACCACGTGGACATCGGCGGATCGACGCCCGGCGGAATTCCAAACGACAGCACCGAACTGTTCGCCGAAGGGCTGATTCTCCCGGGGACGAAGGCGGTCACCGACTGGGAGTACGACGAGGAGATCCTCGGATTGATCACAAGGAACGTCCGAGGATCGGAGATGCGCCTCGGCGATTACCGGGCGCAACT
>JBNJFV010000264.1:0-3137 GCA_051747145.1 Halobacteriota archaeon
ACGTCGTGTTCGACGTGTGATCGCCCGATCGTGACAGTCGAAGCGAAGAGGACGGTCAATATCGAGTTCGTATGTACCCACCGTTCTGCAGGAACGACGAGAATATCGTGGAAATATGATTATGGTCGATCTCACCGAACTGCGTATGCCATACGATACCAGTAGTCGTAAGATTGGAAGCTAGCCACCTGAAATCGTATGCTAGCCCTCGAAAATCGTATGCCGGCCACCCTGAGCCGGACGCCGGCCACCCGGAGCCGGATGCTGGCTACCCGGAGCCGGATGCTGGCTACCCGGAGCCGGATGCTGGCTACCTAGTACCAGACGCTACCCACGCGGGCTCGTACACCCATGCTGATTCAAATGCTACCCACCCGTGGTTCGTATGGCACCGTCCGTTCGACACCTACAACACAGGAGTGACCACACATGGCAAGCGCACACAAACTCGACTGTGAATCGGCAGCGGCTGATTGCCGGTTCGTCATCCAATCGGAAAACCAAACGGAAGCGGTCGAACTGGCCAAAAAACACATGAAAGACGTCCACGATCGCGAATACACGGACGAGGAACTGCTGGAGGAACACCTCCAGGTCGTGTGACGACCCCACCACGTTGGGGCGGTTCCCCGAGGAATCTATTGGTTTCGTCGGGCGATCCGATCGATTTCGGCGACGATCTTCGGTCCGATCGGTTCCGGCGACTGTCTTCGATCGTGACGCAACGCTCTTTCGACCGGGCGATAGACGTACGATCATGACCGAAACACGCGAGTTCGACGGGATCACGCTCGAAAAAGTTCGCGAGTACGTCTGGGAGATCCAACAGGAAGGCGAGATGCGAGTGCCGGCTCGCGTGTTCGCGAGCGATACGCTGCTGTCGGAGATCGGCGAAGACAAGACGCTCCAGCAGCTGAAAAACGCCACGCAGTTGCCGGGAATTGCGAAATACGCCGTCTGCATGCCGGACGGCCACCAAGGGTACGGGTTCCCCGTCGGCGGCGTGGCGGCGATCGACGCGAAAAACGGCTGTATTTCACCCGGTGGGGTCGGATTCGACATCAACTGCGGCGTCCGAATGATGCGAACGAACCTCACCTACGACGAGGTTCGGGGCCACGAGGAAGAACTCGTCAACTCGCTTTTCGCCAACGTCCCCTCCGGTCTGGGCGGCGGTGGCGTCGTCGAGGGCGACATCGACACCGTCGAGGCGGTTCTGGAACGAGGGATGCGATGGGCTCACGAGGAAGGATACGCGACTGACGCAGACCTCAAACACTGCGAAGACGAGGGCTATCGTCCCGATGCGAAACCCGAGTACGTCTCACAAAAGGCCAAAGACCGCGGGAAAAACCAGATCGGCAGTCTCGGCTCCGGCAACCACTTCCTCGAGGTCCAACGCGTGACCGACGTGTTTCACGAGGACGTCGGAGACGCCTACGGCTTACAGGAAGATCAGATCGTCGTGCTCATCCACTGTGGCAGCCGCGGGCTCGGCCATCAGGTGTGTACCGACTACGTCCGACGGATCGAAAAGGAACACGGTGACCTCCTGGCGACGCTTCCAGACAAGGAACTTGCGGCCGCGCCGTCGGGGAGTCGACTCGCAGAGGAGTACTACGGCGCGATGTGCGCGTCGATTAACTTCGCGTGGGTGAACCGCCAGCTCATCATGCACCAAACCCGAAAGGTGTTCGAGCGAATCTTCGATCGGTCCGCAGAAGCGATGGAGATGCAGTTGCTCTACGACGTGGCACACAACATCGCCAAGCGAGAAACCCACGACGTAAACGGCCAGGAACGCGAACTGTTCGTGCATCGAAAAGGGGCGACGCGGGCATTTCCGCCCGGCCACGAGGACGTCCCCGAAGCGTATCGCGACGTCGGCCAGCCGATCATCATCCCCGGCAGCATGGGGGCGGGCAGCTACGTCCTTCGCGGCGGGGCACACTCACTGGAGCTGTCGTTCGGATCCACCGCTCACGGGGCGGGTCGCGTGATGAGTCGCACACAGGCGAAGCGAGAATACTGGGGCGAGACAGTGCGCGATGAGCTAGCGGACCAACAGCACATCTACGTGAAGGCCCAAAGCGGCGCCACCGTCGCCGAAGAAGCCCCCGGAGTGTACAAGGACGTCGACGAGGTCGTTCGGGTGTCGGACGAACTCGGCATCGGCGACAAGGTCGCGCGGACGTTCCCGGTCTGTAACATCAAGGGGTGACCGATCACATGGCACCATTCGACGAGGAGGCCGCGCCGATCGCCCTCCAGCCGATCGGTCGCATCGACACGCCGATCGAGAACCGATCGGACGCGCCCAGACAGGGGTTTCGCGATTCGATCGAGGGAACGATTCAGCTGGTTGAAACGGTCACGGCGGGGCTTGCGGGATACGAAGCTGGTGACGAAATCCTGATCGTCTGGTTCGCCGACGACGCGGATCGGACCGTGCTCACGACCGATCGGCACGGACGCGGGGGCGTATTCACGACCCGGTCGCCGGCGCGGCCGAATCCGATCTGTCTGTCGGTCTGTACGATCGTCTCGATCGACGTTTCGGCCGGACAGATCGTCGTTCGGGGAGTGGACATGTTCGACGGCTCGCCGATCCTCGATCTGAAACCGCCGATCGATCGGTGAGGGGGACGCCCGCGCGCCGCAGCGTCGTCGAGGGGGGAATCCGTCGGTCCGTATCGCTCTCAAGATTGGAATCCGTCGGTCTGCACCGCTCTCAAGATCGGAATCCGCCAGGTCCGGACGGTCCGTCCGGTCCCCGGGGTGCGGGCGGGATGGTACCGTCGGCGATCGAAACGTACTCGCTCGGCCGTCGTGGATCGACTTCCTCACCGTTTTCGAACCGCACGAAACTCAAATAGAACTGTTCGCCACAGCCCGTTTCAGCATCCACTGTCGTGCCGTCGGCACCGCAGGTGAAGACGACGCCGTCTGCATCTTCGAACGCCTCCGCTGGCGTCGCGTACGTCCACCCCTCGAACGGGTACGGCGTCACGGCCTTGTCGGCGAGATAGCCGTCGCGTTCGAGTTCGACGATCGCCTCGCAGTGTGGACAGTAGTAGGTGACCGGAACTCCCATGGAAGACGTAGTATCCGACGCCAGTTACGGCTGTCGGCGTCCC
>JBNJFV010000265.1:0-3096 GCA_051747145.1 Halobacteriota archaeon
ACGAACAGCCGGTGATGAGGACCGTTTTCGGTTGCACACCGACGTATTACTCCGAGGGATGTTAATTACCAACGATCTACCGGCGATCGACACCCACAGTTTGAGCGCGGACAATCCCCACGCTCAGTTCGGATCGTTCAGTCGGTTCCCTGGAGTTCGCGTTTGACCGCTGCTGCGTGTTGATCGGCAAGCCGCGTCGGTTCCGGGAGTTTGTATCCCCCCGACAGACCCGCCACGAGGTCGACGGCCGTCGACGCGCTGACGCGGTGGCCCGGGCTGACGTACAGGGGGTTGACACTGGTGGACGCGTCGGGACCGTACTGCTTCGACTGGTAGGCGTAGCCGATCGTCGTCCCCGCCGGGGCATCGACCGTTTCGTCCGCCTCGATCGGCGTCCGCCAGCCGGTCGGTCGATCCTCGATCGGCTCGCGGGGACGACCGCAGAGCAACGATTTGGCGACGCCGATCGACGGAACGTCGTAGAGGACGCCCATGTGCGTGGCGAGCCCCGCCTGCCGATAGTGGATCCGACCGCTCCCGTCGAACACCGCAAGATCCGGCGTACACGCGAGCGTCTCGAACGCGTCGACGATCGGACCGCCCTCGCGGAAGGCCAACAGTCCAGGAACGTAGGGGATCGAAAGCGGCGAGACGGCGGCGGTCCGTTCGACGACCGCCCCGTCCTGCAGGGCGACGATCGCGCTTACGGCCCGATCGTCGAAAAACGCCTGGTCGACGCCGACGACGACCGCCTCAGAGAGTCGATGCGGGTCGAAATCGAGTTCGTCGTCGAACGTCGCCCGCGCGGCGATCTCACGCTGGAGCCGCTTCATGCCCTCGCGAGACCGTGACGGATCGGGAACGAACTCTGGTGCGGCGGGTTCGATCGGCATCTATCGACGCGGACCGCGTCGCATTCGGATGCCGGGGACGCCGCCGCGGCCGCGAGCGGGGCTTCGACCCTCGATCCGTTTGCCGTACGCCAACCCGATGACGAAGCCGATCAGGTGTGCGAGGTGGGCGATGCCGCCGAGGCCGACCGCCGCGGCCGCGGCCGGTTCGATCACGAAGACGAGCGAGATCACCGCGACGCCGTAGGTGAGGACCTTGATCTTCATCGGGATGACGAAAAACAAGAGCACCTCAAGGTTTGGCCGAAGGACGGTGACGACGCCGAGGATCGCAAAGACCGCGCCGCTTGCGCCCAACACGAAAATCGTCTCGCCCATCGCGATCCCGTAGAGCACGTGACCGAGTCCCGCGAGGATGCCGCTTACGAGGAAGAACGCGAGGAACTTCTTCGAGCCGACGTAGCGTTCGACGATCGGGCCGAAGAAAAACAGGCCGATGCTGTTGCCCGCGATGTGAAACAGCCCGCTTGGACTGTGTGCGAACACGGAGGTGACCCACGTCCAGACGTATTCGGGGTTGACCGTCGAGAGCGCAAAGACCGAGTAGAACGTCATCGGGCCGAAGAACGCGAGCACGACGAACTCGGCGACGAAGACGATCCAGAACACGCCGAGCAGCGCGTACGTGACGTTCCCGCGGAAGAACCCGAGGAAGCCGCCGGTGCCTGTTACCTTCCGTTCGATCGTCCGTTTCGCGCCGACGATCGCGCCCTCGTCGGCCGACCGACCGCCGCCTGCGACGCTGTCGTCGAAGCCGCTGTCGAAGACGCCCCCCGGATCGTTCCAGTCTTGCAGTCCAGGACAGTCGTGGTTCTCGGGGAGTCGATGTTCCGCGCAGAACGTCTGCCCACACCGTCGACACTGATATGGGAGATTCTCGTAGGCCCCACACTCGTCACACTCAGCCATTGCACTCTCATTACAGCGGCGGGGTCAAATGGGTTTGGCTCTCGATCGATCGGTCACCAGTCGTCCCCGTGCTCGATCGCCGTCCTCGCTACGGGCGGCCTCGGTGTCGGTACCGTCCTCGTCGCTATGGATCGTCGATGTTGTCTACTTGCTCGTCGTTATTCGTCGTCAGTCTCGCCTACTTGCTCGTCCCGATCGTCCTCGGGGTCGAAGTTCGTCGGGACGACGGTGAGGTGATCGATCCCCATCGTACGGCTACTCGTTGCCATGACGATTTGAAGTAGCACGCGAACACCCAAATAATTACCCATGCGCATAATTCATGGTCGGTCGTGACGGTATACCTCTCGGACATACCGAGTGTCGGTTTGGTACGTCTCTGGACGATCAGTCCGTACTACTCTCGAGGGGTCATTCGAAATTGTACCGTCGATCGATCGCGTTGGCGTCGTTTAGAACGTCTCTTCGTACAGTTGCTGGGAGTGTTCGATCGCCTCGATCGCCGCGGCTTTGTCCTCCCAGCCCAACGTTTCGACCTCCTTGCCCGCCTCGAGGTTCTTGTAGGTCTCGAAGAACTCGTCGATCTCCGCTTGGGTCTGTTGTGGAACGTCTTCGAGGTCCTCGATGTGATCGTATCGGGGATCCTCGGTCGGGACGGCGATCACTTTGTCGTCCTGCTCGCCGTCGTCGTCCATCTTCATGAGCGCGATCGGCCGGGCTTCGATGATGCAGCCGGGGAACGTTCGATCCTCGACCAATACGAGCACGTCGAGGGGATCGTCGTCGTCGTACCACGTCTGCGGGATGAACCCGTAATCACTCGGGTAGTGGACGTTCGAGTGGAGCACGCGATCGAGGACGACGCCGGGGACATCCTTGTCGTACTCGTATTTGTTTCGCTCGCCTTTCAGACACTCCACGACCGCGTAGATGGTTTCAGGTGCATCCGGTCCCGTCTGTAGATCTTCGAAGAGATTCGTCATGCGGGTTTGTATTTCTGAAACTCCGGCAAAGCCCTTTCGGGACGCTCTGCAGCCGATCGAAATTTTTTATTGGAATCACAAGCTAGCCTACGTACGGGAGCTAATCAACAACCCCACAGGAACTCGTAGGGCAGCGGGTGTGGGACGTGGATCGTACACACGCAAAACCGATAGACAGCGTAGCCTTTGGTCGACTTGAACGGCTGTGAACTTACGAAGGGTTAAATATCCCGATGACATGTCTACTGGTATGTCAGAGGCACAAACAATCACTGACAGTACCGGGGTTATTC
>JBNJFV010000266.1:0-3072 GCA_051747145.1 Halobacteriota archaeon
ACGTCCCCGCCGCCGTGTTCGCCCTGATTGCGGTCGGTTATCTCGTCCGCCTCGCTGACACGGGCCGGCCAATGTTCCTGTACGGGTCGATCGTCGCGACGGTGCTTTCGATATCCGCATCCGCGTTTGCGATCGTTCACGCGACCTCCCTCGCGATCGCGGGTGTACTCCTGTTCGATCACGCCAGACTCCGAGGCGAACGCGTCCGGACGGTGGTCGATCGGCTGTTCGATGCGATGGACCGTACGCGGGGGTGGACGACCCCGGCCGCGAGGGGGATGTTCGTATTTCTCGGTACGTGGTTCGTTCTCTTCGCCCCGAGGGGGAGGTCTTGGCGATCGATCGAGGGATTCGAAGCCCTTCTCGTGGGCACGTACGTCGATCCGATCGGTACCTTTCGGGCCGTTCGGATGGCGAATCGGGATGGCCACGAGTTTTTGCCGTACGTGACTGACGCGATCGGCACGCTGCTCATCGTATCCGGTCCGGTGTTGCTGCTTGCGATCGGGGGATTTCTAGCCGATCGATACGGCTATCTCGATGAGGCCGGTGGGCGGCCGATCGTAACACTGACCGCGCTGTGGGGGGGCATCGGTTTGATTGCGGTTCCAACACTTTCGGAAGTGAGCGCGCCGTGGCTCCTCGTCCACGTGCTGGTTCCGCTATCGGTGCCTGCGGGCGTCGGGCTTGCGTTGCTCCTGCGGGCTGGCGCTGCCGGCGTTCGTGATGCGGACACCGCCCGGATCACAGCGGTCGTACTGCTGGTAGTCGCATTCGGGGTCCTCGCGGGTGCGACAGTCACCGGAGACGTCTACGGGCCGAGTAGTTCGGACAACCGTCTCGTACAGTACGCACAACCTGTCGACGACATCGAAGCGGCGTTCGACGACGCTGCGGCCGTAATCGAGGCGAACACCGAGGGGCCCGACGTCCTGTACGTCGGCGAACGGTTCGACATGGGTACGGAACCGTCCCAACCGCCCATCGTCCCGGCTGCCGATCGCGCTGCGTTCGGCGAGCGACTCCCACTCCCGTGGTACACCGAACGACTCGGGGCCGAGACGGCAAGCGTCGACTCGCCGGCGGACGTACGCGGGGATCCACCGGTCGTGATCGCCGACCCGCGACACAGGGGCGAACTCGGTTCGACACTGGAAGGGTACGATTCCCGCGAGTATCGGCTCGCACTGTGGGATCGAACCGTCGTCGTGTACGTGCAGACGGGATAACCTCTCGAGTATCGATCAGCCCGAACGGTCTGAAACCGATCGACACCGTTAAATCACACGATTGTTCACGCAATTGGTGTTGGGGATGTGGTATGTATGCACAAACAACGCGCAGTCACGTGGTTTTGTGATCAGTTGAGATAGACACAATTAAATACTTGGAACAACTTACCTCTAGTAAGGACGCCTCCCAGGTCACTAGTCTATTTCGTGTGTTTTTCTGCGTCGGTGGGAAGTCCAAGAGACCATCATGAGTGAAAGTGAGTCAACCATTCGGACGTACGTTCGAGAGGAAGATACCGAGACGGAATCGAGCAGACAGCGGAGCGAGTCGACGACGACCTGTCCGGAGTGCGGTGGGCGGTTGCTGACCGACGAGGAACACGGCGAGACCGTCTGTGAGGGCTGCGGGCTCGTCGTCGAAGAAAGCGCGGTCGATCGCGGTCCGGAGTGGCGGGCGTTCGACAGTTCCGAACGCGATTCGAAGTCCCGCGTCGGCGCGCCGACGACGAAGATGATGCACGACAAGGGGTTGTCGACCAACATCGGCTGGCAAAATCGCGACGCGTACGGGAAATCGCTCTCCTCGAGCCAGCGCCAGAAGATGCAGCGGCTTCGGACCTGGAACGAGCGGTTCCGCACCCGCGATTCGAAGGAGCGAAACCTCAAACAGGCGCTCGGTGAGATCGATCGGATGGCCTCGGCGTTGGGTCTTCCGAAAACCGTTCGCGAGACCGCCTCGGTCATCTATCGGCGCGCGCTCACCGACGATCTACTCCCGGGAAGGTCGATCGAGGGCGTCGCCACCGCCGCACTGTATGCGGCCGCCCGGCAGGCGGGCACCCCGCGCAGCCTTGACGAGATAGAACGGGTCTCGCGCGTCGACAAGATGGAACTCACCCGCACGTATCGGTACGTCGTACGCGAACTCAAACTGGAGGTCCAGCCGGCAGACCCCGAAAGCTACGTTCCGCGGTTCGCCTCACAGCTCGAACTGTCCGACGAGGTCGAACGACAGGCGCGAGGGCTCCTTCGCAATGCGGCAAAGACTGGCATTACGAGCGGCAAATCGCCCGTCGGACTTGCAGCCGCAGCCGTCTACGCGGCAGCACTGCTGTCGAACGAGAAGGTGACGCAAAGTCAGGTCGGCGAGGTCGCCGACGTCTCGGAAGTGACAATCCGAAACCGGTACAAGGAGCTCCTGGAAGTCGATCAGGAGGCCTTGTTCGACTGAGTGTCTCGAATCAACCTTTTTGGCTGTCTCAAATCAACCTTTTTGAGTGTCTCAGGTCAACCCATTTGAGCTGTTCTACCCGGGACGACTCGGTTATCAGATTTTTGATGTATGGTAGCTATACACAAAGCTTACTTACGTTCCATTCGTCTTCAGGAGTGTATGGTCGAAGCGTTTGTTCGTCTCGTTTGTCCGGAGTGTAGCAAGGAATGGCAGGAGACGCCGACTGAATTACCCGAAGTCAGAAAGAACTTCTCTTGTCCGGCGTGTCACGCAACGCGTCGGCTCTCGGAGTTTATGCGGACAGAACGGGATCTAGAAGCCGTAAAACAGTTCCAGTAATACACCGTTTCGAATCCAGTTGATCGGTACGGGAAAATCACAGGTCACCTTCAGCGTCCGTCTCGGAGCATTGGTGATCGAGGGGCTCTAGTGTCGATGAATGGGGAACGCCGGGCGTCAATGAACGAGGAGCGATTGTGTCGATGAACAGGGAGCGTCGGCGGCGTGCACTCCGTCCACAAATTATTATCTATTCTATAATTAATCAGTGAAATAATTGGTCGGGTGGCGCTTTAGGTACGTTCGTTTCGGATTTCGAACCAATGA
>JBNJFV010000267.1:0-3069 GCA_051747145.1 Halobacteriota archaeon
GATTCGAGGGGGTACAAAGGACCACTGCGGCGGTGTTTGGACCCATCCGATCGACGACCGCCTCGGCGTCCAGCGCGTAGCCGTCGGCGGCAGACAACGAGACTTCGATCGGCCGACCGCCCGCAAGGGTCACCTGCATCGGGTAGTTCGGCCAGACGGGCGAGGGAAGCACCACCTCCTCGCCGGGGTCGACGACGCCGAGCATCGTCAGGTGAAGCGCCTCCATGCCGCCGACGGTGATCGTGACGCCTTCGGGGGTCGCGGGGACGCCGTAGTTCCTCTTCAGGGTTTCCGCGACGGCGCGACGGAGTTCGGGACGACCCGCGTTCGCCGTGTAGCCGGTGTGTCCCGCGCGGGCGGCCCGATCGGCCGCCTCGATGACGTGTTCGGGCGTGTCGAAATCCGGTTGGCCGACTTCGAGCCGGACGAGATCGCGATCGGTCGCCTCCGCGAGGTCGAACATGACACGGATACTCGATGGCTCGCAGGCGGCGACCCGAGCGGAATGCTGCAGCGACATGGCTGAGGCTCGCTCCTCGGCGGGAAAAACGATCGGACTGCGGAAATTCGGACGAGAGTGAAGAAACCGCTCCGCTACCGGCGCAGAGATCGATCCGCTACCGATGGACAGTGGGGACGTCGCCGCCGAGTCGATCGCGATCGTGTGGGTCCTCGAAATCCAGATCCGGACCGCGCGCGATGATCCCACTTGGCGTGACGTCGGGGTGGGTGGTGTAGTAGTGTTCTTTGATGTGGTCCATCCGGACCGTCTCGGCCACCCCTGCCAGCTGATAGAGGTCACGAAGGTACGGCCAGAGATTGTCGTACTCGCGGATCTGTTTGACGTTACACATGAAGTGGGTGTGGTACACCTGATCGAACCGAACGAGCGTCGTGAACAGACAGACGTCCGCCTCGGTGAGTCGATCGCCGAGGAGGAACCGTCGGTCAGAAAGTACCTCGTCCCATCGATCGAGCGCGTCGAACAGGTCGTCGATCGCCTCGTCGTAGGGGCCCTGTTCGGTCGCAAAGCCGGCTCGATAGACGCCGTTGTTGATCGGCTCGTAGATCGCGGTGATGACCCGATCGATCTCCGCCCGACGGTCTGCCGGTGCCAGATCGACGTCGGTCGTTGCGAGGTCGCCGAACGCGGTGGTAAACTGGCGGACAATCTCTCTGGATTCGTTGTTGACGATCGTCCCCTCGACGGTGTCCCACAGGACCGGCACCGTGACGCGCCCGGTCGCTTCGGGGTCGGCTTCGAGGTACACCTCTCGGAGGTAGTCGAATCCGTTGACGTGATCGGCGGTACACCCCTCGACGGCCGGAGAGAACTGCCAGCCGTCAGCGCCACGCCAGGGGTCGACGATCGAAACTGAGATCACCTCCTGTAGCCCCATGAGTGCGCGGACGAGCAACGTCCGATGCGCCCACGGACACGCGTAGGAAACGTAGAGGTGATAGCGATCGGGTTCGGGGTGGAACCGATCACTCGGCGTCGCGTCGACGTGCGAGGGGACGTCGGAGCCGGCGATCCACTCGCGGAAGGCCGTGTCACTCCGTTCGAACGCGCCCGTTTCGGTGGTACTCTCGGAGACGTCGGTCCGCCACTCACCGTCGACGAGCATGTTCATGCAATCTGTGCGATAGCCAGCGCCAAAAGGATTCGTCTCGTCGAACCGTTCGAATTCGATCGTCTAGACCTTCTTTCGATCGATCCTGTCCATCGATCGGGAACTCGCGAAACACCTAATAACTATAATTGTAAATAATTATAGTGCAATGGTAACGATTGACATAGACACGGCTGACGGTCAAACGGAGGTCCTGCGTCGGATGATGCTGATTCGCGAGTTCGACGACACCGCCGGCCAGCAGTTCGCCGATGGGGAGATACCGGGGTTCGTCCACCTGTACATCGGCGAAGAGGCGGTCGGCGTGGGAGCCTGTGCGGCACTCGAGCCGGACGACTACATATCCAGCACGCACCGGGGACACGGCCACTGCATCGCGAAAGGCCTGGATCCCAAACGGATGATGGCGGAGTTGTACGGCAAACACGAGGGGTACTGCAACGGGAAGGGAGGCTCGATGCACATCGCCGACGTGGAGGCCGGCATGCTCGGTGCGAACGGGATCGTCGGCGCGGGACCGCCGCTTGCGACCGGTGCGGCGCTGACCGCACACCTCAACGACGAGGATCGCATCGCACTGGCGTTCTTCGGCGACGGCGCGGTCGCACAGGGACAGGTCCACGAGTCGATCAACCTGGCGTCGACGTGGGGGCTACCGGCGGTCTTTCTCGTCGAGAACAACCAGTTCGGCGAAGGGACGCCGGTCGACAAACAGCACAACCTCGAAAACCTCAGCGAGACGGCCGAAGCGTACGACATTCCGGGGTTCACCGTCGACGGAATGGACGTCACCGCCGTATACGAGGCCGTAAAGGAAGCCAGAGCGCGGGCCGCCGATGGTGGGGGGCCGACGCTCATCGAGGCCGACACGTACCGGTTCCGCGGTCACTTCGAGGGCGATCATCAACCGTACAGAGACGATGAGGACGTAGACGAGTGGCGAGAGCGCTGTCCGATCGACTCGTTCGCCGATCGGCTCGTCGACGCCGACACTCTGGAAGAATCCGACGTCGAAGACCTTCGTGCCGAGGCCGAAGCGGAAGTCGAGGCCGCACTGGAGTTCGCCAGGGACGCGACAGACCCGGATCCGAGCGAGGCGTACGAGAACATGTACGCGGTTTCGGTTCCCGAACTGACGACGTTCGCCGGCGGCAGCGCGCGCGCCGACGGCGGCACACGGGAGTAAACTATGAGCATCGAATCAGACACCGGCGGCGACGTATCGGCGACGGAAACGATGACCGTCCGCGAGGCGATTCGGGCGGCCCTCCGCGAGGAGATGCACCGCGACGAGGCCGTGTTCCTGATGGGCGAGGACGTCGGCGTCTTCGGCGGGGTTTTCGACGTGAGCGACGGCCTGTTGTCGGAGTTCGGCGAAACGCGGGTCCGCGACACGCCAATCAGCGAGGCCGGCTTTACCGGCGCGGGCGTCGGT
>JBNJFV010000268.1:0-3021 GCA_051747145.1 Halobacteriota archaeon
TTCGAGGTCGTCGGTTTCTATCACTCTCACCCCGGCGGCCCGTCCGGACCGAGCGAGACGGACGCCCGACTGGCGGCGTGGCCGGGGCACTCGTACGTCATCGTCTCGCTGGCCGGCGGAACGGCCGAGTTCGGAAGTTGGCGCTGGCGCGGCGATCGCTTCGAGCGCGAGCCGGTTCGGTTCGTCTGATCGGCGTTTTCGCCCTCGTTTCACGCCCCGAATAGTGCGGCCGAAACGGCGATATGGGTCTCTACCGACGTCAGGTCACTTCATTGATGAAGCCCAGATCGATCTCGCGATCTACGACGAGACGCTCATCGCCATCGGGTTCGAGGAAAACGGTGGGATCCTCTCGGCCGTGGCGACCACCGACGATCCGGACGCGGTGGCGTGGGGGAACGCGTCACCGAGGAGTATTAGCCACCGCCGAGCGGGTCGCGTGGCGATCCGATTCGCCGTCTCAACCTACTCGACTGGGGTCTTGACCACCGTCACCGGCCGGGCCGACATCCGCGCCACCCGCTCGGCGACGCTGCCGAGTAACCGCCGGTACTCGCCCGAGCGGTTCTTCGAACCGATAATCGTCAATCCGATATCGGCTTCGTCGGCGTACCCGAGGATCTCTTCGTGGGGAACGCCGTGTCGGATGACGGATTTCGTTTCGACGCCGGCCGCCTCGGCCGCGTCGACGATCTCGTCGATCGCCTCTTGCCCGGCGCGTTCGAGGGCGTGCTCTAAGCCCTCGTCCTCGTGGACGTACTCGTCACCGGGGTAGGAACTGTACGTGTCGGTGTCGACCACGTAGAGAACGTGCAGCTCCGCGTCGTATCGCTTCGCCGCGCCAATCGCGTGTTCGATCGCGAGGTCCATCCCGGCGCTGGCGTCGGTCGGCAACAACAGTCTGTCGTACATACTTGACCTGCTCTGTGGGCCCACCTATTTTTTTCGCCATCTCCCACCCGTCGGGACCCGCGCGGAGTTCGAGAACACATTCGAATCCATTTACTCCCCCCGGCGAGAACCGTCGGACGAACCCGATGTACGACGATATTCTCGTTCCGACGGACGGCGGCGAACAGATGGACGCGGTCATCGACGCAGCGATCGATATCGCGACACAGCGGGGAGCAACCGTCCATGCGCTCTCGGTTATTGACCGCGGCGTCTTCCTCACGCTGGACGAGGGGCTGACGGACGCCGTCGACGAGGAACTCACGGCGAACGCTGAGCAGGCTGTCGCTCGCGTCGTCGACGCCGCGACCGACGCCGGACTCGAAAACGAGGCCAGCGTTCGGCAAGGCCGCCCCGGTGAGGAGATCCGCTCGTACGCCGAAGAGATCGATGCCGACCTCGTCGTGATGGGGACCCGGGGCGCTAACGGTCACGAGCGACGAATGCTCGGGAGCGTCTCACAGGACGTTATCACCGATACTCCTCGTCCGACGCTCGTAATTCCGCTCGAGACGGCCTAACCGCCCCGAAATTTTCCCTTACGTGGGACATCTGCTGCGAAGAGTTTCTAACTGATTGACTGTCTCTTTTCATCCCAAAATAGTATTCATATGAGTATAAAATGTGTTATAATATGTCTTGAGGGAATGTTTATACGGTTGAAACCGCTCATTCGTAATACGTATGATCGTAACAAAACCGCCGGGCCGACGTCGTAGCGGCCGGTCGGTATGACGAACTCGATAGCAGATCCGATCGCGACGATCCGCGACGATAGCGACGCGGTTCGGGACGAATGTGCGTCATTCATCCGTTCCACCGTCGCCGATGCGGACGCTGACGGCGTCGTCGTCGGATTGAGCGGCGGGCTTGATTCGACGGTGGTCGCCACGCTGGCCGTCGAGGCGCTCGGCCCCGAACGGGTCTACGGACTCATCCTCCCGAGCAGTAAGATCGGATCGAGAAGCGCTCAGGACGCTGAAGCGATCGCTGAAGCACTCGAAATCGAAGCAGACACGATACACCTCCAGCCGCTTTTGATGTGCTTTGCCGGTATGGCGCCCTCCCATACCGATCTCCACGGCGATCCGATCGCCCGCGGCAACCTCGTGGCTCGACTGCGGATGGCGATGGTGTATCTCGCAGCGAACACGATGAAACGGCTCGTCGTCGGTTCGACGACTCGAACGGAGCTGCTTCTCGGGTCGTTCAGCAAACACGGCGACGGTGCGGCCGATCTGCTGCCGCTGGGCGGGTTGTACAGAACCGAAATCGAAGCCCTCTCCGAGGAACTCGATATCCCGTCGTTCGTTGTCGACCCCCCGTTGATGGCCGGTTTCTACCCCGGGCAGTCGGATCGACACGATATCGACGCTCCCCAAGAAACGATCGACACCGTCCTGTGTCGACTCACCGAGGGCGACGATCCCGACCGAATCTCCTCGGAGTTCGACATCGAAGCCGAAATCGTCGAACGAATCCGCCGCTATCATCGGACGACGAAACACAAACGACGGCTGCCGCCGATCGGGCCGAAATCGCGCCGGGCGTGACGGCCGATGTGCTGTCGATCGGTGCGTCGCTTCGGTCCCGAATCCCTCGATAGGACGGCGGACGCCACGTTATCAGCCGATGCGACTCGCGTGCGGCCTTTATAACTTAGTGTAATGGAGATTATATATGGGTTCGAACTCGGTCTGCGTCGGCGTGTTAAGCCTCCACGACAGCAAAGAATCGAAGGCGATCTGTAACGCTGTCGAGGCGCTCGGACACGACCCCGAGTGGCTGCGCGAGTGGAACACGATCGTCCACATGGTCGACGGAGAGGTTCGCCTCCATCCCGACGTCGACGTGGTCGCCAATCGGATGTTGCTCTCCAACACGGATCAGCCGTCCGAACACATCGGCATCGCGGAAACGATCGCGGCGCTGCGTCCGACGCTCAACGACCCGCACGCGACGGCGCTTGCCGCCCACAAAATCGCCAGCGCGACGCGGCTCGCGAACGCCGGCCTGCCCGTCCCCGAGACTGTCTTCGCGTTGAACGGCGACCACCTCAACCGATACCGC
>JBNJFV010000269.1:0-3012 GCA_051747145.1 Halobacteriota archaeon
GTCGACGGGTACTCGACCGCATCTGGGTCGGGCGTGAATTCCTCGTGCGTGGGTTCGGTGTCAGTCGGTTCGTTGGGCATAGATTTCGTTCACCTCGTTGTGGAAGTCGGCGATCAAATCGGAGAGGCCTGTAAACACCAGCTTCGTGACGTCGCCTTCGGGTGGGTGACGATGGTGACGGCCGACGTCCAGGTGGTACGGCGAGTTGTCGTACCGCAGGAGCGTCTCACCGTCAGCGTCCATGTACTGGAAGCTGTACTTCAGCCCCCGTGGGAAGTCCTCGCTCACCGGGACTTCCCATGCAAGCATCTCGTACCGACTTCCATCCTGTTTCTCGCCTTCGTCCCGGTAGGCGACCGTTGCAGGCATCGTTTCCCTATGTTGGGGTATAATCCCAACAAAGTTAACTCTTACTGGCTGCGGTCAACGAACTCGGTACACTCCGGCTCCGTGATCCACGATCACCGATCGCTTTGCACTATCAAGCAGAGCCGCCACTCTTGACGGCCGCAATCGATCGGACGGAACGACGACCCCGTGACCACCACGATCGATCCGTGGCTATCAGATCCTGAGAATCGTAGCCGGACGTTTATAACAGATCCGAGTAATAATGGTTCATGAATATACGCAACCGATTGCGTGCTGCGGGCAGGATGTGGCTCGGTGCCAAACGCGATAGCGATCGCAAAGCGCGCACCGATGGCGGGGCGGTCACAGACGACCACGCAGAATCGGCTGGCGCGATCGCGCCGACGGAGGGACGACCGGACCTCTCACAGCCGATCGAAAACGGCGTCGACTACTCCCACGAGGAGACCAAAGCGATCGTCGATCAGAACCTCCAGCAGGTGATGGACACCGCGGGGATCGCCCAGCGGATCGTCGACACCGACTTCAACGTCGTCCGCCAGAACGCCCGGATGGAGGAGATGGGCGCGGTGCCATCGGAAGCGATGGCCGAAATAAGCTGCTACGACCAGCTGTGCAACGATGAGGTCTGTTCGACCGACAACTGCACGCTGAAATCGCTGACCGACTACGGCAAAGAGCGGATCGAAGTCGAGGTCCCCAAATGGAACTACGACGGCGAGGAGTTTTACACGCGGATCGTCGCCGAACCCATCCACGACGAGGAGGGGAACGTCGTCGCGATCAGCGAGAGCTTCGAGGATCTGACCGACGTGAAACGAACCAGCGATCGCGTCGGGGAGATCGCCGCCGAAATCCAAACCGGGAACCTCGACGTCTCGATGGACACCGCCGATTTGAGCGGGTATCACGCCGACATGGCCCGATCGATCAACGACATGATCTCCGTGTTGAACCAGGTGGTTTCAGAAATACAGGCGGTCAGCAGCGATCTCGCGGAGGGGCGCGTCAACGAGGAGAAGACGGCCCCGCAGACGCTGCCCGGCGTCTTCGGGACGATCGTGACCGACCTCAACGAGGCGACAGAACAGCAACTGGCGGAGCTGGAACGCCGTCGGGAGGTGGCCACCGACGTCGAACGGACCGTCGACGACCTCCAAGACTCTGCAGAAGCCGTCGCGGGCAGCTCCCAGGAGATCTCGACCGTCGCGAACCGACAGTCCGAACAGATGACCCAGGTGGCAAGCGAGGTATCGAACCTTTCTGCGACCGTCGAGGAGATCGCCGCCTCCACCGAGCACGTGAGCGAGGCCGCAAACGAGGCCGAGTCGATCGCAGAAGACACAGAGGCGATCGCCTCCGAAACGGTCGATCGAATGGAGAACGTCGAACGCGCCGCCTCGGAGGTGACCGACGACGTAACCGACCTCAGGGGGGCCGTCGAGGAGATCGACGAGATCGTCGAGGTGATAAACGGGATCGCCGACAAGACGAACCTGCTGGCGTTGAACGCCTCGATCGAGGCCGCCCGCGCCGGCGAGGCCGGAGCCGGCTTCGCCGTGGTCGCAGACGAGGTGAAGACGCTCGCAGAAGAGTCACAACAGCGGGCCGCCGAGATCGAAGCCGTCGTCGAACGGGTGCAGGCGGACACCGAAGAGACGGTCGAAAGCCTCGACGAGACGAACGAGACGATCGACGAGGGGATCACCGGCGTCGAATCGGCGATGGCGGCGCTCGAAGAGATCACAGACCAGGTTCAGGTGACCGCAGACGGGATCGCAGAGGTCGCCGGCGCGACGGACGAACAGGCCGCAAGCACCGAAGAGATCGCGGCGATGGTCGACGAGACCGCACGGAACGCAGAAGACGTCGCCGACGAGATCGAATCGATCGTCGGCGCGAACGAGAACCAACTCGAGAAGGTCGACCGGATCGAAGCCACCGTCGACAAACTCAATCAGTGACCATCGCTGGGACCGCACCGTAGGATCGAAACTCCACGCCGGGTTTCGATCGCATGTGCCGGATCAACGCCTCGAGCTCCGCTACTCGCGGCGGGTGCCCGATGACCTGTGGATGCATCGTCAGCGGGAAGACGCCACCGGACAGATTGTCGTACATCCAGTCGAATTGGCGACGCCACCGCTCGAAGACGTCCCGCTCGTTCGGCGTGCCGCGCTCGCCGACGGACCCGGGGACCTGCTGCAAGTGCGGCCAGTCGTCGCGGTCCCACGCGACCGGAATCTCGAGGACGTCGGTTCGATCGCCCCGCTCGTAGGGCCGTTCGGGATCGGCGCGCCACCCCTCCCGGAGGTAGTACGGTTCGAAATCCCGTCCCATCTGGCTGGAGTCCCACTGAAAATCAAGTTCCTGTAGGATCTCGAGCGTGTTCGCCGAAAAATCCCACGCGGGCGATCGATACCCCGTCGGTCGCTGGCCGGTAACGTCCCGAATCGAGTCGATGCCGCGGGCTATGTCGGCTTTTTCTGCCGCCTTGTCTTCGAACTCGCGCGGGTTCGTGTGGCTCCACCCGTGGTGTTGGATCTCGTAGCCACGATCGTGGATCTCCCCGACCACGTCGGGGAAGCTGTCGGCGGTGTGTCCCGGGGTGAAAAACGTCGCCGGGACGTGTAGTCGATC
>JBNJFV010000270.1:0-2990 GCA_051747145.1 Halobacteriota archaeon
CTGTCCGATCGTCGCGGCGAACGACGAACCCCTCGAGGAATCGTAAGTCCCTCGATCGTCCGGCGACGATCGCGTCTGTGCCGCTTGGTGACCGGGCAGCACGGTGTCCGATTCGTGCCCGACTGTACATCGGGAATGTCCCGGCCCGATCCAATCCGGTCCAGCCTGGTCCGACCTGTTCGGCCTGGTCCGATCCGGCCCACCCTGGACCGACCTGCTCGGCCTGATCCGATCCGGCCCAGCCTGGACCGACCTGTTCGGCCTGGTCCGATCCGGCCCGCCCCGGCAGTATATACCGAGCGAGCGAGTAAGTGCGGTATGCAGTTTTGCGATGAGTGCGGTACGATGATGGTTTCGGCCGACGGGTCGATGGTCTGTACGAACGACGACTGCGGGGCGAGGACCGATCGGGACGAAGCGCTGGCGGCGCAGTTCGTCTCGACGGACGAACAGACAGACGACGACGTGATCGAAACCGAAGCGGGCGCGGCGTTCGAGGGAAAACCGACAGCCACGGACGTGATCTGCGATCGGTGTGGACACGAAGAAGCGTGGTACACGATCAAACAGACCGCCTCGGCGGACGAACCCCCGACACGGTTTTTCAAATGTAAAGAGTGCGGCCATCGCTGGCGAGGGTACAACTGACCGCAGCAAGGCAGTCAGGGGACACGGCGAATCGACCACGCGATCGGTCGAGGGTGCGAAATCCGGGGAACCAACACGCTCATACATGGGGCGTCCGACCGCGACGTATGAACCACGCCGACACCGTCCACGACGTATGAACCACGCCGACACCGTCCACGAGTACTACCGATGTCTCGACGAGGACGATTACGAGGGGCTGCGAGCCGTTCTGAGCGCGTCGTTCCTCCAGCGACGTCCCGATCGACGCTTCGACGGCCGGGCGGCGTTCGTTCGCTTTATGCGCGAAGAGCGTCCGACGACGGGGACCGAACACCGACTCGATGACGTGCTGGTCTCCGAATCGGGCATCGCAGCGTACGGCCGGTTGATCGGCCCGGACAGCGAAGCACTGTTTTCGTTCGTCGACGTGTTCGACTTCGACGCGGACGGACGGATCGATCGACTGCGGACCTTCTGCTGATTGCTCTCAGCCCAACCCGAAAAACACGTGGCCGTCGATCGCGACCGGCCGATCAGTCCTTCTGCCCGGCACCGACCGCTCGCTCCCCGACCGGCTCGTGCCCCTCGATGGTCTCCAGCCCGCCCATGTACGGTTGGAGCGCCTCGGGGACGTCGATCGTCCCATCGTCGTTCTGATAGTACTCCATGATCGCCACGACGACGCGAGGGATCGCAAGTCCCGACCCGTTGAGCGTGTGGAGGTACTCGGCGGCTCCGTGCCGTTCGGGCCGGTACTGAATCCCCGCCCGACGCGCCTGAAAGTCCTCGAAGTTCGACACCGACGAGACCTCCAGCCAGCGGCCGCCTTCCGCCGGACCGTCGGCCATGTCGTCGGCCGGTGCCCACACCTCGATGTCGTACTTTTTCGCCTGCGTGAACCCCAGATCGCCCGTACACATCTCCAAAATTCGATACGGGAGTTCGAGGCGGCGAAGGACCTCCTCGGCTTCCTCGAGCAGCCCGTCGAGGCGATCGTAACTCTCCTTGGGCCTGACGAAGTTCACCAGTTCCACCTTGTTGAACTGATGAACGCGGACGATCCCGCGCGTTTCCGTCCCGTGTTCGCCCGCCTCCTGCCGAAAGTTCGGGGTGTAGGCTTGGTACTTCAACGGGAGGTCGTCGTCAAGCAGAATCTCATCGCGGTGCATGTTGGTCACGGGGACCTCCGCCGTCGGGAGCAACCACAGATCGTCGTCGTCGTACGGTTCGTCGTGACTCCCCTCGAGTCGATACGCGTCCTCCGTGAACTTCGGGAACTGTCCGGTGCCCTGCATCGACGCGCTGTTGACCGGTATCGGCGGGAAGACGTCGACGTACCCCTGCTCGCGGTGGACGTCCAGCATGAACTGGATCAGCGCGTGCTCCAGCGTTGCACCCTCGCCTTTCGCGAAGTAGAACCCCCCGCCGGCGACCTTCGCGCCGCGTTCGAAATCGAGCACGTCCAACTGTTCGCCCAGGTCGTAGTGTGGAACGATCTCATCGGGGAGCGATCGGCGATCGTCGAACCCCTCCCGACGCCGTTCGACGTTTTCGGCCTCGTCTGCACCGACGGGCACGGAGTCGTCGGGGATCTGTGGCAGCGTGAGAAGCGCGGCCTCGAGGTCGGCTTCGAGCGACTCGGCTCGGTCTTCGATCTCCTGTAACTCGGCTTTGAGTTCGCTGGATCGATCGATCGCCTCCTGAGCGGCCGTCTCCTTGCCCGCCTGTTTGAGCTGACCGATCGATCGACTAACCTCGTTTCGCTCGTGGCGGAGGTCGTCACCGGTACTTTTCAGCGATCGCCACTCCTCGTCGATCTCGAGGATCCGATCGAGGTCGACGTCGACACCCTTCTTCTCGAGGGCCTCGCGGACCGTCGCTGGATTCTCGCGGACGAACTGTCTGCTCAGCATTTACCCGTGGTTTGCCCGGGTGGCGGAAAACGGTATCGGGTCCACGTCACCGGAGGACACAGTGGATTTCGGGACGGTGTCCGGAGAAGAAATCCGAATCCACACCAGGGGGACGTGCAACGACGAGATTCGCGTTCCGACTCGAGGTCCGGATCCGTACTGATAGCGGTTAGGAATCGGCCGGCGGCAATAACGGCTCGACGTCGTCGTGTCTGAACGACACGTGTCGATCTGCCGACAGCGGTCGAACGTAGGTCCGCATCTTTCCGACAGCGCGGGCCGCCTCAATCATCGCCGTGGACTCGCCGACTGGATAGAATGCCGGATAACAGACAGCGCGTTTCGCGGCGGTCGCTTTCACCGCGACGACGAGAAGGACGAAACCGGACGTGACAGCACGGTACGCGTCGAAGCTATCGAAGTCGAGATCGTCCACGAACGAGGACA
>JBNJFV010000271.1:0-2979 GCA_051747145.1 Halobacteriota archaeon
TTCGTCGGCTGCGACGGCTATCCCGACTGTGAGTACACGCTTCCGCTGCCGTCGTCCGGAAAACCACTCATCCTCGAGGAGACGTGCGAGGACCACGGGCTCCGACAAGTCAAGATGCTCGCGGGCCGCAAGACGTTCACGCACGGGTGTCCGCAGTGTAAAGCCGACGAGGCCGACGAAACGGAGGATCTGGTGATCGGCGACTGTCCGGCGTGTGGCGAGGACCACGGTGGCGAGTTGGCGATCAAACAGCTTCGATCGGGGTCCAGGCTCGTCGGCTGTACGCGATATCCCGACTGCGAGTACTCGTTACCGTTGCCGCGCCGCGGCGAGATCGAAGTGACAGACGATCGGTGCGAGGAACACGACCTCCCCGAACTCGTGGTGCACAACGGCGACGAACCGTGGGAACTCGGGTGTCCGATCTGCAACTACCGGGAGTATCAGGCCCAACAGGCCGGCGGAGACGAACTGGAATCGGTCACCGGGATCGGCGAGAAGACGGCCGCGAAACTGAAAGACGCGGGGATCGAAGACGTCTCCGCGTTGAAGGACGCAGATCCCGACGAACTAGCGGGCACCGTCGACGGCGTCGGTGCCGATACGGTGCGAAACTGGCAGGCGAACGCCGATTGAACAGTCGAGCGACCGCCGATCGAACCGGTGAGCGATTACCGACCGAACAGGCGACCGCCAATTAAACAGTCGAGCGACCGCCGATCGAACAGTCGAGCGATCGCGGATTGAACAGTCGAGCGATCGAAAATTCTATCCACGGCAGCACCGTTTAGATTCGTTCATTCTGGACATAAATTCAGAATCTCTCAGACAAATTTTATCCATCTCCTCAAAGAACTGTGTGGCATGGATCGCGATAGGGCCTCGACGAGGCGGACGTACCTGCGCCGGTTCGGCAGCGTCGCAGGAGCGATCGGTGTCGCGGCAGTGGCGTTCGATCGCACGCGACGGCGATCGGGGTTGGCGGATGCGTCGGTGCCGCTGGAACTTCGCGTGTTCGCCGACGAATCGGCGACGTATCGATTGACGTATCCCGATCGGACGATCGTTTCGGCCGCTGCACGCGGCCTCCAGACCGTGCCCGAGCGATCAATCACCAACACGTTCGAACGCGAGCCGCAGTATCATCGCGACGCGACCGGCCGACTCGTCGTCGAACATCGAATCGACGACGCAATTGCCGCCGCCTTCGAATCCTCGATGCCGCCCGTACAGATCGACACCCGTGCACCGATCCGGTTGTACTATCACTGGACCGATCGGGACCGATCCACAGACCGCTGGCGGCTGTCGATCCGCGGGGCCGAGGGGTATTTTCTGGAAACGCTCGGCAGGGAGCCGCCGTCGCCGATCGGTGGGGCCGCTGGCGAAACGGGACGAACGCCGAACCGAGCGTACGCCAGGGGAGCACCCGGCGGGGGGATCCACAGGTACGAATCGAGCGCGGCGATCACGTCCGTGTGGGTAACCGACGTCTCCGATCGGAGTGGAGGGGTCGCAATCCGACAACGCCGAGGAACCCATGCCTGAAGCTGGTACACCCGATCGGTTTGTCGTTCACGTCTGGCGCGACCAGTTCACCGGCTCGGCTGTCGAACAGCACGCACAGCGAGCCCTCGAGTCGCTCGACGAGCAGGTCGACGCGACAGTCGATCTCGTCATCGAGGGGCAACTGTCGCTTCCGCACGCCCCCTACAGCACCTACGGCGCATACGTCGACCACTTTCGGGCGCACGCCCCGATCGTGACGGGGGAACTCAACACCCTCCTGTACAGTGCGAGCCTGCTCAAAGGCTACCTCGCCTGCGGTGCACTCGAGCGGTATCCGTACCTGGGGTACTGTCTCGGCCAGTACCGCCCCGACAGCCGTCCCGTGACGCTCGTAAACGCAGCCGTCTTGGGTTTCGACCCCGTCGTCGACGCCAGCGGGCTCTTCGAGAACATGGTTCTACACGAACTGTTGCACTCGGTGGGGGCCGATCACGAACACGGGCAGAACCACGACGAGGCGAATTCGCCGATGCTCTCGGGGTACGTCGAAAGCTATAGCACGAACGAACCGCCGGAGACCACCTGTGCGGACACGCCGCCGGCAACGAACGTCGACGCGTGGACCGATCGGCTCAGTTCGTGTTCGAAAGCGCTGTTCGAAGCCCGGCTGGACGAGTACTATCGCTGAGATTCGCTGCCGATTTACCCACTCGAACGATCGTGTGATCCGACGCGACTGCGGCGTGCGGACTGGCGAGACTGCGGCGTGCGGACTGGCGAGACTGCGGCGTGCGGACTGGCGAGACTGCGGCGTGCGAACTGGCCCAATTGCAGTGTGCGAACTGGCTCGACTGCAGTGTGCGATCGACACACAGCGGTCGATTCCAACCGAAAGTATTTACCGCCCGCAAGCACCACACAAACGTGTACGCCGAGGTAGCCTAGCCTGGCCAAGGCGGTAGATTCGAAATCTACTGTCCATTCGGACACGTGAGTTCAAATCTCACCCTCGGCGCTTTTCACCAACATCTCACACCACGCGTGGGATCCGTCCCGTCGATCGTTACGGTATCGGCAACTCGTTTTGGCTGGTTCGATCGCCACCGCGGAGTCGCCGCCGCCGTTTGTCGTACGCACCGTCGAGGTCGCTTCTGCTGTTCCGCGACAGCAGGTACCCGTCGACGTCCGAGCTATCGAGCGGATGTGCCGACTGTATCCACACCCGATCGCGACCGCACGTCGTCAGTTCATCGGCCCACGATTCGGCGGCCCGCCGGGTATCGAACTCGCGGATGGTCCCTGCGCGGTTCACAAATCGGCCGACTCGCAGATTGCGCTTGCGTGCAGAGGGCTTGATCTCGACGACGAACACGACGGGGAGTTCGGACCCGCGTTTGAAAGTTGTTCGCTTCCGAGTACCCGAACGTCGATCGGACAACCCGCTCGAATGCCGATCGGACAACCCGCTCG
>JBNJFV010000272.1:0-2909 GCA_051747145.1 Halobacteriota archaeon
CAGCACGTCTGTGTCCGTCCATGTTGTTTACCCCCGGCCCAACAGCGGTTCCACCGGACGTCAGAGCCGCGATGGCGAAACCACAACCGAACCCCGATCTCGACCCGTCGTTCCACGAGCGGTATACGCGGTTGACCGAAAACCTCGCGAACGTGTACGAGACCGACCACGACGTCGTCGTCCCCGGCGGAGAAGGGATCTTGGGCCTAGAATCGGCCGTCGCTTCGCTCGTTGAACCTGGCGATCGAGTTCTCTGTGTGTCCAACGGATTGTACGGCGACGGCTTCGCAGATTTCGTCGAGGCCTACGATGGGGAACCAACGCTCGTCACGACCGAGTACGATCGCGGACTACCGGTTGAATCCGTGCGCCGGGAGTTACAGACAGCCCACGAACGGAATGAACCGTTCGAAGTCGCGACGATGGTCCACTGTGAGACGCCGACCGGCATGCTCAACGATCTGGGGCCGGTTCTCGATCTGCTGGACGAATACGACGTCCTGAGCGTCGTCGACGCCGTCTCGTCCGTCGGTGGGACGGCGGTGCCGACCGATCGGATCGACGTGTGCCTCGGTGGCTCCCAGAAGTGTTTCAGCGCCCCTCCAGGATTGACGACGGCTGCGATCAGTGACCGCGCGTGGGATGCAATGGAGCAACGTGCGCCGAGGTCGCTATACACGAATTTCCTCCCGTGGCGTGACGTATCCGACGGGTTCCCGTATACGCACCTCGACGCGCTCGTCTCCGCACTCGACGTCGCCGTCGATCGACTCCTCGAGGAAGGGATGGAGGCAGTCTTCGATCGACACGAAACCGCTGCAGCTCGCTGTCGGGAACGAGGATCGGAACTCGGGTTGGAGATCTATCCCGATCTCGACCGGAGTTCACCCACAGTTACCGCGTTCCACACCCCCGGAAACGCTAAACAGCTCCAACAACGAATCGCCACTGAAGAAGATGTCGTGCTTGCGACCGGGCTCGGCGAATTAGAATCTGACATCCTCCGCGTCGGACACATGGGGTACAACGCTGACGTGCGTAACGTCGATCGGGCGATGGACGCGATCGAAAGCGTGTTGAACGATTGACCGTGGCGTCGCTGTGCTGACTCGGGTGAAAGTACCCGTGTTGTGCGATACGATCATCCCGATCGGCGGTGCTTCTGCATCGCTCGGTCCCTTGGCGGTGCTTCTGCATCGCTCGGTCCCTTGGCGGTGCTTCTGCATCGCTCGATGCATCGACGGTGCTTCAGTATCTCCAATTCATCGACGGTTGACAGACTTTCGGTGGCACTCGGGTGTGTGGTGAATTCTGAGTACTTATTGGCTGGCGTTCGTTTCCCGGATTCGAATCCCCTTCCCCGCGAGGTGACGCTGTTGGCGTTGTGCGAAGTCCTCCTCTCTCGTGCCACGGGTTGCGAGTACGTGCACGATCGCACTGCCGGTCGGTCGCATCGTTCGTCCGGCGCGTTGTGTCCCCTGTCGCCTCGATCCACCGAGTCCAGAGGCGACAATCGCGAGTTCGGCGTTCGGGAGATCGATCCCCTCGTCTGCGACTCTGGATACGATCAGCGTCCGAATGTCGCCGCGTCGAAACGAATCGAGGAGTCGACGTCGCTCGTGGTGGGGCGTTTCCCCGCTGAGGAAGGGAACGTCGAGCGCGTCGGCGAGTTTCGACCCCTGCTCGAGGTACTCGACGAATACGAGTGCTTTCGCCGACGAATGCGTACTGAGGAGGTACCGCACCTCGTCGATCTTTGCGGGGTTCATCGCTGCGAGCTGATACCGATCCCGCCCTTCCGCGCTGACGTACTCGTTTCGTGCTGCGTCGTCGCGCCACGGAACGTATCGAATTTCGATTTCGGGCTCTGCAACGAACCCCTTATCGATGAGCGCAGTCCAGTCCGTGCCGATCGGTGGCCCGATCAGCGTGAATATCTCGGTTTCTTTGTCGTCTTCGCGGACCGGTGATGCGGTAAGCCCGAGACGGTGGACCGCCTGGAGATCTGCGCTCCGACGAAAGATTCGGCTCGGAACGTGTTGACACTCGTCGTAGATAATGAGTCCCCACTTTCGTGAATCAAAGAGGTGTCTGTGTCTGTCCATCCCGGCTGTCTGGTACGTCGCGATCGTCACCGGGGCGATCGTCTTTGCCCCACCGTGATACTGACCGACGTCCCCGGGGGCGATTGACGTGTGTTCGAGCAGTTCGGCTTCCCACTGCGTCGCGAGTTCACGACTCGGGACGAGGACGAGCGTTTCACCACCGACTTCCGCGATCGTGCCGATCGCTGCGATCGTCTTTCCGCTACCCGGCGGGCCGACGTACACGCCCGCTTGTTGATCGAGGAAGGTGTCGACCCAGGTCTGTTGATACGCTCTGAGCGGCGTCAGAAGGTCGATGTCCAGAGGTTCACCGGTGTCGAGGTCTCGATCGTCGACGACCGGATAGCCGGCGTCGTACAGTATCCGCTTGATGTCGCCGATCGCATCGTCTCGCACCCAACTTTCGGTGTCGGAAAGCGGTGCGTGAAGGTGTTCGGTTGTAAGCTTTTGCCGGGCCACGTTGCCCATGAGGCTCTCCGTGGATGCTTGCAGGACGACGTACCCATCCGAATGCGTAGTGAGCCGAAACTGGTGGGCGCGGTTCCACTGGTCTGTCACCCACGATTCGAGCTGCGACGACTGTCGAGGGAGAACCGATCGCACCGAACGCAACAGTGCGTCGAGGTCGTCGTACGGTGCCGCCCAGACGTCCTCCGGTCGGATTCGGTATAAATATCCCCTCGTTCCGGGCTCGGTTCCGGTCGAATCGACGAGGTGTGCGAACTGCGACAGTCGTGCCCGCGTGTACTGCGTCGGCTGATCGACCACGATTTCGCGACGCGTGGGAAACACGATGATACGTTC
>JBNJFV010000273.1:0-2880 GCA_051747145.1 Halobacteriota archaeon
CCGATTGATCGGCATCGATCGCGTCTCCGATTGATCGATTCACCTGTACTCGCGGCGGCTCACGTCCGTTCCCATCGAACGTCCGAAAGCGTCCGCTGGACCGCTTCCTGGCCGACTGCCGCCGCGAGCGCCTCGAACCCGGCGCGTTCGGCTCGATCGCGGGCGTTTGCGACCAGCCTCGAGACGATGAACTCCGGCGTCGACTTGCCGATCGTCCCGAAGCGCGGCTGGTAATCCACCCGTAATTGGAGGTCCTGGGTGAGCCCTTCTGCGAAAATGCCGTCGATTCGAGCCGGCTCGGGCAGCGGGCTGAGATCGTCGGCCAGGTGAGTGACGTAGACGCCGAGCGCGTTTCGATCGACCGTCAGTTCCACGAGTCCGTTGAGCAGGTCCGCCGCTCGCCCGGGTTCGGTGATGGCCTCGAACTCGTCGACGAGCATGAGGGTCCGCCGGTCGTCCGCAAGCGGGGGAACGATCGATTTGAGCGTCGACTCGAGGACGCCGGCGTTGAACGACGCGTGGCGTCTGTGGAAGACGATCGTCTCGAACGCTCCGACCTCCGCGCGGTCGGCTGGAACGGGCATCCCCATCGTTGCGAGCAACGACACCTGACAGAGCGTCTCCAAAAGCGTCGTCTTCCCCCCGGAGTTCGCTCCGGTGAGCACCGACACGCGATCGCCGGACGGTGGCGTTCGATCGTCCTTCACAGTGATCTCGTGGGTGCCGATCCCGTAGGTGATCGGCTGGACGTCGCCGTCGAGAAAGAGGTTTCGCGCGTCCACCACGGCCACTCCGTCCTCGACGAACTCCGGGCGCGTGAGGTCGTAATCGGCCGCAAATCGGCCGAGCGACAGCTCGAAGGCGACGTCGGACACCGCATCGACGACCGCATCGAGGTCGCTTCCCGCCGTCGAAATGTCTCCGCGGAGCCGTTCGATCACCGTTTCCCGTCGGTCCGCAAGTTTCGATCGAAGGTCGTCGGTGAGTTCTCGAAGCGTCGTGCTCACGAAATCGGCGGCGTCGACCGGGTCAGCGGCGGCGGCGCTGCGAACGGTTCCCCGCTCGATTCCGGTCTCCTCGGCGACGTACTCGACGACGCCGCTTTTGAACGATTCCAGGTCGCTTGCGCCGGCCGAACGGACGGTTTCGATCACGTCGAAGGCGTCGTCTTCGATCGCCGCCGCCGCCTCGTACCGGCCCCGTAGTCGATCCAGTTCGGCGTCAGCGCCCGCTCGAACGACGACGCCGTCTGCTGTCTCTTCGAGGTCGCCCAGGGCGTCGGCGGCGGCCTCGAGCGTCTCGGTTTCGACAGCTTCGAGGACCGACACGACGTCGCCACGCAAGCCGATCGTTCGAATCGCGAGTGCGACTTCGACGGCGGCCCGTTCGGAGCCCTCGGCGTCGTCGTAGGCGGCAAAGGCGTCGATCACGGTCGTTTTATCCTCCTCTGTGAGCCCGATCCACGCCTGCTTCGCCTCGAGGATTCGATCGAGTCGGGTCTTCGCACGGTCCCGATCGGTGAGCGGCGTCAGCACGCGGATCCGGTCTGCGGCGTGTTCGGTGAGCGCGTAGTCGCTCGCACGCGAGAGCAGATCGTCGTAGACGTGACGCGTGTCGGTCGTCCCGAGCACGTTCATGCCGGCGGCGTCGTTCGCCCGGCGGAGGATCCGCACCGCTCTGCCTCGAGGGATCCCCGCGTCTGTGAGCGTTCGGACTGCGCCAGTTTCGATCGCTTCGATCGCCTCGGCCTCGCCGATCGACTCGCGGAGCCGTGCGGCCGTCTTCGGGCCGACGCCCCAGAACTCCTGCAGTCGCATACCCGTGGCTCACGTGGCAACGGCTTAGGGGTTTTCGTCGAACGGTTCAGCTGGCGCGGACGCTTTCTGGGTCGAGTCGATCGTCGGTTTCCTCGAGTGCGCTCGCAAGCAAGGCCGCAAGGAGGAGCACGGCGTCCTCGTGTCGATCACGTCGGACGCGAAAATCGACCGGCCTCACGCCGAACTCCCGGTACTCCTCGAAGTGAGCCGGCGGGACGACGCCCCGATCAATGACGTCCTCGGTAAGTCGAACGAGGAGCGCGTGCACGTGCATGAGTTCGTTCTTCTTCACACTGTCAAACAGGCGGCGAAGACTGGTAAAACCCACGTAGGAAACCCGTGAAAATCACCCTTGAAGACAGATGTACGGTTATCCTTCACAAATTTGTATCCGCCAGTTACTGACGAGTTGTCGTCGTCGTGGTCGAAATCGAGGACGGTTCCGTTCAATCGATCGGGTGTCCGTGAACCGACTGCGTCGGCGATTCTCTGAGATACCCCTGTAGATACGCACCGACGAACATCCCGCCGATACCGTAGAGGATCACCGCGTTGCCGATCCCGAGACTCGCGTAGGCCGCACCGGGACAGATTCCCGAAAGCCCCCACCCGACACCGAACACGGCGCCGCCGAGGAGAACGTTGCGATCCATGGATCGCAGTCTGCGTGCGTACCGCTTCCCGGTGAGGGGAGCCGATCGTCCCGACGCAACCGCGAGGAAGACGGTGGCTCCGACGATCGCCGCCGCACCCCCCATCACGAACACCAGACCGAAATCGACGAACTGCAGGAACGACAGGACGACCTCCGGGCGAGCCATCTGGCTGACCGCAAGCCCGACGCCGAACAGCAGGCCGCCGACGAAGACGACCGGCAGAAACAGCGGATGCGCCTCGCGTTCCGGTGTGCTCATGGGGTCACCCCCGTGGCCGACAGCAGTTGGGCGACGCCGATCGCCACGACCATGAACGTGGCGACGTTCGCGATCGACGTCCCAGAGCCCGAACCGATCCCGCAGACGCCGTGTCCGGACGTGCATCCTTTTCCCAGACGGGTTCCGAC
>JBNJFV010000274.1:0-2861 GCA_051747145.1 Halobacteriota archaeon
ACGTGTACCTCCCCGTATACGGCCGTGTTCAGGGCCAACGCCAGTGCGACGAGTAGGATCGCGAGCCCGATCGCGGCGCCGATCAACAGTTGCCCCCGATCGCCCGGCGGTCGGGCTACGTCCGCCACAGGATCACCTCCACTCGGATCACGTTGTACAGCGAACTGTCCGTCGCTGCGTCGGGGGCATAGAAGCCGTCTCCGACGGATTCGAGCGTCGCATTTTCGCGAACAGTCTCGTCTGTGTCGACGAGCGCGGTCTCGTTGTACAGCGTCACCGTCTCGACGACTCGCACCGCGTCGTCACTCGGTGTGCCGAATTCGACGAGGCGTTGGGTCTGTCGCTCGTCGCTTTCGTCACGGTAGTACAGGTTGATGTTATACTGGACGTTCGTACCGTCGAATACGTCGTTCAGCGACTCGCCGAATGTGGTATTCGGAGCTGTCGATATATAGAATCCTTCCTCCTCGTCGGCTCCACGGAATCGATCTTCCGTCTCGTTCCAATACAGGAGCGTTTCCTCTAGATCGCCGTTCTCGACGCTCCGGTCGAGGACCCCCTCGACGAGTCCGACGTTCTGGCCGCGCAGTTCCGTATCCGAGACGCTCGCGGTGTTGGAAGTGATCGTAACGGCCTGCAGTGCGAACGCGACGGTCGACACGAGGAGGATCGCCGCCACGAACGCCTCCAGCGTGAACGTCTGGCCGCGGTCTGACGCGTTTTCCGACGTGAATCGCGACATACTACCAGACCCTCACCTCGAGAACCACGTCGCGGTCACCGGCGAAGAGCGTCTGTCGTCCGGTCGCGACCGATCCGTCGTCCTCTACCGCTGGTTCGCCGAGCGTGAGCCCCGCATCACCGTCAGCACACTCGTCGATCCACTCGTCGCTGCCGGGATCATCGACGGCACACAGGATCTCCGAATCCGGGCTGTTGGGGGGCGCGTTCCGAATCGTCACATTCACCGAGTACCACGTCGGGATACCGAGTTGGTCGAGCGCTTCGTTCTCGCTGCGGTCGAAAAACGTTCGCGTCGAGGATTCGTTCAGTTGCGATGGCGTTCCCCGATCCGTGAGGATCTCGTTGCTCAGGCTGCTCGTAACCCGATCGACCACGACGGACTGTTCTTGATCATCGAAGGGCAAGACCAGCTGCGGGACGAACACGGAAACGAACGTCACCGTGATCAAGAAGACGGCGATCCCAACGGCGAAATCGGGAAGCGTCTGTCCCGACGTATCGCCCTCGAAGCGTTCGTTCGGTCCACTCATGCGACCACCATCCAGACACCGAGGGCGGCACTCGAAAGGAGGATCACGTATTTAACACCCGATGCGAGATTCGCGTCACGGATGTACCCGCAGACGAGTCCGGACAAGATCGCCTGTAGAGTCACCGCGTGGAAGAACAGAAGCGAGAGCAGACCGAGATCCATCGAGACGCCGAATTCCTGCCCGCGCCCACCGGCGCTTCCACCAGCCTGTTCGGTCACCTCGGCCATCACGTCGACGAACTGCGCTTTCAAAAGCGCGATCACTCCGAGAAGCGTCAGGTAGGTCAACACGATGATCGCCACTTGCATCAGCGCGCGCTGTTTGCGGTCGCGTTCGATGTCCTCCTGCGTTTCGGTCGCAACTGCCGCGGTCGAGAGGACCGTGGAGATCTGACTCGAGATTTCCTGTGCCTTACTGACGAGTTTCACCGTTCTGGCCAGTCTGGGGATGTGATACTTGTTGTTGAACACGACCAGCGACTCCTTGAGATGCATCCCGTAGTTGCTCTTCGAGTGGATGGTCTGGAACTCCTCGCCGAGCTTTCCGGGCGTCGTATCCGCGACCACCTTGATCGATTCGAGCAGCGTGAGACCGGTCGCGTTCGCGCTCGCCAGTTTCCGGAGGTTCTCGGAGAGTCCGTTGAGAACGGAGCGGCGCTGTCGGATGTTCCACTCCCAGAAGACGGCGAAGGGGATACAGATCACGAAAAGCGGGACGTACACGTAGACGATCGTCGACCAGACCGGGTGATCGATAACGCCGGACCAAGTGACCGGAACCGATCCAATCAGGACCGCGACGGTCACGAACGCAATCGATGCCGGAACGGTGACTGCGAGCGTGTAGATCGGATTGTCACGCAAAAAGTGGTGGGGGTTTTTGAACACCTCCATGGCCACGTGGGTCCCCTCCCTGCTGGCGATCCGATCGAAGATGCGGTACGCTCCTTTGAACTGGTTGATCAATCCGAGTTTCAGCCCGTTCGATTCCTCGTCGAAGTTGTATCGGTTTACGTTCTCGTCGACTTCGAGGTACCCGTCGCCGTGTTCGTCCGTCCGAACCGTCGAGACGATGACCAAAAACGCCAGTCCCAGCCCCGGGATCAGCGCGTACACGGTGCCGTATAGGAGTAACTCTTGGCTCCCACCGATCATGTCAAGAATGACGAGGATCACGATCAAAAGCAGGGGAAACAGCGAGATCGTTATGTACATTTCGCTGAAGAGCTCGAGCGTCTCGAGCATGCGTTCTTGCTCCTCCTTGGCGTGTCGGAAGTGGATGTCTTTCTTGTCGTCGAGAAAGTCCGTCATACTCCCGCCGCTGTCGATGATCGACAGCATGTCGGTGAAGAACTGGCTCAATTCGGCACTCGGCGTCTGTATCGCACGCCGCTGGATGGCCGCCCGATAGTCCGTATCGAAGTATCGCGTCTCCTGGAGTATCGTTCGGAACTCATTGGAGACTTCCCCGTAGGTATCCTCCGCCGCGGCCATCGTCTCGATGATCTCTATCTGGCTCATCCCACCGAGCGAGAGCGCGTACATAAACGAGACGGCGTCGGGGAGAAGCGTGTTGATCTCGCGC
>JBNJFV010000275.1:0-2775 GCA_051747145.1 Halobacteriota archaeon
CGACCTCGACGCCCCGCTCTGCGAGCAGTTGGGTGTGCCGACCGTTTCCACAGCCCAGATCGATCGCCAGCGGCGAGGACCCATCGGCTCCATCGACACTATCCAGTGTCTCGTCGACGAAGGTTTCGACCTCCGGCCACGGATACTCCCGGGTCGTCGCGAAGTGATCGGCGATCCGATCGTACGTCTCCCGCACGGACGCCTCGGCGGTGTCGACCGCGTCATCCATCGCGTCATCCCCGGCCTCGTTCATACGCGAACGTCTTCTCGCCGCCCAATAGATCCGCCGATCGGACGATCGATCGTCGTCTCGACAGCCCACGGATCGAACAAACGGAAAGTACGGCTCATACGATCGGAAACTACGAGTTGTCGGTCGTGGTTGTATGGTATTGGGACGGAAGAACAATATCAAAACGTACAAAGGCCCCGGCCGCGAACGTATCGATATGACAGAGGACGCAGTCGAATCCGTCGAACACCGCCGATTGATCATCGCCGGGTCCGGTATCTCGGGGTTATCAGCCGCGATCTACGCCGCTCGATCGAACAATGATCCCCTCGTCTTCGAGGGCGACGAACCGGGTGGCCAACTCACGCTCACGACCGACGTCGAGAACTATCCGGGGTTCCCCGAGGGGATTTCGGGACCCGAGCTGATCAACAACATGAAACAGCAGGCCGAAAAGTTCGGTGCGGAACTCCAAAACGGGATCATCGAATCCGTGTCGGTCGACGGCGACGGTCCCGATCGAACCTTCCGCGTCGAACTCCGAAACGGCGACGTCTACACGGCCGATGCGTTCGTCGCCGCCTCCGGCGCGTCCGCGAGGACGCTCGACATCCCGGGCCAAGAGGAGATGATGGGTTACGGCCTCTCGACGTGTGCGACCTGTGACGGCGCGTTCTTCCGCGATCAGAAGATCATGGTGATCGGCGGCGGCGACGCAGCGATGGAGGAGGCGAACTTCCTCACCAAGTTCGCCTCGACGGTGTACCTCGTCCACCGGCGCGAGGAGTTCCGCGCCGAGGACGTGTGGATCGATCGGACGATGGAGAAGGTCGACGCTGGCGAGATCGAGATCATGCGCAACACCGAGGCGATCGAACTGCACGGCTCGAAGGAGGAAGGCATGGAGTCGGTGACGCTCGTTACCCATCCGGAGGGCCACCCGACCGACAAGCTCGACGATCCCGAAACCGAACAGTTCGAGTTCGACGTAGGCGCGGTGTTCTACGCGATCGGTCACACGCCGAACACAGACTACCTCAAGGGGGTGGACGTCGAGACCGACGCGGACGGCTACCTCGTCACCGAGGGCGGCCGCGGTGGCGGACAAACGAAAACCGGCGTCGAGGGACTCTTCGGAGCGGGCGACGTGGTCGACTTCTACTACCAGCAGGCGGTGACCGCCGCCGGGATGGGCAGCCAGGCGGCCATCGACGCCGACGAATACCTCGAGGAACTCGATCGGAAACGGGCCGCAGCGACCACGGCCACAGCCCCCGCGGCCAGTTCCGACGACTGATTTCGGTTTCGACACTCCAGCGTCGGATCTGAGCGACGGGACGGATCACAGCTCGAAGTCGACCCGATCGCCGACGTCGACGTTCCGGTCGATCGTCCAGCCGTATGGCACCTCCAGAACGTACTGTCCGGAGCCAGGATACCGCATTGCCGAGCCGTCCTCGTCTGGGTCCGGAGCGGGTGCGTGGTGAATTTCCGTTATCGTCCCGTTCGGCGCGACGTAGACGATGTCGATCCCGAACGACATCTCACGCATCACGAACGTCCGATCGCCGTGACTCTCGTAGACGAACAGCATGCCCCGATCGTCCGGCAGCGAGTCGGAGTCGCTGAGGCCGATGTAACGGAGCGATCGGTTGTCCGCGATCGCCGCTGTCACCGACCCGCGCACCGCACCGTCGGCCGATCGAACCGTGACGACCGTCTGCTCGTAGTCGTCGTGAATCGAAGGCGTCGAGTCGGACGCCGAAGGGGTGCCGCTCGTGGCCGTCCGAGTGGCGGTCGGTGTCGGCGTCGTCGTCGATGTCGGTGTCGGCGTCGCCGTCGGCGTCGTCGTCGATGTCGGTGTCGGCGTCGTCGTCGATGTCGGTGTCGGCGTCGGTGTCGGCGTCGCCGTCGGGGGAGCGCTCGCAGTCGTAGTCGATCGATCGGCCGTCGGCTCGCCGGACCGGTCTGAAAGGATCGCGTCCGCGGACGGGCCCGCGCCGCCGATCGCGAGGGTTACTCCGAGGAGTAGGACGATCGCCACCGCGATAGACAGCCGGTTCGATCTGATCACACGCCCGTTTGGGCCGCTCGGATCCTAACGGTTCGGGTGAGACACTCGATTTCGACCACTCGACGAACCGACGATCGATTTCGACCACTCGTAAGATCGACGATCGATCGAAACCGAGAGACGCAAGTCCGCGCTCGATCGAATCGAACCGATGACCGAGACCACACTGGACGAACGGGGATCGATCGACGGAGACACCTACGACGTCCTGATCGTCGGCGGGGGCGTCGCGGGGCTCATGGCGGCGACGTTCACCGCCCGTGCCGGGCTGGAAACGCTGCTTGCGAACGCCGGGGAGTCGATTTTGCGCCGAAACGCCCACCTCGAGAACGTCCCGGGGTTTCCCCTCGGGGTGAACCCACGCCTGTTCGCGGACATGCTCCAGTCGCAAGCCACCCATGCCGGTGCGAACCTCGTGACCGGGCGCGTGAGCGCGCTCGACGGATCGCTCGCAGAGACGTTTACCGCG
>JBNJFV010000276.1:0-2689 GCA_051747145.1 Halobacteriota archaeon
CCGCCCGTCAACCGACGCCGCGTCGGCCTCCTCAACCGCGACGGTCGCAATGTCGCCGGCGGTCGCCCGCAACTGGGCGGTGACGACCTGGGAGGGCGTCCCCTCGTCGGTCCACAGCTGGACCGTATCACCCGGACTCGCCGAGTACGCGGGGTCGGATTGCACGGCGACTGCGACCTGACCGGGGGCCAACGTGTGACCGATGCCGGCGGCCCGCGATCCGACGGCGAGGTACTCGACAGTCCCGTCCTCGCGGAGGTCGAGGTCGACGTATCCGACCCCGTAGTCTTCTTTGAGCCGATCGATCACCCGTTCGCGAAGCTGGGCCACGGTAAGTCCGCGGGGGAAAAACAGCGTCTTGTCGGCGATTTCGGCCTTCCGCTGTGCGGTGACCGGATCGTAACTTTCGACGTCGTCGATCTCGCCCGGCAGCGTCACCGGTGTCACTCGTCCGACGGACCTGACGATCGTCCCAACGTCCCCCTCGATACCGGTGCCGCCCGACACCGCGAACAGCTCGGTCCCCACGCGGTCGCCGAGTCGCCTGCCGACGGGGGTCGAAACTGTCGCGGCCCCGAGCGCAACCACGTTGAACACCACCACCTCGAACTGCAGCAGTTCGAGTTGTCCACCGCTCACGATGGTTCCCAGCGAGGCTGTGTTGAGGTAGACGACGACGAGCGACACGCCGACGATCGCGCTTATTCCCTCGGGGACGGCGTCGCGAAAGTACATCCGATACAGCAACGCGACGACACCGGCCCCCACCAGCGCAACCGCAGCGTACACGACGAGCATGGCGGCTGCGCGCCCCGGCGTCTCGAACGACACCCCCGCCTGTGCGACGGTGAACGCCCCGGCCCCCATCACGAGAGCACCTCCGCGAACCGATCGAGGTCGCTGGCCGTCCCGACCACGTAGAGGTCGCTCCCGCCATCCAGCGTCGCGGACCCGCTCGGCGCTACCCGCCAGCGCTTGTCGCCGGCTCGCAGCGCGAACACGACTACCCCGTAGTTGGCCCTGATCGCCGCCTCGCCGATCGTTCGACCGGTTAGCTGGCTCTCCGCGCCGACGGTCAGGCGGCGAAACCGCCGCCCGCCGCGGCGAACGATCGAAGCCAGTTCGTACTCCCGTCTGGTACCTCGCGATTTGACGACGATATCCCCGCGTTCGACCTCCAATAACGATTTCGCCGCCGATCGAGGTGCTGCGACTGTCACCCGCCCGTCGCCACCGCTCGTGGCGGCTGTCACCGGCGGTTTCACCGCCTGCTCGTCACTCCCATCGGCGGTGACAGCTGTGCGATCACCGTCTGCTTCCGTGGCGGTCGACCCGGAACTGGCGCTGAGGAGCCTCCCTTCGACGGTCGTCTCGCCGGTTCGAACCCGGACGTGTTCGCCCCGAACGAGCCCCGTCGGCACGATCGCGTCGATAGACACCGCGCGCCACCCGGTCGGAACGCGCTTCGACAGGCCGCCGATCGGCGGGGCCGCCGCGATCGTCGCGTTCGCATCTTCGTCCAGCGAGACGTGTACGTCCGTCAGATCGAACTCCGATTTGAGCCGGTCGCTCAGCCGAGACTCCACTTCCCCGATCGGAAGGTCGGCCGGAAACGTCCAGTCGATCGAAGCAATCCGTCCACGGAGTTCGGCCGATAGCGGCGGATATCCCTCCAGATCTGCGAGTTCGTCGCGGATCGACACTCGTACACGCCGTCGGCCGCCGACGAGTTCGATCACGTCCGTCGAGAGCGTCCGATCGCGAAGCGTCTGCAAGGTGATCCGACGGGGGACCGAACCGCCAAGTTTGTCTCCTTGTGCGTGCGCGTACAACGATAGCATGAGGACGACGACGATCGACGTCACCAACGTCACGGCTCGATCGGACGAACGGATCGTTTCGTCGTTCAACGCGAGCAGCCCGCCGTTGATGCCGGCGATCGCCAACGCGAGGACGACGACACCGAACCCTGGAATCGTCACGTCGGTAACGTATTTGAACACGAACCCCAGCGTGCCGGCGACGACGGCCGGGACGATGCCGGTGAGTACGCCCAGATAGATCCCGAACAGCACCTCGATCGGGAGCGATGACATGTTCGAGCCAATGAGCGCGGTCCTCATACAGCTACCGGCAGCGTCGTTGCGTTTCGCCGGTCTGACCGGACCGACTCCCGTCGATCGGTACGTGTCCGGTTAGCAACCGCACCCGGTTTATATTGGGCAACCGTGGTACGCGGTATGGACTGGTCACACGAGTGGGTTACCGTCCGAGCGTCGGTGATATTGACGTTCGTCGTGGCGGTCCTCTCGATCGTCGTCGGGTTGATTCACATCAGCACCGGCGGCGTCGACAGTCCGTTCGTGGCATACGTCCCAACGGCGATCCGCCGAACGGTCGGCTTCACCGGCACGTTGACCGGCTTCACCATGCTCGGTGCGGCGTTCGCGCTCAAGCGCGGCTACCGGATCGGCTGGTACGCGACGGCGGTGTTGCTTCCGATCACGGCGATTCAGGGACTCTTGCAGGTGTCTGCCGTCTCGCTTCCGCTCGTGATCCTTTCGGTGCTCACCATGCCGGCCCTGCTTTTCAACCGCGATCGGTTCCACCGGGAGCTATCGCCGTCGCCGACGCAGCTTGCCGCCGGGATCGCGCTCGTCGGCGCGGTCTCGTACGGAACGCTCGGTGG
>JBNJFV010000277.1:0-2683 GCA_051747145.1 Halobacteriota archaeon
CGAGCAATCTCGATCGCTGTGGTCGGGCGACCTGCCCGCGAGCCGATCGACGGATTCGCGTCTCTGCGCACGGATTCGACGCGACGTTGCCAGACCAGTTCGATTGTCGTTCGACGGGAAAATACGCCGAGCGAAGCCTTATCGCTTGGTCGCCGCCAGTGCGATGCTTTTCACACCGTACTTCTGACATGCACCCTGTGCCCGATCGGAGATGAACTCGTAGGCGTCGTTGTCCCGAACGTCGGTCACCGCCAGGCCGGCGCGTTCGATCGTGGCCGTGTAGTCGTCGATCAACATGGCCCCGCCGATACACGCCGCCCACAGATCCGCGTTGGACTTGATGCTGTCGGGCATCTGGCGCTCGCTTACGATGTCAGACAGCGCCACTCGACCGTTCGGTTGAAGTACGCGTTCGATCTCGGAGAAGACCCGGTCTTTCTTCGCCGAGAGGTTGATGACGCCGTTGGAGACGACGACGTCGACCGATCGATCCGGGAGGGGCAACTCCTCGATGTACCCCGCCCGGAAGGAGACGGTGTCCATCCCCGCACGATCGCGGAGCTGTCTCGCCTTTCTGAGCTGTTCGTCCGTCATGTCGACGCCGGTGACGCTCCCCGTCTCGCCGGCGTGTAGCGCCGCGACGAACGCGTCAGTCCCCGACCCGCAGCCGAGATCGAGCACGTCGTCGCCGGGTTCGATCGCCGCGAGGTCGAAGTGATACCCCACCCCCGCGAACGATTCGATCGCCGCCGGCGGGACGCGATCGAGCACGTTCGGCGGGTAGCCGAGGCGCTCTGCGAGCGGCCGTCCCATCTCGAAGTGAAACTCCCCGTCGGGCGTCTCAGCGACGTCTTGATAGACCGCCTTCACCTCGCGTTCGAGCTTTTCGACGTCGAGTGATTGGTCCATGAGCAATCACCTCGTTACTCGGCTGCCACGTCGGGTTCCACTGCGACGACCTCCGTATTCAGTGGCACCGCGTTGGAGATGTTGTCCATCAGGGGGGAGGTCGCTTCGACCCGGGTCCGCAGTTCGGCCAGTTCCTCCTCGGAGGCGTCCGCGTCGACGTAGGCCGTACAGGAGAGCGAATTGAACCCAGCCCGGACGTCATCGGAGATACCGAGGAACCCCCGGAGATCGACGTCGCCGTCCAGTTCGAATCGGAGGTCGTTCAGTTCGATCCCCATCGCCGCTGCGTTGGCCGCGTAGCCGACGCTCAGACACGAACCAAGCGCCGCCAACAGCAGTTCGACCGCGTTCGGCGCGGTCCGATCGCCGAGGATCTGTTCGGGTTCGTCCCCTTCGATCGTGAACTCCTGGGTGGAGATGTGTTCGCCGGCCTGTTCGAACCCGTCGATCACCGTTTCGCACTTCAGCGCGTCACTCCATTCGGTCTCCGCTTCGAACCTGAAGTGGCCGTGCTCGGGCGTTTCGGTTATCGATTCGATCGCACTGTGCAGCTGGTCTACGTCAACACCGTTCGTAACTGTCATGTGTTCATTGTTTCGGACGAGTACCGCGCCCGAATCCGGTTGGCTGTGTGTGATACCTCTCGATCGGGACGTTGCAACCAGCAGATTGTATCACCTCGTTCAGTGATCCATGTGACACCTATTATCGCTATTTGGTGGGCGTTTTCCGTCAGGTGGTGTCGAAGCGTCCAGTGGGACGATCGCAGGGGGTGGATCGATCACAAGAGGTGGATCGATCGCAAGGGGTGGATTGATTGCAAGGGGTGAATCAATGGGATGACCCCGCCGATCGGTCCGAAGTGGTGGCCGGCGATCGCTGATCGGTCCGAAGTGGTGGACGGCGATCGCTGATCGGTCCGAAGTGGTGGACGGCGATCGCTGATCGGTCCGACGGTCACGACCCGTCCGCAACGACGACGCGATCGCGTCGGTAGATCGGCCGCGATTCCTCGCGGTACTGACGGTACGTCGACGTCGCCCACTCGCGGGCCGCAGGCGCGTCGGTGTCGATGAACGCCCGGACGGTGCCGCTGTCGCGATCGTAGCAGCTGATTGCGACCCGATCGTCGAACAGACAGATCCCGCAGGTCGGCAGCTCGTCGTGGACGCGAACCTCCAGATGGCCGCTTTCGAGCGGCTCGGTGCAGTGGTCGGCGTACGTCGAGAGGATGTAGTTGGCGACCGACGGCGGATCGATGATCTCGGTTACCATCCCGTCGGTAATTCGATCGGCCAACACGTCTTTACACGGCTCCAGTAACGCGACGTCGTATCCGACGAATCGAAATCGGTCCGTCTCCGAAAGTAGCGAGGCGAACCGATTCACCGGTCGATACGGATCCTCTGGGACGGGCAGGACCACGATCGCATCCGAAAGCATCTCGATCGAAAGCGCTGTGATTTCGGCGGGAATCCACTCCCACACGGCGCGTAGCGTTCGTTCGGTTTCGATCCGATCGATCAGCTCTTGAACCCCCGAGACGACGAACGCACCGAGCTGAGTCGCCTCGTACTGTCGGCCCGTTTTCCGAATCCAGTGGCGATCTTCGAACGCACGCAGCGTCCGCGCGATCGTCGACGCTGACGCCCCCGTCACCCCCTGCAGCTGTGCGCGGCTCTGCGGGCGATCGGCCAGCGCATCCAGCGCCCGAACGCGATAGGGCGATCGGGCGAGAAATTCGACGTCATCGAGTGCGGACCCTTTGTCGGAC
>JBNJFV010000278.1:0-2645 GCA_051747145.1 Halobacteriota archaeon
ATCAGCGGAAGGGTAAAGCCGATCACCCACCGCGTCGCCGTCCGATACCGCGCTTTGACAGCCTCGTCGTCGGTTTTCTCCTCGGCGATGAGGGGTTTGAACACTGGCGCTAGCGCCGCGAAGAAGATCAGGACGTTCGCACCGAGCATGTAGCCGACGCGATACAATCCCACCTCCTCCGCGCTCAAAAAGTACCCGACGATCACGTAATCGACCTGTCCCAACAGGACGTAGATGACGCTCGCGAACGCGAGTGGCACCGAGTACCAAAGTAGCTGTCGGGTCGGCGTCCACGAGATCGATCGACCGGCGTACTGCGTCCCGTGACGGGCGAGCAAGATCGCGCCGACGACGATACACGCGGCCAGTCCGATGACGTATCCACCGACGACGCCCAACAGCCCGAATCCGACGAGCAGCAGGGCGGCCGTCGAGACGAGTCTGACGGTCGGCCGCGTGATGTCCCGGACGTACACGCGGAACGTGAGGCGTTTGATCGCGTTGAACGACGCCAGCAGGACGTTGTACATCGCAAGCATCGGCAGTGCGACGCTGAGGAGGACGAGCGCGAGCCGCAACGACGGTTCGCCGAACAGTTCGCTTACGATCGACGCGGTGAGAAACAGCCCGACGCCGACGGCTGTCGAAATCACGGTGACGAAAAGAACGACCTGCAGGAACACGCCTCTGACCTTGTCCGTTCGGCCGGAACTGAGGTACTGAGGAACGTAGTAGTCGATCGCCTTCGGGAGCCCCAGGGTCGCAAAGACCTGGACGAACAGGATAATGGACGTCGCGAGGACGAACAACCCGTACACGGATGGACTGACGAGCCGCGTGATGATCGCGACGATCGCAAAGCCGAACGTCTTCTTTACGATGTCGCCGACGAACGTGATCCCGCTTTGACGGGCGAGCGTTACGTGGCTGTCGTCGTGGGCTGCCGACCGATCGGTCTCCCTGGGGTCGAGTGCACGAGGGGGATCGTCCTCGTCGGAATCGGACGGCGAGGACGCGTCGGTCGGGTCGATCATCGTCCCCCTTCGGACCGATCGCTCCGAGGATGCGATCGCGTGTGACCGACGGGCCACACGTCCGAGCGTACAGTCGGACGGGACATGGCTGTTCTCCCCGAGCGCGTCTGCGCTAGATGTTCGTTACGACCTCGAGGTCGTAGTCGACGACGGCTGCTGCGTCGGGACCGGTCCGCGGATACTCGATGAGAAATTCCCACCGGGTGCCGGCCGTGACGTCGTTGATGTGGTCGACCGTGCTGTCGAGCTGTTCGTCGTGTTCGTCGTAAAATCGAACCTGCAGTTCCACGTACGTCAACTGGCGATCGCTCACGTTCTCGGCGATCCCTTCGATTCTGACCGCCTCCTCGTCGGTTCCGGGGTTTTCCCTGACGAGGCGATCCTCGACGATCGCCACGAGCGGCTCGTCGGTCTCGTCGGGAGGGCTCGTCGGGAATACTCGATCGAGACAGCCCGATAACGAGACGGCAAAGCCGATAGAGACGATCTGTCCAACTCGACGCCGACGCATACGGCTCTTACTACCGACGGCGAACCGATATAGCCACCGGCTCGGCGTGTCACTACGGTCGGAAGCGGCGGCACCGATCGCAGTTTCGAGGCGATCGATCGACGCGATCGGCCCCGCGACGCACAGCTCACCGCAGCCAGCGTCGCAGGCGATCGACCCCTCGTTATTCAAGAGACCGTCCCAGCACTGATCCTGACGAACCCAAGTGCACACGTCTCGTAGGATGCGTCCCGACACTGCCCGTGGAGTCGCCTGTGCCCCGCGGCGACCCGCCGATCGAGCCGTTCGACCTGCGTGCCGCGTGTCCGGGCCGTCCCAGACGGCGAGCTGGCTCGAACGAGGACACCGAATATCGGATTCAGCACGCGACCGATAGCGGTACTGCTGCGTGCGAGATCGGCCAGACCGATCCGCCCCTCCGGACCGACGATCGACGCCCACTCGTCGACGACGGACGCCGGATCGTCGAACATTCCGGTGACGAACGACGCGAACACCGCGTCGACGGCCGTGCGTCTGCCTGGCGTCGGCACCGGCGGGGTCGTCGCATCAGCGCGGACGAGGTGGACGTTGCTCCAGCCGTGCCGTCGAACGCGATCGCGGGCGACGGCGAGCATGCCGGCTGCGAAGTCGATCCCGATCACCGTGCCCGTCGGCCCGACCCGATCGCGCAGGTACGGGAGATTTCCGCCGGTCCCACAGCCCATCTCGACGACCACGTCGCCCGCGGCCAGATCGAGCGCGTCGATCGCACGACGCCTGATCGAACCGACGACCGGCGTACGCGCTGCGAGCAGGTCGTAGGCGTCCGCCCACGAGGTGTAAAACTCCTGGGTCGTCTGTGGACTGGATCTGTGCAGCGCCCAGCCGGACGAAAGAGGGCCATTCATAGGTTCCGTGTCGGTACGACGGCGTGAACGTACAAAAGCGTGCGACGTCTGCGCGTCCGGGGTCGATCGTGCGACGCCGACGGTGACCGGATTACCGAAGCTCTCTCGCCACGCTGGCCGCAGTCGGCGCGTCCGGGGCGATCAGGTAGACGATCGGCTCGATTCCCATCCCGCCCGTCTGATAGAGGACGAACGTTTCGGGGAGGTCGC
>JBNJFV010000279.1:0-2604 GCA_051747145.1 Halobacteriota archaeon
CGAACGACGAGGCGACACAATTGATCGTCCGAACGACGAGGCGACGCGATCGATCGTCCGAACGACGAGGCGACGCGATCGATCATTCGAACGACGAGGCGAACCTATTTCGATCGCGAGTCCCTCCTGCTATCCATGCGAATCGGGATTTTGCTCTACGAGGGGTTCGACGAAATCGACGCGATCGGCCCGTTCGAGGTGTTCGAAAACGCGATCGGAAACGGCGCCGACGCGACGGTTTCGCTTTTCACACTCGACGAACGCGAGACGGTCATCGCAAGTCACGGGCTCCGCGTCGGCGTCGACGGCGTCCTGCCGGAACCGGATTCGTCGACGGCACCGGACCTGCTCGTCGTTCCGGGCGGCGGCTGGGCGGCAAAGCGTCCCGAGGCGAGCGCATGGGCGGAGGCACAGAAGGGCGACGTGCCCGAGGCGATCGCGGCCTACCACGACGCAGGCGTGACGATCGCGTCGGTCTGTACGGGCGGGATGTTGCTCGCTGCCGCAGGCGTCACCGACGGTCGGCGTGCGGTAACCCACGGCAGCGCGATCGACGAACTCAAAGCGACGGACGCAGCGGTCGTCCACGCGCGCGTCGTCGACGACGGCGACATCATCACCGCCGGCGGGGTGACCTCCGGCATCGATCTCGCATTGCATCTCGTCGAACGCGAATTCGGCGCGTCGATCGCCGCCTCGGTCGCGACGACGATGGAGTACGAACGGCGAACCGAACCGTACCACGGCGAATAACGTTGTAACCGAATATGATTACGCGATCGATCGGTTCGAACGCCGATTCGGTGTCAACGATCCCCCCTCACACCCTGCGTTCACCAGTCCTGCCCCCGGTTTCGTGTTGTATGTTACCGTACGATTCCTCAACCTTTAACAGGTTACCGACCGAGGTGTGTGATGGAGGAATTACACTATGAGCTACGAACTCGACCCACTACCATACGATTACGACGCGCTCGAACCGCACATCTCCGAACAGGTTCTCACGTGGCATCACGACACCCACCATCAAGGCTACGTAAACGGCTGGAACAGCGCCGAGGAGACGCTCGAGGCGAACCGCGAGGACGGCGACTTCGGTTCGTCGCCGGGTGCGATCCGGTCTGTCACGCACAACTCCTCCGGGCACATCCTGCACGACCTGTTCTGGCAGAACATGTCGCCTGCGGGCGGCGACGAGCCATCGGGTGCGCTCGCCGATCGCATCGCCGAGGACTTTGGGTCCTACGAGGCGTGGAAGGGTGAGTTCGAGGCTGCAGCCGGTAACGCCTCCGGCTGGGCGCTGCTCGTCTACGACAGCTTCTCGAATCAGCTCCGCAACGTCGTGGTCGACAAGCACGACCAGGGCGCGATCTGGGGCGGGCACCCGATTTTGGCACTCGACGTGTGGGAACACTCGTACTACTACGACTACGGTCCGGCCCGCGGCGACTTCGTCGAGGCGTTTTTCAACGTCGTCGACTGGGAGGAGCCGGCCGCCCGCTACGAGCAGGCTGTCGAACTGTTCGAGTAACGAGAGTTCCAGGTCCACATTTTTTCGGCGCTTCCCGCTGAGCCGCGGCTGTCACCGATCGACGGTTTGGCGATCCGATCGGACCCACTCGATTCCGATTGGAGCAGGTAGAATCGAATCGGATCTGATCGAATCGAATCGAATCTGATCGACCCATTTCGAACCGGATCGCCAACGTTTACGCGATCGATCACGAAGCCGCTGGCATGCCGAAGCCGAAATCCGCGTTCGACCAACTGTTCCCGTGCGACTTCTATACGCCCGAGGAACTCCTCGCGTCCGAGCAGATGTACACCGTCTACGAAATCGCCCGAATGCTCCAGGGGCTCGATCCAGACGCGGCGATCGACGAGGGCGTCGAAGAGATCCTGCTCGACTGGGCGATCCCGTGGATCATGCGCAACGCCGACGACCTCGTGGTCGCCGAGCCGCCGACCGAGGAGGAACCTGGGTATTACGGCCTGAAGACGGCCGACGACCCGGCGTAGATGCGGTTGCTCGTCGCGGGCGCCTCGCGGGTCGACGCGGGCAAGACGACATTTTCGGCCGGACTGATCTCGACGCTCGACGGCTCGATCGGGGTGAAACCCCGCGCCGGAAACGACTACTGGTTCGATCACGACGACGTGAGAGCGTCGATCGCGGACGGGCGGCTCTACGGCGGGGACGTTCGACGGCTCGTAGCGGCCGGTCGCGGGGCTCACCCCCCGGAGTTGGTAAATCCAGTTCACCGACTGTGGCGACCGACACCCGATCGCCGCGGCATGTTGGGCGAGCAGGGACGCACGTTCCTCGTCGATCGAGTTCGAACACAGACCGGCGATCGGTTCGTCGTCAACGGAACCGCCGAAGACGCCGGGCTGCTCCCCGACCGTATCCGCACCCAGCTTCCGATCGAGAACGCACCACGTGTTCGCTCCATTCCGGCGTTCAACGAACTGATGACGGAGACGTATCTGCCGGCCTTCGAGCGGGTTCGCGATCGAATCGGCGAGGCCGATACGGTCGTCGTCGAATCGTACGGCGACATCGCCGCGCCGATCGACGGCGTCACGTTCGACGCGGTGGCAATC
>JBNJFV010000280.1:0-2603 GCA_051747145.1 Halobacteriota archaeon
CGATTGCGATTCGTCGATCGTCCACCGTGAACCAAGCCGTCGATCAATCCGGTAGCCAGCCGTCGATCAACCCGGTAGCAAGCTGTCGCCCGTCTCAATCAGGAACTCGACGTACCCGGACACGCCGAAGTACAACGAAACGAGGAGGACGATCAAGATTGGAATCCGAACGAGCCAGAGCCAGACGTCGCCTAATACCCCCGGGTTTCGGATCCCGGTTTTCAGTTCTGCGAGCGCTTGGTCGGGGACGACCCAACCGACGAACACCACGACGAGCAGCGCTCCGAGGACGAGGAGCACGCCCTCGGCGAACCCGTCGAACAACTGCAAGAATCGAAGGTCGATCGTCACGGGAATTCCGAGGACGAACACGGCGACGCCGCAGGCTCCGGCGGCGATCGGACGGCGCCATCCCAGTTCGTCGATCAGATACGACGCGAGTACTTCCAGGATACTGATCGCGCTCGAAAGCGCCGCGAGGACGACCATCCCGAAGAAGACGACGCCGAGAAGGCGGCCGGCCGGGATCGTGGCGAACGCCTGTGCGAGGCTCACGAAGATCGCGTCCGCGCCGATCTCGTCGGGATCCGCGCCGGCCTGGAAGATGAACGGAAACACGACGAACCCGACGAGGATCGCGATGAACGTATCCAACCCGACGATCATCGACGCGTCCGTCGCGAGGTTTCGATCCTCGCCGAGATACGACGCGTAGGTGATCATCACGCCCATCCCCAACGAGAGAGTGAAAAACGCCTGTCCGGCCGCGGCCGGCAGAATGGTACGCCACTCCGCGAGGATCACGCCGAAATTCGGCTGGAGGTAGTACGCGTACGCCTCTGGGGCGTGCGGGATCGCCACCGCCCCGTAAATCGCGAGCCCGACAAGAACCGCCACAATCCCGGGCACGAGAACCGTGACCGCAGTCTCGATGCCGCTTCGAATTCCCGCGACGACGATGCCGACGACCGCAGCCATGAATACGGTGTGGGCAACGAACGCCGACAGGCCGGAACTGGCCGCCTCGAACGCCACGTCGAGTTCGGCTGCCGTCGTCGCGGTGTACCCTTCGAGCAAGCCGAGGAAAAAATACTGGAGGAACCACCCAGCGACGACGCTGTAGTACGACAGGAGGACGAACCCGGTCACGATGAAGATCCACCCTACGTACCGCCATCGCGTCCCACCGAGGCTCTCGAGGGCACCCACCGGATTCCGCTTCGTCTGCCGACCGATGACGAACTCCACCAGCACTGCCGGAAAACCGATCGCCGCGACGAACACCAGATAGACGACCAGAAACGCCGCGCCACCTTCCGCACCCACCTGAAACGGGAACCGCCAGACGTTACCTAATCCGACGGCGCTCCCGACGGCCGCGAGGATGAAGCCGACTCTCGTCGCCCACGTCTCGCGTACGGCCATCGATCGACACTGCGATAGCCACGGGTAAAAACGTTGGATACGATTCGACAGGCTACCCGAAGCCACGAAAAGCCGTGCGGTCACGGTGGCGAAACGGCGTCCGGTCGGCCGGTCGATCGATCGTCCCGATCGGCGATTCGCCCCGTTACGCAACCCTTTTCCCGCATCTCGTAGTCGGATACGAACAATGAGTACGGGTGGTCCGCGATGACGATGGACGACCGAATCGAAGACCTCCGAGAACGCCGGATGCGAGCCCGTGAGGGCGGCGGCGAAGAGCGGGTCGAATCCCAGCACGAAAAGGGGAAGATGACCGCCCGCGAGCGGATCGACTACTTCCTCGACGACGGGACGTTTCACGAGTTCGATCAGTTCAGAACCCACCGGACCCACACTTTCGGGATGGAGGAGCGACAGATTCCAGGCGACGGCGTCGTAACCGGATACGGCGAGGTGAACGGTCGGACGGTCTTCGTGTTCGCTCACGATTTTACCGTCTTCGGCGGCTCGCTCGGCGAGGTGTTCGCCGAGAAGGTCTGTAAGATAATGGACAAGGCGATGGACGTCGGCGCGCCCGTGATCGGCCTCAACGATTCGGCCGGCGCGCGGATCCAGGAGGGGGTTGCGTCGCTGGCCGGCTACGCGGAAATCTTCCGTCGGAACACGGAGGCCAGCGGCGTGATCCCACAAATATCGGCGATCATGGGCCCGTGTGCGGGCGGTGCGGTTTACTCGCCTGCGATCACCGACTTCACCTTCATGGTCAAAGAGACGAGCCACATGTTCATCACCGGCCCCGACGTGATCAAAGCAGTCACCGGCGAGGAGGTCTCCTTCGAGGAACTCGGCGGCGCGGTCACGCACTCGTCGACCTCGGGGGTCGCACACTTCGCGGCGGAATCCGAACAGGATGCGCTCGACGACATCGCGCTGTTGTTGTCGTACCTGCCACAGAACAACGTCGAGGACCCCCCGCGGGTCGAGCCGTGGGACGACCCCGAACGGGCGGACGACGAGTTGAACTCGATCGTCCCGGACGAACCGCGCAAGCCCTACGACATGACTGACGTGATCGACAGGGTCGTCGACGACGGATCGTTCTTCGAAGTCCACGAAAACTTCGCGAAGAACCTCGTCGTCGGCTTCGCCCGTCTGGACGGTCGATCCGTCGGCGTCGT
>JBNJFV010000281.1:0-2582 GCA_051747145.1 Halobacteriota archaeon
CGACTCCGCAATCAACGGGGCCAGAGCAATCTGCTGGGCGAGAGGGTCCATTGACCGTACGCACGGCATCGGGGGGAGAAAGGGTTGCTTTGGATGCGGGCATTGCCGGCGTCTGTGACGGCGCTTCTCCCGCCGGTTCGACACCGTTTGCAGGCAAGCACAACCGACCTCGGTCTACGACGAAACCGCCGAATCGATTTCCTCGAACCGGTCCAGGTCGTGGCCGTAGAGCACGCTCGCATCGGTTTGTCGTTCGATCTCCCGCAGCCGATTAAGACTTGCCTTCCAATCGGGCCGACTCCACAGCAACCCCGGACCGAGCGGGACGCCGTCGGTGTAGTTCGCATCGACGTACGCCTCGTCGCCAGCGATGAGGAGCGTTCGATCCCCGCCGTCGAGGTCGATCCGGGCTCCGAGCAGTCCCGGCGTGTGTCCGGGGAGGTGGAGCAACTCGAACCCCGGGACGATCGTGTGACTGTCGCCGTGTACGATCTGCCAGTCGTATTCTCCGTCGAAATCCTCGGCGAGATACGCGATCGACCCCTCTGACGTCTTCGCGCTGAAATACGCGAACGGCAGTTCCGCCCGGTGAACGTAGACGGGCACGTCGGCCCCCTCGAACCGATCGAGTTCGCCAACGTGATCCAGGTGCAGATGGCTCATGACGACGGCGTCCATGTCGTCGATCGCGTACCCGTTGCGACCGAGATCGATCGAAAGCGACCGATCGGCCGCGTCGTACGGTTCGAAGGCGTCGTACAACGGTTCGGGCCAGTACGTATCGGCGTCCGGGGGGCAACCGGTGTCGAATAGATACGTCCCGTCGGCGGTTTCGACGACGGCCGACCAGACCACGAAGTCGCCGATCTCGTGGCTCGGGTTGGGGGTTTTCGCGTCCGCCATCGTGTAGCCGCTTTGTACGTACCCCACGTCGGCACGAACGCGACCTCGATCGACGAGCGTGACTGAAATACCAGTCATATTTGCCGATAGGTTGCCGGACTTTTTAGTTTGCAGCCGCCTACGACCGTCAGATCTCCGTCTCTGCGCACGTGTCGGGCGGGATTTCACCGACCAGTTCGCCCAAATCCTCCGATCGAGTCGACCCGAACACTATTTGTGATTGCTATGAGAGATGTGGACGAGAGATGAAGTCGTCGAGCCGGGACGCACAGATCGCCGAACGTCATCTGTCGGACATAATGGATCGTCCCGAGGAGTTCGAGCAACGACAGGTCAGACACCTGATTGGGTTGTTGGAGAGTCCGGACACGCAAGCCCGACTGTCAGCGTCGTGGGCGATCGGGCTCGCAGCGGAACACGACCCATCGCTCGTCACCAACTTCGGGCACCGCCTCGCCCGTGCTGTCGAAAGCGATACCGGTCAGGAAGCCGCACTTCGGGCGATCACGTACATCGCCGAACACAGTCCGGGATTCGCCGAAACTGTGCTGTCGATGACAGACCTGTCCGACAGTCGCATCAAGGAAGCTGCGCCACAGGTGATCTCGGGGCCCGGCGGATACGAACCGAGCGGGGGAGGCAACGTCATTGGCGGCGGGAAAACAGAGCGGGACAAACGCCGGTCAGTCAGGACGGAGGACCTCGAGACCGGCCCAGAAACGGACGCAGACGAATCCACTCGTCGTCCGTCTCGACGCCCTCGATCGCCGTCTTCGGGTGCGTATCCGCCGGATTCGCCGCCCTCGTCGCCTCGAACGCGACCGATTACGTTCGAGGAGTTCGACACGATCGAACTGCTGTACGAACGACCCTGGGAGACCGCACGAAAAGTCCGCTATCAGGCGTACGGGAGCGACTATCCGGCCACGCTGAAACAGTTCAACCACAGCGTTTCGTTCGGGAGTTCGGACGGGTTCGACGCGGAGATGCGCGTCTGGGAAGGTATACAGGACCACGACGTGATTCCGACGGTGATCTCCTGGGGGGAGTTTCCGACCTCGTGGATCGCATACGAGCACTCGACTGCCGGTACGTTGAGCGATCGGTCGGGGGCGATTCCGGTCGACGAGGCGCTGTGGATCCTAGAGCGCGTGGCCGCGGGGATACAGTACGCCCACAATTACGGTGTGACTCACGGCGGGTTAACCCCCGACGTGATCGAGTTTACGGACGTGCTCGGAAAACGCGACCTCTACGACTATCCGAAAATTGCAGACTGGGGGGTCGCCCGGCTCTTCGACGACGAGATCCGAGGGCCGTTGAGTCGTATCCCCGGTCACGCCGCCCCCGAACAGATCCACCCGGATCGGTTCGGCGTGGTCGACGCGTCGACCGACATTTATCACCTCGGCGTGATCGCCTATCAGGCGCTTACGGGACGACCGCCCTTCGTCGGCGAGACGAAGTCGGTGCTCCGGAACGTGCTGGAGGCCGATCCCAACCCAGTTTCGGAGTACGATCGATCGATCCCCGATCCCATTGGGCCGATCGTTTCGAAATGTTTAGCAAAACGGAAGGTCGAACGGTACGAAACCGTGCAGGGATTCAGGCGCGAACTTCGATCGGTCAGAACGGGGGTGCGGTAATGGACCTTATCGGCGTGAGTCCTGGCACCGGGG
>JBNJFV010000282.1:0-2572 GCA_051747145.1 Halobacteriota archaeon
CGGCTGGATCTGCGACCACCGACGCCTCGGCGGGTGCGGGTGCGGAACGGACGCCAGATTCCGACGGTGAGGCGGGCGCGGACGACGCAGGCGACGGACAGGCCGGGCTTTCGGACTTCTTCTGACGCCCCTGCGATCGCCTGGTTCCGGTCGGGTTTTTCACCACTCACCGCGTGTGCGTTCGTATGCGCGCAGCTGTACTCACCGGCTACGGGGAGCCGCTTTCGATTCGGGACGTCCCGGAACCGACGCTCGATCCCCACGGCGTCGTCGTCGAGGTCGACGCGTGTGGCATCTGTCGGAGCGACTGGCACGCCTGGAAAGGCCACGGCGAATGGGCCGACGATCGCGTCCCGATCGGCCAGATCCTCGGCCACGAGCCCGCAGGCACCGTCGTCGACGTCGGCGATCGCGTCGAGTCGCTGTCGATCGGCGACTCGGTGGCGATCCCGTTCAGCGTCGGCGACGGGACGTGTCCGCACTGTCGGAATGGGCGCGGAAACATCTGTGCGGACGGGTTCGCAATTGGCTTCGAACCCGAAGCGCAGGGGGCGTTCGCCGAACGCGTCCACCTCCCATACGCCGACTACAACGCCATGCGGATTCCGCAGGGCGTCTCCGCTCGCGACGTCGCAGCGATCGGCTGTCGATACATGACCGCCTTTCACGCGCTCGAACACCGCGCGTCGATCACGGCCGGCGACTGGGTGGCGGTCCACGGGTGCGGCGGCGTCGGGTTGTCGGCGATTCAGCTCGCGGCGGCGCTTGGGGCCCGACCGATCGCGGTCGACGTCAGGGAGTCGGCGCTCGATCGCGCTCGGGAGCTGGGTGCGGTCGAAACGGTCGACGCCGAGTCGGTCGACGTCGTCTCGACGATCCGATCGACGACCGAGCGCGAGTCCGGTCTCCTCGAGGGGGCGGACGTGTCGATCGACGCGCTCGGTATCGCCGAAACCTGCCGAAACTCCGTTCGGTGTCTCCGCCACGGCGGCACGCACGTCCAGCTCGGGCTTACGACCGACGTCGAACGCGGTGCGGTGTCGCTGCCGACCGACTGGATGACCCGCTGGGAGATCGACTTTCTCGGCTCGCGGGGGATGCCGCCGACCCGCTACGGCGAACTGTTCGGCATGATCGAGGCGGGTCGCATCGATCCGGGGGCGCTCGTCACGCGGACGGTGTCGTTGGACGAGGTCTCCGATCGGCTCGCCGCGATGGACGCGTACGCGATCGACGGGATCGAGGTCGTCACCGAGTTCCACTGACGGTTTTCTCGCGTGCTATCTGCCGGTGGGATCGTTGTATCGGTAATTCGGGGCAGTCAGTTCGGGCCGATCATCCGATCGGCACGACCCTCTCGGCGCGATCTGCCGGCTTTACTCGACCACACCAATCCGACGAGAACGCCACTCGCTGCGACGACGAGGAGTGAGACGTTCACCAACCGTGCCGTCTCACCGTACACGACGATGTCGCGACCCAACAGCATCGTGACAAACAGGCTCGCGATCGCCGTCACCGACGCGGCTCGTGACACCGGATCGGTACGCCAGGACCACGTGATCGCCGCGACGAGCCCGGCGTACGCCAGCAGGCTTCCGACGAAGTACCACGCCTGCCCGCCCGAGTCGTACACGAGGATCGGCAGTGCGCGGCTGAAGAGTACGCTCACGACCATCCCGACCGCGGCGACGCCGAACGCCGATCGGAGTCGGGTTCGAGGCGGTCGGTCGAAGTGACCCTGGTAGGCCCACAACGTCGTCAGTACCAACAGCGTGAAAATCACGAGCGCGACTAACAGATGCGCTGCGTGGGTCGGTACTGCGTATCCTCCCGGGACGAGGCCGCCGATCGTCACGGTCACCGCGCCGATCGATATCTGCACCGGCAAGACTACGACCGCGAGTGTCGCCGCGAGCTTCGTCTGTCGGCGCTGGTCTCCGAGCCACGCCCAGGCGGCCGTTGCGAGGATCAACAATCCGGTGATCATCGCCACCAGCCGGTGGAACCATTCGATGAAGTCGGGATTGATCGTCAACGCCGGAACAAGTTGCCCCGAACAGAGCGGCCAGTCGGCATTGCAGGCCAGCCCCGATCCGGTCGCGGCGGTGTACACTCCAAGCGTGATGAGCCAAAGCGTCAATCCCGTCGTCAACGCCGCGAACCGGCGGAACGTGAGCCAGTCGGGACGGTGTGTCATCGTTCGAATTCGGGAGTCCGCGTACTTATGCCTGTCTTCCTTCGGCAGTCGGTGAGAAACCCGCTCGCAGATCCGCTACCTCCCAGGCGTTGCCGGCCAGTTTTTACCCGTTCGAAGCGATACCTCATCCATGGACGTGACCGTCTACGGCCCGCTTCGCTCGGCGATCGGCGGGAAACGGTGTACGATCGATTTCGACGGCGGACGCGTCGCTGAGGCCCTCGAGGCGATCGTCGACGCGTACCCCCGTTCCCGGCAGTACCTCTACGGCGAGGACGGGTCGGTGCGACCGAGTGTCCGAATCTCGGTGAACGGCGATCGGGTCACGGTCGACGACGACTGTCCCCCGGCGGCGGACGTGACGATCGTGCC